>USMK01000008.1 GCA_900555835.1 uncultured Clostridium sp.
TATTAACAATAAGTGAAAATTGTACAGTAAAGGCAAGAGTAACAAATGGAACAGATGAAATGAAAACAAATAGTGTAACAATATCAAACATAGACAAAGCAGATCCAATATTAACTGCTAAAATTATAAATGGAACTGAAAATAAAAACGTTGTTGCTAGCGACTATTTTACATATAGTGCAAATGGAATTGCCCCTATATCAAAGGTAGAATATGTAACAAATGGTACTGCAATAGATGGAACAGCAGTGCCACTAGGAGGAGAAATAAAATGTACTGTTACTAAGGCAAATGGAGCTGTTGTAAGTAAAACACAGACTATAAAATACTTATCAGGAGGAAATGCAACAGAAATTGCAAATAATGCCGAAATATATTATGGAAGAGAAGTAACAAATTACACAGATCCAAGTGGAGATCCAGATATAAAATGGCAAATATATTATGCAGATAAAGATAGTAATACAATATACTTAATAGCAGATAGATATGCTAGAAATAGTTATATTCCACAAAGCAAAGGGTCATATTCAATAAATAAAAGCGGAGATTATGAAATAGACATTTCTAGTATTTATCAAGCATATACAGGATCTGCAAGTATAACAGATTCAAGGGTAAAGAAATTGATAAGTTGGGTAAGTAGTTATCCAAGTTCAACAAATACTAATATAAAATCGGTAGCATATTTATTAGATATAGATTTATGGAATGCACAATATAAAGATAGCACATATGGAGCTTATGCAATAGGGGGACCAACCATAGAATTACTTTGCAAATCATACAAAGACACACATCCAGATAGATATATAGAATGTGCTAATACGAACAGCTATGGGTATAATGTAAAATGGAGTGATGGAACAACATATGGCTATTCTGTTTCTGGTTTGCAAACAAGAGTAGATTACACAAAAATATTTAGAAATTATAGATTATATGTAATACCAGAAAGCTCAAATTCAAGCTATTATTGGCTCGCCTCTCCGTCTGCTCGTTACGGCTACAATTTGCTTTACGTGAACTGCAACGGCAGCGTGGACAGCAGCCGTTATAGCGGCAACGATGGCGTTCGTCCCTTAGTTTGTCTACAATCTGGTATCCAATTAGTATCAAATGGAGATGGAACATACAAATTAAGCAAGTAATTTTATGACCAACGTGAGTTCACGTTGGTTGTATTTTTTGCCTAAAACTATTGTAATAATGCCCATTTTAGTGTAAAATAAACATTGAATATTTATAGGTGGAGGAAGTTTTGAAGTGAGAATTTTAGAGGATAAGGATAGAGAGTTATATACAGAGTTTTTGACTAAGCATGATAGATGCAATTTCCAGCAGTCGCTTGAATGGACTAAGGTTAAGGATGCTTGGAAGAATGAAATAGTTTTGGCAGAGGGAGAGAATGGAGAGATTATTGGTTCTATTAGTATACTAATTAGAAAAATACCTATTTTTGGAAATTTGATGTATTCTTCAAGAGGACCTGTTTGTGATATTTATAATGAAGAAGTTATGAAACAATTGACTGATGGAGCAAAAGAAATTGCTAAAAAATATAATGCTTTTGTTTTTAAGGTTGAGCCTGATATTAAGAGTAGTGACGAGGAGTTTAGAAAAGTTGTTACCAAACTTGGATATAAAATAAAAGATGATGCTAAGGATTTTAGAGAAGAAATTCAGCCTAGATATGTATTTAGATTGGATTTGAAAGACAAAACAGAAGACGAGATTTTTTCTGCTTTTCATCAAAAAACTAGATACAATATAAGGCTTGCAACTAAAAAAGGTGTTGTTGTAAAAGAAGGCACAAGAGAGGATTTAAAAGATTTTCATAAAATAATGGTAACAACAGGAGATAGAGATGGTTTTATAATTCGTCCTCTTTCATATTTTGAAAAAATGTATGATAATTTGGCTCCTAATCATATGAAAGTTTTAATGGCATATTACGAGGATAAGCCAATTGCAGGCATTATACCAATTATGTATGGTAATAAAACCTGGTATTTGTATGGAGCAAGTAGTAATGAACACAGAAATCTAATGCCAAATTATTTATTGCAATGGACTATGATTAAAGAAGCTATTGCAAATGGTTGCGATATGTACGATTTTAGAGGTGTTTCAGGTGTTGTAGACGAAAGCCATCCTCAATATGGATTATACAGATTTAAGAAAGGCTTTGGTGCAGAGTTTACAGAATTTATAGGAGAAATTTACATTCCTTTCAAACCGGTTTGGTATAAATTATATAAATTTTCTGAAAAAACATTTAGAAAATTAAGGGGATTTAAGAGAAAAATAATGAAAAAATAAGAAGGTGTAATAATTTGAAAACCCTACTAATAAATAAAGAAGATTTAAAGCATAATATAAATATAATAAAGGAAAAAGCACAAAAAACAGAAACAAAAGTTATTGCAGTTGTAAAAGGAAATGGCTATGGGCTTCGGATTAGTTGAGTATTCTAAATTTCTAATTGATAATGGAATTGAAATGCTTGCAGTAGCAACAACAGAAGATGCAATTGCTCTAAGAGAAGCTGGTATTAAAGAAGATATTTTAATGATGTCTTCTACTTGCATAAAAGAAGATGTTGAGCTTTTAATTCAAAATAACATAATCCTTACAGTAGGCTCAATAGAGGCTATTAAACTTGCTGACGAATTGGCTAGAAAATACAATATTACAATAAGAGCTCATTTGAAAATCGACACTGGTTTTGGAAGATATGGATTTGTTTATAGCAGACTTGAAGAAACTGTGGCTGTTTTAAGAGAAATTACAAATATAAAAATAGAAGGCACATTTTCTCATTTTTCACAAGCCTATGCCAAAAACGAAAAATGGACAAACCTTCAATTTGACAGATTTATAGCTGCAACATCATATTTGCAAAATCATAAAATAGAAACTGGAATGCTACATATATGCAATTCTTCTGCATTTTTAAGATATGATAATATGCATTTAAATGCAGTAAGGATAGGTTCTGCATTTTTAGGTAGAATTGTAGTTCCAAATACAGTTGGACTTAAAAGAATAGGAAAATTTAGAACTCAAATTTCAGAAATAAAAGTTTTACCAAAAGGATATAATATAGGTTATTCGAATGCTTTTAAAACTAAGAAAAGAACCAAAGTTGCAATTGTTCCAGTAGGATATTTTGATGGCTACAATGTAAGAAATTACCCAGATTCATACAGATTTATAGATAAATTAAGATATTTGTACAATGATGTAAAAAATATATTTAAGGACAAAAAATTAAAAATTACAATAGGAAATAAAAAATATAGATTAGTAGGAAAAATCGGAATGTACCATATGGCAATAGATATAACTGGTAGTGAGAATATAAAAACAAATGACAATATAGAGCTAGACATAAATCCTTTATATGTTGATAGCAGTATTAGAAGGGAGTATATATAATATGGAAAAAGTAAAGAGAAATTTTTTTAAAAGTGCAAAGCTAGCAATTTTTAATGTAGAAAAATATCAAGATTTAGCACTAGAAAAACCAAGTGTAGCAGTAAAATATTTTATGAAACTTATTTTAATTTTAACAATAGTCATTTCACTTTCAGCAGTAGGAAAATTTGCAGGAATGGCAATATTTTTGGTAGATACATTTGAAAGCGAATTTCCAAATTTCACATTTTCAAATAGCACATTGGTATCAGACGATAAAGTAAATACTGTAAAAGAAGACAAATATATGAAAATGAAATTAATTGTAGATACCAATACTGAAAGCGAAGAAGAAATTAATAAATATATAACAGAACTTAGTGATTATTCAAATGGAGCGATATTCTTAAAAGATAAATTGATTTTAGCAATAGATGGAATTGCTGGACAAACAACCTACAATTATGCAGACTTTGATACATCAGGCTGGAATGAAATAACAAAGCAAAGTGTAGAAGAAACAATTGCAAATGTAAATATGGGTTCTATATATACTGCATTTTTCATTAGCATTGCGATATATATGTATGTTGTATATTTAATTTCAACAATTATGGAAATAGCACTAATTGCCTTAATTGGCTACTTAACAACTAAAATAGTAAAAGTAAATTTGAAGTTCTCACAAGTTGGAATTATGTCAATATATGCAGTAACACTATCTGTATTATTAAGTGCAATATATACACCAATACGATTATTAACTGGATTTAATATGGAATATTTTTCAGTAATGTACACACTAATACCATATATTTATATAATTACTGCAATTTTACTAACTCGTTCAGAGCTTATAAAACAACAAGTTGAAATTGGAAAAATAGAAAAAGTACAAGAACAAGTAAAAGAAGAACTGGAAGAAGAAAAAAGAAGAGAGTTAGAAGAAAAGGAAAAAGCTAAAAAGAAAGAAAAACAAGATAAGAAAGAGAAGGAAAAAGAAGAAGGTGGAGAGCCAGAAGGCTCAGAAGCCTAGGGGGAGGAGAGAAAATGAGCGAAAATAAAAAACAGAATGACAAACAAAAGAAAAACAAAACCAAAGAATATGTTTTGCTTGGAGTTATTATATTTTTGGCAATAGCGATTGCTGGAATGATATGGTATATAACAAATAAAAATTCTCAAAATGAAGAAAACAAGCCAGAAATAGCATATACAGAATTAATAAAACTAATGAATGAAGACAAAATAGAAAGAGTTGAAATGACAACAGGTAGTCAAAATATAAAAGTTAAGTTAAAAGACGAAGAAAAGGAAAAAACAGCAATAGTTCCAAGTGTTCAAGCTTTTATAGAATTAGTGCAACAAAAAGTTGACGAAAATGGAAATCCAATAGAGGTTGAGCAAAAATCTCCTCCAATAATAAAAACTGTAATGAGTACATTTATGTCATTACTTCCAACTTTACTAATTGTAGCATTATTTGTAATGATGTTTAAAATGCAAGGACTTGGAGAAAAGGGCAAAGTATATGGAGTAGACGAAAATAAAACAGATGTAACATTTGACGACGTTGCAGGATTAGACGAAGAAAAAAGCGAAATGTTAGAAATAGTGGATTTCTTAAAAAATCCGAAGAAATATCAAAAAATGGGAGCAAAGATACCAAGAGGTATACTTTTATATGGAAAACCAGGAACAGGAAAAACTTTAATTGCAAAAGCAATTGCAGGAGAAGCCGGAGTGCCATTTATTTCTATGAGTGGTTCAGAATTTATAGAAATGTTTGCAGGGCTTGGTGCATCAAGAGTAAGAAAGCTATTTGATAAAGCAAAGAAAATATCTCCTTGTATAGTTTTTATAGATGAAATTGATGCAATAGGAGCTAGAAGATCAAGTGCAGGAGGTTCAGAAACAGAGAACAATCAAACATTAAATCAATTATTAGTTGAGATGGATGGATTTGAATCAGAACAAACTGTAATTGTACTTGCTGCAACAAACAGACCAGAAATGCTAGATAAAGCACTTCTAAGACCTGGTAGATTTGATAGACAAATAACAATTGCCCCTCCAGATATTAAAGGAAGAGAAGCTATATTAAAAATACATGCAAAAAATAAGAAATTTGCCTCAAATGTAAATATGGAAGAAATAGCAGGGGATACTGCTGGATTTACAGGAGCTGAACTTGCCAATGTGCTAAACGAATCTGCTATAATTGCAACAAGACACAAACACGAAGAAATAACAAAAAGCGATTTAGAAGAAGCTGTAAAAAAAGTTACTGTCGGAATTGAAAAACAAAGCAGAGTAATGTCAGAAAAAGATAAAAGATTAACTGCATATCACGAAGCGGGACACGCATTAGTTAGCAAATATCTTGGAACACAAACAGATGTAAAGGAAATATCAATTATACCAAGAGGTATGGCCGGCGGATACACAATGTATAAAACAAACGAAGACAAATACTATGTATCAAAAACAGAAATGGAAGAAAAATTGGTAGCATTACTAGGCGGAAGAGCAGCAGAAAAAGTAGCCCTAGATGATATTTCAACAGGTGCAAGCAATGACCTAGAAGTAGCAACAAAAATTGCAAAAGACATGATAACAATATATGGAATGAGCGATAATTTAGGCCCAATATCACTAAAAACAGACGAACCATATGAACTACAAATCTTTGGCGAGCACATAGGAGATGCCGTCGGAACAGAAATAAGAGCAATGATAGACACAGCCTACGAAAGAGCTCAAACAATACTACTAAACAACATGGACAAACTACACCAAGTAGCACAAAGACTAATCGAAAAAGAAATAATTTCAGCTGAGGAATTTGAAGAATTTTTTAGAGAATAGGGAAAATAAAATAGCATAAAATATAAATATAATCATTATACAAAAAATCTAAAAAATGATTGACAAAATGCAAAAGTAGAGTGTATAATAATTATAGAAAGTAAATGTTCTCGCTTGTGGTTGGCGCGAGTAATAAATCATACCATTTCGTTAAATGTTCTCGCTTGTGGTTGGTGCGAGTAATAAATCATACCATTTTGTAAATATTTAAGTCCTTTGTTCTTGCGAGGAATAAAGGACTTGTTTTATACATAATAAGGAGAAAAAATATGGAAATAAAAGAAGGCTATGTTTATCATATAAAAAACAGCTATTTTGAATTAGTTAATGATAATAAATTGATGAAAAATCATGAAGGAAATGCTACTAGACCAAATTATTTTTGTGTAAAAATGAAGGATAGTAATTTTTTATGGTTTATTCCAATGAGTAGTAAAGTCGAAAAATATAAAACAATAATAGATAATAAAATTAAAAAATATAAAAAATGTGATACTATTGTTATAGGAAATTATAGAGGCAAGAATCACGTTTTTCTAATACAAAATATGTTTCCGATAACAAGTGTATATATAGACCATATTGATACTGTTCAAGGAAGAGCTTTACAAGTGCCAACAGAAACAAGAAATATAATTTTAGAAAAAGTTAACAAGATTTTCAAATTGAAAGAAAAACGGAATTAATTTGATATTTCCTAATGTAGATAAAATAGAGAAAATACTGATAGAAGAAATAAACAAAAAATAATAGAAAAGCCATTTGGGCTTTTCTATTATTTTTGCTATCTTTCCATTTTTTTACTAATTTCAGCGTAATTTTTTAGTTTTTCGTGGACTAGGTAGTTGATACTGCCGGCTGGAAATTTGCCTTCTTTGTTTTTCTTTCCGGCTGGTACTCCTGTTAGAATTTCGATTCCTTCGTCTATTGTGCTTATTGCATAGATGTGGAAGTTACCGTTTTTTACATCTTCTATTACTTCGTCAGATAAGTGTAGGTTTCTTACATTTTGGATTGGCATTATTACACCTTGTTTTTTGTTAAATCCACGCATTTTGCAGATTTGGTAGAAACCTTGAATTTTCTCGTTGATTCCACCAATTGGTTGAATTTCTCCTTTTTGGTTTACAGAACCTGTTACTGCAATTGATTGGCTTATTGGAATTCCTGATAAGCTAGAAAGTAGGGCATATAGCTCTGTGCTAGAAGCACTATCTCCGTCAACTCCACCATATAATTGCTCAAAACAGATGCTGGCATTTAAAGAAAGTGGAAATTCTTGTGCAAATGTTTGACCTATATATCCTTCTAATATGAGAACACCTTTTGAATGAGAAGAACCAGATTGTGATATTTCACGTTGAATATCTATAAGTCCAGATTTTCCAAGATAGGTGTTAACTGTTATTTTTGAAGGTTTTCCAAAAGAGTAATCTCCAATTGTCATAACGGTTAGTCCATTTATTTGTCCGACTTCACAGCCATCTGTTGATATAAGTAGAGTATTTTCCTTTATCATTTCTGAATATTTAGAATCATATTTTTTGATTCTTTCAATACGTTCGTCTAATGCCTTTTGTATGAATTCTTTTGTTACAATTTTCTTTTTTGCAAGTTTTGCCCAAGTAGAGGCTTCTGCAACTATTTGGCTCATTTCATTAAATTTTGTAGAAATTTTATTTTTATCGTCAGCTAGGCTTGAAGAAAATTCAACAATTTTTGCCATTGCTTCATTATCTAATTCCAAGATTTCTTCACGTTTGCAGTAGCCACTTATAAATTCTGCAAGCATCATAATATTTTCGTCTGTTTTAGGTGCATCTTCTTCAAATTCTACTTTGATTTTGAACAATTTTCTAAAATCTTCGTCAAGAGAAAGTAGGGAATAGTAGATATTAGCATCTCCTATTAAAATTACTTTTACATCTAATGGAATAGATTCTGGTTTTAATGAAACTAATACCATAGAAGTACGTTGGTCAACAGTATTTTCAATGTTTAATTGTTTTACATTAAGTGCTTTTTTCAAACTTTCATAACAAGCAGGATTTGAAATTAAATCTTTTGCTTGGAATATTATATAACCACCATTTGCTTGATGTAATAAACCAGGTTTTAACATTGTGTAATCTGTTTTTAATACACCATATTGATTTTCGTATTCCAATCTACCAAAGATATTTTGATATGTGTAATTTGAGTCCATAATTACAGGTGCGCCTTCTAAATTGCTATTATCAACAAATAAATTTACTCTATAATTAAGCCAAGGTTTGTATTGTTCAGGTTTTTGCATCATTTGAGGAGTTTGTGGTTGCTTTTGGTCAGGTTTGCCATCTCCAACAAAGCAAGAAATATGTGCTAGGATATCTTTTTTTACATTGTCTAAATACTTAGCGACTTTTTTGTTTCTCTTATAATTAGCTTTTATTGCATTTATGTGTACATTTATAGTAAGAAGTGAAACATTGGATTGCCATTCTTCAATTTTTCTGTCTGATTCTTTTTCAATCATCTTAATTTCACTTATTGTAGCAAAAATTAGCTCTTGAACTACATTTGATTTTTCTTCAAATTGTTTTTTTATAGATTCGTCTAATTTATCAAATTCTTCTTCTTGAAGAGTTTTACCATTAAGAACAGGCATCATATAAATTCCATTTTGAGCGGATTTTACTTGAAAACCGTGTTGAAGAGTTTTTTCATTTAATTTTTCTAAAAGAGAAGCTCTTTTTTCTTCATATTCTTGTTTTATTAATTTTTTCTCTTTTTCAAAATCTTCATTATCAAAAGTTCTTTTTATGTCTAATTTAATATCCTTTACAAAATCAGCCATATCTTTTTGGAATTTTTTACCTTGACCAGCAGGAAATGATACCGCTATTGGTTCATTTGGATTATCGAAATTATAAATATAACACCAGTCATTTGGTATTTTTTTCTTTTTAGAGATTTTTCTAAGATAATTTCTTGTATATATAGTCTTACCAACACCTGATGGGCCTTCAACAAAAAGATTGTATCCTTTTGCATCAACTTGAACACCAAATTGTAGTGCCTTTATACCTCTTTCTTGACCATATACTACTTCATGTGTACCTGTTAATTCTTCTGTTGTTTTAAATTTAAACATATTTGGATTACAAACTTCTTTTAAAAGAGTGTAATCAAGTTCATTAGTTTTTTTCACTTTGAAAATTCCTCCTTAATTTATTTTATCTATGTAAAGAGTCATAATAATAGCATTATTATTTGCCCCATAATAGTTTTTTCTTTCTCCAATTATTTTAAAATTGAAATGTTTGTACAAATTTATAGCAGGCAAATTATCTTGCCTGACTTCCAGTGTTAATTCATTTATATTTTGTTCTTTTGTATAATTTATTATATGATTTAGCAAAATTTTACCTATTCCTTGACTTCTAAATTGTTTTGAAACAACAATATCGTTAAGATGCATAATATCAACAACTTTCCAAATGCCTGCAAATGCTACAATAGAAGAATTGCTTTTTGCAATAAATAATGTTGAATTTTCATTTAGAAGTTCAGATTTAATAATATTGTAATTCCAAAAATCGTCAAAATCAGTTTCAAGAATAGGGGCTATTTCTTCTAAATCGTTTAATGACATTTTTCTAATTTCTAGATTATCCATTTTCAAGAGCCCTTTCAGCTTGTGATTTCCTTAAATATAAAGGAACAAGTTCGTCAGGTGATTTAAATTCACCATTTGTAGCTTTAAAATAAGCGCATTTGCCTAAATTGGCAGAGGATATTAAATTCTTATCTGTAAATACTGCAAGTGTTCCAAACTTTGCTTTTATTTTATCAGAATGAAGAATTGCTCCATTTCCTACAAATGTAATATTATCAGAAGGTAGGGATGATAGAACATTTTCTATATTATCTGCCATAAAATCTTTTACTAATTTGTGCTTATAATCAAATAAGCCTGCATATACATTATCATTTCTAGCATCAATTAAACTACAAGTATAATTATTAGGAATAGCATTGTAGCTTAAAGCCTCTAATGATGTTACTGGAATGATTTTTAAATTTTTAACTTCTGCTAATGCTTTAACAGAGGCAAGACCAATTCTAATTCCAGTAAAAGAACCGTGGACCAATATCACATGCAATATAATCAATGTCACCAAGAAATGTGTTTGTTTCTTTTAACAATTGGTCAATAATAGGCATTAAATTTTCTGAATGAGTTTTTGCATTATCTAGGCTTAATTCTCTTATAATATTATCATTATCTAAAAGACATACTGAACATATGCTACTAGAGGTTGTAATACTAAGAATTTTCAAGATTTACAACCTCCTTAATAATAGGTAATAATCTATCTCCAAAAACTTCAATATTTAATATACGATTATTTTCACATTCAGGATCTCTTTCAAAACTAACTTTTATATAATCAGTTGGCAATATTTCTTCTATAATTTCGCCCCATTCAATAATACAAATACCATTATTTAAATATTCTTCCCCGCCAATAGCATAAAATTCATCAACATCTTGTAATCTATATACATCAAAGTGGTAAATATTAGTATTGCCAGAGTGATGTTCATTAACAATAGTAAATGTAGGGCTAGAAATATCGTTAGCTAATCCAAAATTTTTAAGAACACCTTGTGTAAATCTTGTTTTGCCAGAACCTAAATTTCCAGACAAAATAATTAAATCGCCATTTTTTAGTTTACTAGCAATTTTGCAAGCAAAATCAATAGTTTCATCTTCTGAATGAGAAATAAATTTAAACATAATTCCACCCATTTCTACAAAAAATAATTATATAAGCTAATTTTATCTTAGTATAAGCAATTTGTAAATAAAAAACACGAAAAAAGTTGAAAAAATTAAATAAAAGAGCCATGGAAACATAGCTCTTTATTTCGCAAAAATCCTTTTTTGATAAATCACGGGAATTTTCATTTTGAATTTTTCCTTTCTAAATGATTTATTAAGACATTATCATAAATGAATCATAGCAAAACGGCTATTTGTAAATCTTTTTTTGACTTTTGATGTAAATTATAGTATAATATCATTAGTTTAAGTATATCAAAAAAAGGAGAAATAATATTAATGCCATATATAAAAGAAGATGAAATAATAAAAAACAACATACAAATATCTAAATCACCTATAAAATTAGATAACTACGATATGTATAATATAACATTTCATATGAAAAATGGAACTACAAGAATCATAAAAACTTTTTGCGAAAAAGGTACTTTCCCAGATTTTCAAAGTCAAGATTTAAAAAAAGTGCAACAACAGTATGGTCAGAATGTAATAGCTGAATTTTTTGTAAAAAGATTGCTTGGTCCAAATGGATTAATGCAAAAAGAAAGGCGAGATGATTATATTTATTTAGGAAAATTATCAACAAATGGATATAAGTTTTCACGTTATGAGAGACAATTAAATGGAAAAAATGGACAAGAGAACTTTGAAGAGGGGTTATTTGGTTTAAAATTACAAGTTGAAGCAAAAGAAAATCAAATTCAGAATAATCAAAGTTTGTATAAAAAACCTGTTAAAGGAAAAACATATGTAATTGCAGATATTCATGGAATGTATGGTTCATATATTGACATTATTAAAAAAATGACAACGTATGACCATCTAATTATTTTAGGAGACGTTATCGATAGAGGAACTGGTGGAATTCAAATAATTCAAGATATTATGCAAAGGAAACAAAACAAACAAAATAATCCAGAAATCACTTTTATGTTAGGAAATCATGAAATGCAATTTTTGGAAACTGTTGCGACTATGATAAGAAGAGGGTTGCACAAGGAAGATTTAATCGCTATTATGAATAGAAGAGCTGCTAGAGCACAATATGGATATTATAGTTTGCATAGTGACCCTAAGTCTAAAAAAAGTCAAGAAGAATGGAAGAAAAAACTTGATTTGTATGACGTTGATTATCAAAGATTAATTAATGAAAAAGGGTTAACTGAATGGGAATTAGATATTATGGGAATTTGGCTAAATTCAAACAAAGGAAATACAACTATCTTTGATTTTCTACAAGGTGGACGTGTCAATGGGGCAAAAGAACAACAGGCTATATACTCATTTTTATGTGATTCATATGTTGCATTACCTAAAAATATTAATGGAAAAGATTATTTATTTGTACATGCTATGCCACCAAAAGAACCACAAATGATTAGTCAAATGAAACAATCTAAAAAAGGATATAAGTTTAAAGAATTAACAAGAGAGCAATATAAATTTATGTTGGAAGAAAGAGACAAAAGCATGTATGAACAAGCGAAAGCATATGGTTTTACAACAGTATGTGGACATACTCCTGAATTTGGAGAAATTTTAATAGATGATAATAAGGGATTTGTGAGGATAGATGCAGGTAGTGGGCACAAACAAAAAAAATCAAAATTAGCATTATATTGTGTTGATGATGGTAAAGTTGAATATTTTGATGAAAAAGAAACAACTCAGGAACAACAAGTATTATAAAAAAGAGACTATCGTTCTATAACAGAGAATTATCTTGTTTGGTAGCATTTGAATTAAAATTAGGAGAATTTAAAGCAGAATATTTAGGGAAAATATGTCTAAAACTATGATTTCTGAATATAAGCTAAAATTAATTGATAAAAAATTAACAGTAATGTTATGAGTAAAGCGTAAACAGCGAGAAAGTAGGGTTAAAAGGCAATTCAGCTCCGATTCGTAGAATTTAACATAAAAGACCCCAATATCATAGGACTAATTAAGAAATATCTAAAAGCAGAAATAATGGATAAAGGGAAATAAATATAAAGACTAAAACTAAATAATTATTGTAAGGCTGGTATTAAATATCAGTCTTATTTAATAAAAATAATGTATACAACAAATGCGATAGAGAGCTTAAACAGTACTTATAAACGAATAAATCGAAACAGAAATGTATTTCCAACAGACATGTCTTTATTAAAAGTGTTATATCTATCAACATTAAAAGCAGAGAAAAAATGGTTAAGAATGGTTGATAAATGGGATTTATGCTTATCTCAATTTAGAATTATGTATGAAGGCAGAATATAAAATAAAGCCTAAAAATAATAGGATTAAGAATGATTTTTCTTAATCCTATTAAACTTACACAACTTTTATTTTTCTATTACGACTTACTATTTTGTGGAATAGTTTAATAATTTAATTATTTCATCACCATGTGTTTTAATTTTTATTGGTGATAGAATTTTAGAGTTTTTTAGTTCATCAAGAGTAGATGGCTTTAAAGTTATTAATCGTTCTAATTCTTCATTAGTAAATACATAATAAGCAGGAATTTTCATTTCAGATGAACGATTTTTTCTAAACTCTATAAGTTTATTTTTTAAATCTATTTCATTACTTTCATTTTTGTTATTAAAATATAAATATTCTTCCGCATATTTTAAATATTGTTCTTCATAATTTTTATCAATTATTTTATTGTAATTATTCATTAATGTATTTGCATATTCTTCCATATCTTTTTTACTCCACAAATAATCTTTATTTGTTCTTGCAATATCACTTTGTAAATATTTAATAAGATTATCTGATCTAATTATCTTATTTTTTAATTCCTTTGGAGCATATTTTATGTTTAAAATATTTTTTGAGTTAGCCATAACAACTAGTGGAACATACCAATTATCCATATTATTATATCTTATTTTATTTAGTAGTCCTTTATTTCTTGAACTCCAAATTTTTTTATAAACTTCAATATGTCTTTCTGCTTGTCTTAAAGGAGAGTATATTCCTTCTTTTATTTTATGACCATTAAAATTCCATTCTCTACTAAATTCACCATTATTATTTACTGTAATATTGCCAGTTAAATTTTTACATTCTATAAAATATACTTTTGCTGATGTTATCACAACATAATCAATTTGTGCTTTTAAATCTTCAAATTCTAAATTAACATCATGAAGAACATACATTCCTAAATTAGCATTTTTTAGTTCAAATTCAATTTCATGTTCACCTCTTAAACCTAATTCACATAAAGTTAATTGTTTTTTCAATCTTTGATTATTAGGATATTTTTCAATAACTTTCTTTAATGCGGAAATTTGGTTTTCTAATTCACTATTATTTTTGTAAAAAATTGTTTCAGTAAACTTATTAAATAACAACATTTAATTCACATCCTTAAATATTTATCTAAATCAATTATATCATTTTCTTTTAATAATTCCTACAAATTCATAAAAATGTTTAAAATTAATATAGGTTTAAAATAGATATGTCACAAATACATTGAAA
This sequence comes from uncultured Clostridium sp., assembly GCA_900555835.1. Lineage (GTDB taxonomy): Bacteria > Bacillota > Clostridia > TANB77 > CAG-508 > UMGS1864. The sequence goes on from USMK01000008.1 coordinate 14,600, forward strand.
ATAAAATATTGAAAAGAGAGCACAAAAATGATATTGTTTAAATGACCAAAAATAAACATATCGGAGGTGCTCTCTTATGGGTAATAATATCACAGATAGATTAAAATATAAAGAGTCAATAGTAAAATTTTCAAGAAAATATGGAGTGGCAAAAGCAGCATATAAATTTGGAGAATGTAAAAGAACAATATATAGATGGAGAAATAGATATGATGGAACATTAGAAAGATTAAAAGATAAATCAAGACGTCCACATTCACATCCAAATCAACATACAGAGGAAGAAATAAAATTAATAAAAAATTATAAAAGAAACAATAAAGGTACGGGATTAGTAGTATTATGGATAAAATTACGTCAAGCAGGATATACAAGAACAATACAAGGATTGTATCATGCAATGCAAAGATTAGGAATATACAAAAAAACACCAAGCAAAAATAAAGAAAGTGAACCGAATGAATGGGTATCAGGAGAATATCCAGGGGATAAGGTTCAAATAGATGTTAAGTATGTTCCAAAGAAATGTATGAGCAAAGAATTACAGGAAAGAGGAGAAAAATTTTATCAATATACAGCAATAGATGAATATTCAAGATTAAGATATACATGGTTTACAAATGCACATGATACATATGCTTCAAGTGAATTCGCAAGAAGATTAGTAAAATATTTTCCGTTTAAAATAAAGACAATACAAACAGATAATGGATTTGAATTTACAAATAGATTAAGTTGGCAAGCATTTTTGAAAGATAAAAAAACAATGTTTGAAAACACATTAGAAGAATTAGGATTAGAATATAAAGTAATAAAGCCACATACACCAAAACAAAATGGAAGAGTAGAAAGAAGTCATAGAAAAGATCAAGAAAGATTTTACTATAAAAGAGTATTTTATGGTTTAGAAGATTTAAGAAATCAAGGAAAAGAATGGAGAAAAGAATATAATAATTTCCCTATGAGACCACTAGGATGGTTGAGTCCCAGGGAATTCATGAAAAAATATAAAAGTCAAGAAGAATCGTTATTTGCAATATAGGTGCTCAAAGTATTTATTTTAAATAATTTGTGACAAATGATTGACTAACCTACACTATGATTTACTTAAAACAAATAGAAGATATTGACAAAAATGGCAGGGTTGTAATAAAATTAGCATTAGGACAAGACAAAGAACATAATAAAAATTCAATTATTACAATGATGAAGTTGAATAAAAGAACATGGAACCAAACTATAAAAAATCGAGGAAAAGTTATTTGGAAAAATAAAAAATAAAAAACTAGACAAAAATGAATAAAAGAGGTATAATATAAATACAATATAGAGAGTTATTTGAAGTGGACAATTGTGCCATCCACACACCCTAGTGGTCAAAAGAGATGCAGGAATTGGTACACCTGCCAAATAACCAGTAATAAAAGGGCTATGGAAACATAGCTCTTTTATTACTGGATTACAATTCCATCAATACAATTTTCATAAATGAAATATTTTATTTTTTCCATATCTAGAAACATATTCATTTACTTTGCAAATAAAATCTAGATTAAATTCAGCTTCAATATTGGAAATAACAAAATTCCAAGCATCACGCAAATTTAATATGCATTGTATTTCGTCAAGTTTTAAATTTGGAACATTTATACCTTCTAATATGACTTTGGTTTGAGGAAAAGTTACATTTAATCCCTCCATTCTCGCATTAGAGTAAACATTATCAACTAAATTTCTTTTTGCTAAAAAAATATTTTGTTCTAATGTCATATTGTATTTATCTTTCATAAGGCACCTCATTATATACTAACAGATAAAAAAATGGAGCTATTAGGCGGAATCGAACCGCCGACCTACAGGTTACGAATCTGTTGCTCTACCAACTGAGCTATAATAGCATGAACTTTTATTAGTATACTACAATTGTTTTTTATTTGCAATAAGTATTTTTTATAAAAATTGGACTTAATAGGAAATGTATGGTATGATATATCTAATTACAGCGATTTTATGGAAATTTTTCTGATTTTATGAAAGGAGGCTGCACAAATGTGTGCCAACGAGAATGACGAGAGGAAATGGCTTATTAAAAAGCGTCGGGAATTAATGCAAATGGATGATGACGAGTTTGTTGAAGCTGTAAAACAACTTGCATTATTGCATTGGTCAGATGAAGCTACAAGTTTTAATAAACTTATAAAAAAAGCCAGAAATGCTAAAATGGAAGAAATTCCAACAATTCGTAAAGAGTTGAGAGAGAGAATCAATTCAATTCTTTCTGAATGAAATAAAAAAGGAGCCATGCTGGCTCCTTTTTTTGGGTCTTGTTTTTCTTAAAAGCTAGAAGACGAAACGGAAAGTAGTACCAGAAATGCCGGTGTTGTGGCATATTTTTTGGTAGACTGCACGTGCAGCCAAGATGTCCTGCTTCAGCTTTTCAGTAGAGGTAATGGCGCTTGCTAGCTCCTCTTGGCTAGCTTTTTTGCTGTGCTCCAACAGAGCCAAGGCTTTGTTGACCACTTCAAGAGCATGCTTGCGTTCGATGTAGCGATAGGTGCTACCAGTCCTCGGGTCTTTAATCATGAGAAGAGAACCTTCCGATTGCGATCCAGGAATAACCTCGAAACCAGGATAAACAGGAATTACCCGATTACCTTTGGTAACAAATTTCGGCATAGCCGTAGAGGTAGCTTTTACAGGGTTAGCATTTTGTTTTTTAGCCATAATAAAAATGACCCTCCTTAAATATTAAGATACTTATATTATAACTCAAATTTTACCTAAAAACAAGTAGTAAAATGACTTTTTAAGGATATTTTATAAAAAAATATTTTTCCTTACCAATTTTATCCACAAAAATTCAAAAAAAGCTTGCTTTTACTGTATTTGTAGTGTATAATTATTATGCAATTAAAAAATACTAGAAGAGCAGGTACATAACCTGCTCTTAAATAATGTGTAGGGAAGGGGTATTATATTGACAAAGGTAGAAGAAAAAATTACACTTCTATTAAAACCAGAAATAGAAAATTTAGGCTATGAATTATATGACATTTATTTTGTTAAAGAAGTAAAAGATTATTATCTAAAAGTATTTATTGACAAAAATACTGGAATTAGCTTAGACGACTGTGAAACTGTAAGTAATGCTATTTCTGATATTTTAGATAAAGAGGACCCGATAAAAGAACAATATTTTCTAGAAGTATCATCAGCAGGGGTTGAAAGAGTTTTAAGAAGTGATAAGCATTTAAACGATAATATTGGAAAAGACGTAGAAGTAAAATTGTTTAAAAATTTTGAAGGCAAAAAAGTTTATGATGGAATTTTAAAGGGGTTTACAGAAAATGAAATCACTCTTGATGTAGAAAATGAAAATATGAACATAGATAGAAAGAATATTGCAATAATTAAAACTATATATAAATGGTAAGGGAGGAATTAAAAAATGAAAGCATCTGAATGCAAAGAATTGCTAAAAGCAATGGAAGAATTAGAAAAGGAGAAAGGTATTTCAAAAGATTATTTATTATCTTCACTTGAAACAGCACTAGTTACAGCTTATAAGAGAAATTACGATTCAGCAGATAATGTAAAGGTTGTTATAAACGACGTAACTGGTCAAATAGGTGTATATGCTGTAAAAACAATAAGTGAAGTTGTAGAAGATGATAAAACTCAAATTTCACTAGAAGATGCAAGAAAAATAAGTAGAAGTGTAGAATTAGGTGGAATTGTTGATGTAGAAATAATACCAAAGGATTTTGGTAGAATTGCTGCTCAAACTGGTAAACAAGTAATTATACAAAAATTAAGAGAAGCTGAAAGAGATATGGTATTTTCAGAATTTAATAACAGAAAAGGCGAAATTTTATCAGGAATTATCCAAAAAGCAGATGGAAATGTTGTAGTTGTTGATTTAGGTAAACTTGAAGGAATTATGCCCTTAAAAGAACAAGTTCCAACAGAAAAATACAGAGTAAATGACAAGATAAGAGCATATGTAATAGATGTAACAAGAGGAATAAAAGGAAATCCACAAGTTATAATATCTAGAAGCCATCCAGATTTTGTTAGAAAATTATTCGAATTTGAAATACCAGAAATTTACGAAGGTGTTATAGAAATAAAAAGTGTTTCAAGAGATGCTGGAAATAGAAGCAAAGTTGCTGTATATTCTCCAAACGAAAACATTGACCCTGTAGGTTCTTGTGTTGGACAAAAAGGTCTTAGAATTCAAAATATAATAACAGAATTAAATGGAGAAAAAATTGATGTTATAGAATGGAATGAAGACCCAGCTATATACATATCAGCTGCATTATTACCTGCAAAGGTTCTAGCAGTAGATATAAAAGAAGAAAAAGAAGCACAAGTAATAGTTCCAGATGATCAATTATCGTTAGCTATTGGTAAAGCTGGTCAAAATGCAAGACTTGCAGCTAGATTAACAGGTTGGAAAATAGATATAAAGAGTGAAACACAATTTAGAGAAATGCTAGAAAAAATGAATGAAGAGCAAGAAGAAAGTTCTGAAAATGAGGAAGTAGAAGAATAGTAAACAACAAAAAAGGGTGGTATAAATGAAACAATTACCTCAAAGAACCTGTATGGGCTGTTATACAAAAAAAGATAAAAAAGACTTAATTAGAATTGTAAATAATAAAGAATTAGGAATAGTTGTAGACAAAAATAGTAAACTAGAAGGTAGGGGTACATATATTTGTAAAAGCGAAGATTGCTTAAATAAAGTAATTAAGTCTAAGAAATTAGAAAGAGCCTTGAAAGGCAAAATTGGTGAAGAAGTATATAATAAATTAAGAGGTGTAATTATTGAAGGATAAAGTATTAGGCTTAATTGGATTATCTGCAAAGGCTAGAAAAGTAGAGTTTGGAGCTGATGCAGTAGAAGAATGTATAAAACGAAGAAAAGCAAAATTAGTTATTGTAGCAGAAGATTCAGCTGACAGAACAAAAGAAAATTTTGAATTTCTTTGCAATAAAAATAATATAAAGTTTGCCATATATGGAACAAAGGATAATATTAGCAAGGCTATGGGAAAAGATAATAAAGTAGTAATTGCAATAAAAGATAAAAATTTATCAAATGGGATATATAAAATAATTTGTGGGGGTGAAGCTATTGGGTAATATAAAAATTCACGAAATAGCAAAAGAACTAGGAGTTAATAGTAAAGAAGTATTGGAAAAAGCAAGAAATATTGGAATAGAGGTTAAAAGTCATTTAAGTTCAGTTGACGAAGAAACTGCTAGTAAAATAAGAAATAATTTTAAAGCTAAAAAAGAAACAGTAGAAGCTAAAACAGTAAAAGAAAATAAAAAAGAGGTTGTAGAAAAGAAACCAAAAGATGCTAAAAAAGACAAAAAAAGTCAAGAAGAACATGTTATTATAAGAAGAGAAGTTATTATTAGCGAAGAAAATAAAAATCCCGAAAATGAAAAAAGCAAAAATAACAAAAATTCTGGATTTAGTGAACAAACAAGAAACAAAGATTACAATATCGTTTATAGAAACAAACAAACAAGACCTATGACAGTAAATGAATTATTTGGAATTTCTAAAAAGAAAGAAGAAAAGCCAAAAGCCAAAGAAGAAGTAGAACAAAAAGAAGTAATAAAAAAAGAGGAGCAAGTAAAACCAGAACCAGCTAAGCCACAAGAAATTGTAAGAAAAGAAGAAAAGGCAGAAGTTAAGGAAACGGTAAAAAAAGTAGAGAATATGAGAGAAAATAACAGAAATTTTGACAATAACAATAATAGAAAAAATAATAACTACAATAATTCTAATAATAATGAACGTAGAAATAATTATTCACAAAATAGAAATAATAATGGCAGATTCCAAAATGATAGAAATGGTCAAGGAAGAAGAGATAATACTAATAACTTTGGTAACAATAATAATAGAAATTTTAGAAATAACCGTAATAATAATGGAAATAACAACTACAATAATCAAAGAAGACCTCTTGACGAAAAAGGAATAGAGAAAAACATTAAAAATATAATGAGTGTAGATGTTCCTGAAAAAGAAAGTGTTAGAGAATATGCTAACAAAGCAATAGACAAACAAAAAATAAATAGAGCGGAAGATAGAACTAAAAAACCTCAAAAAAATAAAAAGAATGACAAAGCCAATATTAACAAAGACAAACTTAAAAACCTTACAAAAGAAAATAAATTATCTCATATGTTTAATGAAGGAAGTATGTACGATTACTACGATTTAAGCACAAATAGAGTAAGAAAAAATAAAAAGAAAAATCAAAAAATGAGTGAAGAGGGAGAAAGAAACAAACAAAAAATCTTCAAACTTACAGAAATAACAATACCAGAAACTGTATCTGTAAAAGATTTAGCAACTGAGCTAAAAAAGACAAGTTCAGAAGTTATTAAAAAGCTATTAGGCTATGGAATAATGGCAACAATAAACAATGAATTAGACTTTGATACTGCATTCCTAGTAGCAGGAGAATTTGGTGTAACTGCAAAGAAAAAAGAAGTGGTAAAAGAAGAAGATATATTATTTGACGAAAGTGAAGATAAGGCAGATGAACTAATTTCAAGACCACCAGTTATAGTTGTAATGGGCCACGTAGACCATGGTAAAACATCACTATTAGATGCTATTAGATCAACAAATGTAATAGAAGGAGAAGCAGGAGGAATTACACAACATATTGGTGCATACAAAGTAAATGCAAATGGCAGAGAAATTACATTCTTGGATACACCAGGGCACGAAGCATTCACAAGTATGCGTGCAAGAGGTGCGCAAATAACTGATATTGCAATATTAGTAGTTGCTGCAAATGATGGAGTTATGCCTCAAACAGTAGAAGCAATAAACCATGCAAAAGCAGCTGGAATACCTATAATTGTTGCAGTTAATAAAATAGATCTAGAAGGTGCAAATGTTGAAAAAATAAAACAAGAATTAACTGAATATGGATTAGTTCCAGAAGAATGGGGCGGAGACACAGTATTTGTGCCAATTTCAGCAAAAAAACGTCAAAACATAGATACATTGCTTGAAATGGTATTATTAGTAGCAGATATGCAAGATTTAAAAGTAAATCCAAACAAACAAGCAAAAGGTACAATTATAGAAGCTAAACTTGATAAAGCAAAAGGTGTAATGGCAACAATGCTTGTACAAAGAGGAAAATTGGATGTTGGAGATACAATCGTTGTAGGTTCTGTTATAGGAAGAATAAGAGCAATGACAAATGACAAAGGACAAAAAGTAAAATCAGCAGGACCATCTACACCAGTTGAAATAACAGGTTTACCAGAAGTTCCATCAGTTGGAGAAACTTTCTATGAGGTAAAAGACGAAAAAATGGCTAAACATTTGATTGAAAGAAGAAAACGTCAACAAAGAGAAAAAGAACTAAATGCATCTTCAAGAGTTACATTAGACGATTTATTTAGCAAAATTGAAAAAGAAAACTTGAAACAATTGAATTTAATTGTAAAAGCAGATGTTCAAGGTTCTGTTGAAGCATTAAAACAATCATTAGAAAAATTATCTAATGACGAAGTAAGAGTTCAAGTAATTCATGCAAATGTTGGAGCTGTTACAGAATCTGATGTAACACTTGCAAAGGTTTCAAATGCAATAATAATAGCATTTAATGTAAGACCAGACTCAACAGCAAGAGATGTTGCGGAAAAAGAAGAAGTAGAAATTAAAACATATTCTGTAATTTATAGCGCAATTGATGATGTTCAATTAGCTATGAAGGGAATGCTAGACCCTGTATACAAAGAAGTTATAACAGGTAATGCCGAAGTTAGACAAACATTTAAAGTTTCAAATGTGGGAACAATTGCTGGATGCTATGTAACAAATGGTAAAATCCCAAGAAATGCAATAGCGAGAGTAATAAGAGATAATGTTGTAATATTTGAAGGAAAAATAGCATCATTAAAGAGATTTAAAGATGATGCAAAAGAAGTTGCTTCTGGATATGAATGTGGACTTCAATTAGAAGGTTACAATGACTTAAAAGAAGGAGACATAATAGAAGCACATATTATGGAAGAAATCAAATAAGCAAAAGGAGAAGTCTATGGAAAAAAGCAATAATAGATTATCAAGAATTGAAGAAGAATTAAAAAGAGAAATCAGTAATATAATTAACTATAAAATGAATAATTCAAATATAACAGGAATGGTTAGTGTTACAAAAGTAAAAGTATCACCAGACCTAAGTAGAGCAAGGGTTTTTGTTAGTATGATAAACTCAAATAAGAAAAACACCCTTGCAGCTCTTAAAAAATCTTCTGGATTTATAAGGTCAGAAATAGCTCATAAGGTTAATTTAAGAACAACACCAGAACTTATATTTGAATTTGACGAAACAATAGAATATGGAGCAAAAATTGATAATATACTAAAAGATATAATGAAAGATGTAAGTCCAAAAGAAGGAGACGAAGAATAATGACATTAGACGATATAAAAGTTCAAATAGATAAAGCAAACAGCATAGTTATATTAACTCACGAAAATCCTGATGGGGATGCAATGGGATGTGCTCTTGCAATGTATAATGCATTAAAGCAACTAGAAAAAGATGTAGATGTAATTGTACCAGAATTTTCAAGATGTTTTGAGTTCTTACCAGGTATACCAGAAATAAAAAAAGAAGGAAGAAAAGAATACGACTTAGCAATTGCAGTAGACTGTGCAGATACTAAAAGACTAAATGGATTTGTAGATTATTTTGATGATGCAAAAGTAACAGTTCAAATAGATCATCATGGTGTAAATACAATGTTTGCAGATTATAACTATGTAGATCCAGTTGCACCGGCATGTGCACAAATTCTTGTAAAAGTATTGCCTTACTGGAATGTAGAAATAACAAAAGACATTGGAACTTGCCTTTTAACAGGAATTATTACAGATACAGGAGGTTTCAAATATTCAGGAGTAACTTCTGAAACATTTGAATTTGCAGCTTGGCTATTGCAAAAAGGAGTTAATGTTTCTAATGTATATAAAAATGTACTTCAAACAGTAACAAGATCGAGTTTTGAGCTAAACAGAATTGCCAGAAACAGAATAGAATTTTTCGAAGATGGAAAAATAGCATTTACATATATTACTTGTGAAGATGAGGAAAAAGTAAATAGTGAAACAGGAGATTATGAAGGAATTGTAGACATAGGCAGAGATGTAGAAGGAGTGGAAGTATCTATATTTTTAAGAGAACTTAAAAAAGGAGGATACAAAGTATCACTTCGTTCAAATGAATATGTTAATGTTTCTGATATATGCTTAATGTTTGGCGGAGGCGGTCATATTAAAGCTGCTGGATGTACAATTACAAACGGAACATTAGAGCAAATAAGAGATAAATTGATTGCACAAACAAAAATGTATTTAAAATAGGTGATAAAATGGATGGAATAATTATTGTAAATAAGCCATCTGGATATACTTCTCACACTATTGTAAGCAAAATAAGAAAAGCACTTAATATAAAAAAAGTGGGACATACAGGAACACTTGATCCATTGGCAACCGGCGTGTTGCCAATTTTGCTAGGAAGCGGAACAAGGCTTTCTAAATATTTAATAAATCACGATAAAGAATATATTGCTACAATAAAACTAGGAGTAAAAACAGATACAGCAGACATAGAAGGAAATATAATAGAAACAGCAGATATACCAACACTTTCAGAAGAACAGATTAAAACTGTGCTAAAAAGTTTTGAAGGAATACAGTATCAAAAGCCACCAATGTATTCTGCTATAAAAGTGAATGGCAAAAAACTATATGAATATGCAAGAAAAGGCGAAACTATTGATGTACAGGATAGAAAAATAGAAATATATAATATAGAACTTTTGAAATATGAAACAAAATTTATAGAAATAAAGGTAGCCTGCTCAAAAGGAACATACATAAGAAGTCTATGCGAAGACATCGCCAAAAAGCTTGGAACAATAGGAACAATGGCAAAACTACAAAGAACCCAAGTAGGCATATTCAAATTAAAAGAAGCATTGGAAATGGATGATATAGAAGATAACAAGAAAATACAAGACAAGCTAATAACAGCAGAAGAATTATTCAAAAATAATGCAAGCATAAAACTAACAGAACAAGAAATGAGCCAATTCCTAAATGGAGTTAAGTTAGCAAGAAAAGAAGTAGACGGAATATATAGAATATATGACCAAACCGGAGAATTCGTTGGATTAGGTGAAAACAAGGATTGCAAACTAAAAAGAGATTGGGTGGAGTAAAGTGATTGTCGAAATTTGTCGATAAAAAGTTACATAAAATTTCAAAAAAACTATTTACATTTTCTACTATTTGTAGTAAGATAATGTAAGTAGTTTTATATATATAAAATCTAAAAAACAATTACAACTTGGTATTAACAAAAATATCTGGCTCATCAGCCAAATAAATCACAGTTAAAAACTAAATAAGAAAGAAGGAACATATGAAGATTAGCAAAGTTATAATTGTATTGATTATGATTGCAATTGTATTATTTTGTAACTTGCAAAGCATAGTACTGGCTGATACTGACATTGACAAAGCTCATTTGAAAGTATTGCAAGATTCAGAAAAACATTTGCAATTTTACCAGAATGGAACCTGGATAAACTTGCGCTGTTTGTATATTGGATATGAAAACAATAAAAAAATATATCCAGCATATTGCTTAAACAGAGAGCTACCAGGCCCAGAGGCCGTTGAAGGAGGATATATAGCATCAATAGATAAAACAATTACCGACCCTGTACTTTGGCGAACCATTATATCTGGTTACCCATACAAAAGCATAGAAGAATTGGGTGTTGAAACTGAATGGGATGCCTTTATGGCGACCAAACAGGCCATTTACTCAATTCTATATAATAGAAACGTAAGAGAATTATACAGAGGGATAGACGTAAGAGGAGAAAAAATAGTAAACGCAATAGATAAAATGGTACAAGAAGGCAGAAATGGTAGCAAAACACCACAAACCGCAAGTTTAACAGTAAAAAAAGTTGGAGAATTACAAAAAGCAGACGAATACTATGCTCAAAGATTTTCTGTGAAAAGTAATGTTCCAATAGATAATTACATAATAAAAAGCATAACAAATGCACCAGAAGGAACATTTATTAGTGATAGCCATGGAAATAAAAAAGAGATATTTTCCGGAAATGAAGATTATTTTGTAAATATACCTAAAAGTGTTATGAATAAAGACTTAGATTACACAATAAATATTTATGCCGAATGTGAAACATATCCTGTTTTTTATGGAGTTGCTCCTAATGAAGGATTACAAGACCACGCAATTACATATAGTAAACTTGGTGGTTATAATGCACAAATGAATATAAAAGAAAAATTAAACAATTGTCAAATAAAGGTTGTTAAGTTAGACGAAGATACTGACAAACCTTTAAAGAATATAGAATTTACTCTATATTCAGAAGATCCTCACTTTAATTATACAATTTCAACAAACGAAGAAGGAATAGCTTACTTTGATAATCTATATCCAGGTAAGTATATTTTAAAAGAAAATAGCACAAATGAAGAATATTTTATAAATAGCCAAGAATATCCAATCGTCCTTGAAATAAATCAAACAAAAGAAATAACTGTAACTAATAAGCTGAAAACAGGAAAACTAAAAATAATTAAACTTGATAGCGAAACACATCTTCCTTTAAAAGGCGTTGAGTTTGAACTATTAGATTCTGATTATAACGTTATAGAAAAATTAGTTACAGACGAGAATGGTGAAACTTGTTCAATATCTTACCTCCCAAGTTATAATAAAAAATACTATATAAGAGAGACAAAAACACAAGAAAATTACAAGATTAATAAAGATTTAATCGAAATTGAATTAAGAGAAGAGGGTATAACAGAAAAAATAATAGAAAATAAAAAAGTGCCCGAGCCGGAACCAATACCTGAACCCGAGCCACAACCGGAACCAACGCCACTTCCTGAGCCTAAACCAATTCCAGAGCCAGAACCTGAGCCAGTTCCTGAACCAGAAATTGTTGTGAAAAAATTACCAAAGACCGGAATGTAAACTTAAATTGGATTTACAACATATTTATACCCAGAAGGAGTAGAATAAATATAATCTACTCCTTTTATTTGTATAGCAAGTTTATGGCAAAAAAACTTTACCACCCTACCTTGACAAGGATTGGAAAGTATGGTAAAATTAACAACTGTAAGCCGCATAAGTCAAGGTGTATAAAAGTTAATTAAGTTTAACTACCTAAGAGTTTAAGGTTAGCGAGTATACGAAAAGGGAGGTGTACATATAATGTACGCAATAATTGAAGCTTGTGGAAAGCAATACAAAGTAGCAGAGGGAGATGTTGTTTTCTTCGAAAAATTAGATACTGAAGAAGGTAAAAAAGTTACTTTTGATAAAGTAATATTAGTATCTGACGAAGGAAAAGTTAAAGTTGGAGCTCCTTATGTTAAAGGTGTAAAAGTAGAAGGTAAGGTAGTTTCTCACGGTAAAGGTAAGAAAATAATTGTCTACAAAATGAAACCTAAAAAGAATTATAGAAGAAAACAAGGTCATAGACAACCATATACCAAAGTAGAAATTACTTCTATAAAGACTGCTGCAACAAAATCAACAAAAACAGCAGAAGCAAAAGCTGAAACAAACAAAGAAAAAGTTGAAGCATAATTAAACAATAAATAAATTCAACGTACGAAGGGAGTGAATTTAAAGTGGCACATAAAAAAGGGCAAGGTAGTGTTAAGAACGGTAGAGACAGTGAGTCTAAACGTCTTGGTCTAAAAAGAGCTGACGGACAATTCGTTAAAGCTGGAAATATATTAATTAGACAAAGAGGAACACAAACACATCCAGGAAATAATGTTGGAATAGGTAGTGATGACACACTATACGCATTAGTAGATGGAACTGTTAAATTTGAGAGAAAGGGTAAAGACAAGAAACAAGTAAGCGTTTACCCAGTTGAAACAAAATAAATTCAAAAAAATCTAGACTAATTTTAAATTAGACTAGATTTTTTTTTAACTTTCCTATATAATAACACTTGTAATACAAATTGAATAATATATGGAAAAAAGAAAAGAGGAAACAGAAATGAGAAGATATTTTGGCACAGATGGGATAAGAAGAATTGCTAATACTGAATTAACACCAGAATTTGCGTTAAAAGTTGCAAAAGCAGGAGCATGCGTTTTATCTAAACATGCAAAACATACTCCTACAATATTGATAGGAAGGGATACAAGATTATCTGGTTGTTTATTAGAAAGTGCAATGACAGCTGGTTTTCTAAGTTATGGAGCAAATGTTAAGATATTAGGAGTTATGCCAACACCAGCAGTTGCATATTTAACAAGAAAGTTAGGAGCAGACGCAGGAGTTGTAATTTCAGCTTCACACAACACTTTTGAATTCAACGGAATAAAGTATTTTAGCAATAAAGGAACAAAAATATCAGATGAACTAGAAGAAGAAATAGAAGCTATACTAGATTCTGAAAAAATTAACGAACTAATAGCAGAACACAAAGAAATTGGAGTATATGACTTTGATACTGAATTGGAAGAAGAATATATCAACTTTTTTGCAGATATTTTTAAGGATAGATTAAATGCAAAAAATACAAGAAAATTTACAGTTGGAATAGATACTGCCAATGGAGCTACATATAAAGTTGCTGAAAAAATATTTACAAAACTAGGAATTAACTATAAAATAATTAACAATGAACCAAATGGAATAAACATAAACGAAAACTGTGGTTCTACGCATATGGAAAATTTAAAAGAATTTGTATTAAAAAATAAACTAGACTTAGGAATTGCCTATGATGGAGATGGCGACAGATGTCTAGCAATAGACGAAAAGGGAAATACAATTGATGGAGATGGAATACTTGCAATAATTTCCGATAAACTAAAAAAAGAAGGCAAATTGAAAAATAACACATTAGTAGCAACAGTTATGAGTAATTTAGGATTAAATAAATATTGCTTAGAACAAGGTATGAATATCAAACAAACCAAAGTTGGAGATAGATATGTACTTGAAGAAATGCTTAAAAATGACTATAATTTAGGTGGAGAGCAATCAGGGCATATAATATTCTTAGATTACAATCCAACAGGAGATGGGATTTTAACATCACTTATGCTTATGGAAGCCATATTAAACAGAGGAGTTCTAGCATCAGAAGCTGCAAGTTTAATAACAATATATCCACAGGTTTTAGTAAATGTTAAAGTTCAACAAGAAAAGAAATTAGATTATCAAAAAGATAAAGTTATAACAGATGCCATCGAAAAATTAGAAAAGGAAGAAGAAATAGGCAGAATTTTAATTAGACCTTCTGGAACAGAACCACTTGTAAGAGTTATGATAGAAGGTAAAAACGAAGAATATATTAACAAAAAAGCAAATGAACTTGCAGATCTTATAAAAGAAAGACTACAATAGCTTTTTTAGAATATAGAAAATAAGAAGAGGAGGTAAAGAGTAATGATTTTTAATTCAGCAGACCCAATCAATGTAATACTAATCTTAGCTGCAACTTTACTTTTAGTGTACTTAGGAAAAGAAACTAAAAACAGCAAAATTCCATTAGGAGTTTTAATTGTATTTTTAGGATTAATAATAATGCATGCAGTTCAATTTGTTGTACTATCTTCAACAGCAACACAAGACATTATAAATGTTCTAAGCACATCACTTGCAGTAGACTTTGGATTAATTATGGTTGCTTTCTTAGCTTACCTTTGGGTAGACGATATGGAAGCAAAAGTAAAAAATACAAAAGTTGTTAGCAATAGCTTAGACTGGTTTTGGAAAAAAGTTTAACAAAAATGAAAGAGGAATTTAAAAGTTCCTCTTTTAAAATTAAATGGAGGAAATAAAATGAATGAATATATGAAATTAGCAAAAGAAATGGCTGAAAATGGACATAGAAATGGAGAAGGTGGACCTTTTGGAGCTATTATTTTGGACAAAGCTGGAAATATTATTGCAAAAGGAAACAATAAAGTTATAATAAGCCACGATCCAACAGCTCATGCTGAGGTGGTTGCAATAAGAGAAGCTTCAAAAAAATTAGGTACATATGATTTATCAGGATGCACATTATACACATCATGTGAGCCTTGCCCAATGTGCTTATCTGCCATTATTTGGGCAAATATAAAAGAAGTATATTATGCTTGCACAAAAAAAGATGCAGCAAACATTGGATTTAGAGATGATGCTATATATGAATACTTAAAAGGAAATAACAAAGATTTAATTAATTTACATCATATTGATAGAAACGAATGTATTAGCGTTTTTGAAGAATATCAAAGAGAAAATAAGACAATTTATTAATTTGAAATTTGCTAAAATTACCTTTCCGTGGTATAATAAAAACATATTAGGCGAAAGCCATATGAAAGGAGTTTTTTATATATGAAACATTTTTTGCGGAATTTTTTAGTTTTGGCTTTGGTGGCTTTAGCTCTTCCTGTTTGTGCTGATGCACAAGAGGATATGGTTCCTAAAATTTTGCATTCCAAAGGACCTACGGTAGAGTGTTTCAAAATTGAAACAAATACTGTTGCCTTGGGCAAAGATTTTAAGGATTTAAAAGAAAATCTTATTAAGGAAAATCGCCTTAGAGATGCGGTAACTCAAATTTTTGAGGCTGATGGCAAGTGTTTGCAAACTGTATACCTGTTTGCAAGTGAAAATGAACTTGCAGAGGGTGAAGTAGCTTCTGAAAGTATTATTTATACCACCGATAACCCGGAATGGTACAAAGAAACAGAGGCTAGCCTTACAGTCGGAACTGACCATCCATATATGGTAAAAGAGTTCCACAATGAGTATCCGGATGGTAAAGTGTTGTATTCAGCTACTTTTCAAAGGGATATTGTAAAGGAAACCAAAAGCTTAGCAAAAAATACCGAAAAGGTAGAAATGACGGAGGAAAAACAAGAAAAAGCTTCTTAAAAACAAAAAATGAGGTAGTAGTATTTACTGCCTCATTTTATTTTTAGATATCCATTTGACTTCCAAGGAAACCTGCTGCTGACTGAATTACTTTTAATTCAACATCGCCCATTTTTGTATTTGCATCTTTTGATAATAGTATAATGCTTCCAATTGTGTCACCTTGTGAAACAATTGGATATACTACTTGTGAGTTAAATTTTCTATCTCTATTATCATTTTGAGTTATTGGAAGTGCTATTTCATTATTTTCAGAGCTTTTGTAGATTTCTTTATTGTCCATTACTTCTTCAAGTTCTTGACTTAAATTTTGACCAAAAAATTCTTTTTTAGGAGCTCCTGATACTGCAATAACTGAGTCTTTGTCTGTTATGCAAGCTATGTGTCCTGTTGTTTTTGCCAATGTTTCTGCATAACTAATTGCAAATTCTGATAATTCTCCAATTGGAGAATATTTTTTTAATATAACTTCACCATTTTTGTCTGTAAATATTTCTAATGGGTCGCCTTCTTTTATTCTTAATGTTTTCCTAATTTCCTTTGGAATAACAATTCTACCTAAATCATCAATTCTTCTTACTACACCTGTTGCTTTCAAAATTTTCCCTCCTTTTAAAATCTGTTTAAAATTAGTATTGTTATTTTTAGAAAAAATATACATACGATTGACAAAAAAATCAAAAAAACGCAGAATTTGACCAAAAAATGCACAATTTGTCTAATCAAAAAATATAATATACTATACAACTTAAAAGGAGGAGTTTTTAATGTATAGAAATTGTAATTGTAACTGCAATTGGATGAATAATAATTGCCAAAACGAAACATATGAAACACAATGTATGAATGTTTCAAATCAATATGAAAATTATTCAGATAATTGTATGTGTGGATTTGAAGAAGAAAGCTTATTTCCAGAAAATCCAATGTTTGGGCAAAGCTATGTGCCTTGGCAAAGAATGAACAAAACTTTTGTGCCAAGCGTAGGACTAAAAATGGGGACTATATTCCCTGAACTTGTAAGTCCATATTGCCCTGGACAGTCAATGGAAGAAATAAGATATATAGAAGAAGCCAATAACATAGGAAAGGGGTGCAATGGATAATGGAAGAAGAAAGATGTGAATGTAACAACCAAAGAGACGAAGTAAGAGAGAGAATGATGATGGAAATAAGAGAATTAAACTTTGCTGTAATAGAATTAGCATTATATTTAGACACTCAACCAGATGACCAAAGAGCTTTATGCCTACACAGAGAATATGCAAAACAGCTAAGAGATTTAAAAGATAAATATCAAAGAATGTATGGTCCATTAAGTATTTATTGTCCTTGCAATAAATGGAGATGGATAGAAGAACCATGGCCTTGGTGTAAAAAAAGAAGTTTTTACATATAATGGGAGAAAAATAAAGGAGGATTGTTGACGCCTTAGGAAAAATTTGATATAATTAATACGCTTAAAAAATTAGCTACAAATCTACATAAAAAATTAGGTAAAAATAAATTAAGGGGGAGAAAAATGAAAAGGAAAACTATTTTCAAAATCGTTTTTACACTACTTGTAACAATTGCAATCATTGCAGTTAGTGGTAATGTATTAGCAGCTAATGAGGAATGTACAATTTTAAAGAAAACAAATGAAGAATATGTAATTTATGTAAAAGCATCATTAGACCAAGAATTTGAGTTTGCATATACAAACAAAGTCCTAGAAAATGATGAAGAATTAGATTACATAAAGAGTGCAAAAGACTCTGAAAATGGAACAGCAATAGCATATGTTGATTCAAATCTTTATACTAAATATTTTAAAGATGCTGAAAATACATATTTATGGGCAAAAAGAGGAACAGAATATTTAGCAAAAGGAATAAAAATTGATTTATCAAAAGCTGTTTCAGAAGATATGGTTGCATTTGTAAAAAATACGACTAAAAGAATTGCTGTAAATACTGAAAAGAAAGACAAAGTTGTTACAGAAAAAGACGGAATAAAATACACAACAACAACAGGGAAAATAGAAATAACAGCTGATAGCAAATTACAATATGCTTATGTAATGGTAAATGTTACAAATTCAAAAGAATATGAAGATTTAGTAGCGCTTGCAGAAAAAATTAACAATATGGAAACAGAAATCAATGTAACCAAAATAGAAAATAGCAAAAAATTTTATGATTTATATGAGAAACTATTATCAGAAGTAGATAATAAAGCTTGGGTAAATGTAGAAAATATGCAAATACCTCAACCAAAAGAGTCAAAAACAGGCGACAAATATGTTGTATGGATTATACAAAAAAATGGAAATAATACAACATCTGATATTCAAATTATGACCTGCTATAATGAAGAAAACAAAGAATATATAAAAGAAGATAAAGTAATCAAAACAACATCAAAACTTCCTATTACATATGATAGCATTGGACTATTTGTAGTACTTGGAATTGCAGTGATGCTATTTACAGTAGTATTAGTAGTAAGAAATAAAAGCAAAAAAGAATCAAAATAAAACATATTTCTAATTTAGGGGGATATGTATGAAAAAAAGAATTTTAGATGTAATACTATTGATAATAGGAATTGTAATAATTGTTACTATAATTTTAATTGCTACAAAATATATAGGAAATTTCAAAAATGAAAAAGAAATGACAAATATAGTAGAACAAATAAAAAGCACAAATGTAGAGTTGCCTAATAATAATGAAATAGATATAGAAACAAATAATACAGAAGCGGAAGTTGAAATAGATGGATACAAAGTGCTAGGAATAATAAGAATTCCTAAAATAGACTTAGAATATCCAATATTAAATGAAACTAACAAAACTTCAATGAAAAAATCCATAACAAAGTTCTGGGGACCAAACTTAAACACAGTTGGAAATCTAACTTTGGCAGGACACAACAATAAAGACGGAACAATGTTTGGAAAAGTAAAAAAACTAAACATAGGCGATATCATAGAAATAGAAGACTTATATAAAAACACCGTAAAATATGAGATATTTGATATGTATGTTATAAATCCAAATGATGTATCTTGTGTTGAATCGGTAGACGAGAATGCAAAAGAAGTAACATTGATAACTTGCACGAACGGAAATAAAAACAGATTGATTACAAAGGCAAGAAAAATATAAAAATGGGGGAGGAAAAAATGAAAGCGAACAGAAAAACCATTGCTATAATAATAGCAACATTAGTATTAGTAGCCGCTGCAACAACAGGCATAGTTATGTACTTAAATGATGATGGAACATCAAGAGCTGGTTTTGACGAAAATGAACCAAGCATATCAGATGTTAATACTAATCCAGGACCAACAGAAGAAAATAATCAAGGAGAAAATGATGGAAATACAGAAAATCCAGCAAACAACAACGAGCCAGGTAATTTACCAGAAGCTGGCGAGAACGAAAATCAAGGTAAAACAGCAAATAGAGGTGGAACAACAGGAGCAAATACAAACCAAGGAACAATAACTACAACAAGTAATGCAAATGTACCAAATCAAGAATATGTAACAGAAAGAGTAGAAGAAGTAGAAAGACAAATAACAGAAGACCTATTAGTAGGTTGGACACCACTTAGCATAACAAGTGCATATTCAACAAACGGAATTGGAATTTACAAACCAGACTTAGAAATAGTTAAAGTAGCAAGTACAACAGACGGAAACAATTCAGTAACAGCAGGAGATGCTTTAACATATGCAATGGCAGTAAAAAATAATGGAAACGAGGATATAACAGGATTAACAATATCTGACGTAATTCCAGAACAAACAACATTTATAGAAGGCACAATATATGGAGATGGTACATACAACAAAGAATTAAATAAAATAGTATGGAAAGTTGACGTAAAAGCTGGAGAAGTAGTTGCAGTAGGTTTTGCCGTAACTGTAAACGAAAATGCAACAGGAGCAATCAAAAATGTTGGAACAATAGACGGAAAAAATACAGAAGAAGTAGTAAATCCAGTTATAACATCAGAAAAATTAGCAGAAGTTTATAGAGATAAACAACCAATCGAAGGACCTGCAAATATAGGAGACCAAATAAAATACACAATAGTTGCTAAAAATACAGGAGATGTAGACGCAACAGTAGTTATGAAAGATACTATACCAGCAAACACAGAATTAGTATCACCAATAGAAGTTGCCGGAGAAGAAATAGACGAAGCAACAATGAATGTGGGAAAAAATGTAACAGTACCAGCAGGAGAAACAGTAGAACTAACATTTACAGTAGAAATAAAAGCAATAGAAGGAAGCATCAAAAACATAGCAACAGTAGGGACAACAATACCAGACACAGAAACAAAAACAGCAAACTTAGAAATGACCAAAACAGTTAGCGACAAAATAAACGGAGAATATAGCAAAAACGTAACACTAAAAGTAGGCGAAACAGCATACTTCAAAATCGAATTAAACAATACTGGAAGTGAAGACTTAGAAGTTACAATGACAGACATAATGAATGACACAGACATCCAACTATACGACGGAGACAAAGCAATAGCACAAACAGTAACAGTACCAGCCGGAACAACAAAAACACTAACAGCAACATACAAAATGCAACAAGAAGACATAGATAACCAACAACGACTAAAAAATACAGCAACAGCTACAACACCAGTAACTCCAGGCAACGAAGACACCGCAGAAGTAACACCAGAAAAAGCAGAACCAGGAATAAAAGTAGAGAAAACAACAGTATCTGTAACATCAAATGGAATAACAACAGATGTAGTAAATGGTAAAGCACCAATGGTAAGAGCCGGAGACGTAATAACATACACAATAACAGTTACAAACACAGGAAACACAACACTAAAAGATATTAAAGTAATTGATACAACATTAGATGTAAATTATGACAACACAACAATAAAAGCCGGAACACCAATTGATACAATATCAAGCCTAGCACCAAAGGATCATAAAACATATACTGTAACATATACCGTAACACAAGACGATATTGAAACCAAAACACAAATAGAAAACGCTGCAACAGCAACTGGCAGTGAAGAAGTTCCATCAACACCAGTTCTAGTAAATCCAAATGTAACAGTAAGTGGAGAAAAGACATGGAATGACTATAATGAGCAAGAACAAAAAAGACCAGTAAGCATTACAGTAAAAGTAATGAATGGAGATAAGGAAGTAGAGACAATAGAAGTAAAACCAGATGCAAATGGAAACTGGAAATATACATCAAAAGCATTACCAAAATATGATGAAAATAATAATGTAATAAAATATGCTGTAATAGAAGAAGCAGTAGAAGGATATACACCAAGTTATGCAGAAGTAAAAGGAATAGGAACAGCCAACATAACAGCAAACATAACAAACACATTAAACAGAGTACCAACAGTAACAGTAAGTGGAACGAAACATTGGGAAGATGAAGAAGATCAAGATGGCATAAGACCAGATAATATTACAATTGCAGTAATTTCCAGTGATAAAACAGATAAAACTGAAAGATTGCAAACAATAGGTAAAAAAGATGACGTAACATATAATTGGACATATAGATTTACTGGATTACCAAAATATGATGCAAATAATCAAGAAATACAATATTCTGTAACAGAAACTGGAATAGATGAAAAATATTATACTTCAACACCTGCAACTGTTCGTAAAGAAAACGGAAACTTTATAGCTGATATAACAAATAAACATACACCAGCTACAATCAGTTTAATTGCAACAAAACATTGGGAAGATGCAAGCAATCAAGATGGATTTAGACCAACAACAATTAAAATAAAAGTAATGGAAGTAACGGATGAACAAAATATTAAGGTAAAGGAAGAAACATTTACTGGAACTGGAAATGACTGGACATATGAATTTAAAGAATTGCCAAAATATAAAAATGGAAATCAAATTAATTATACAATAGTAGAAGAAATTACAACAAATAAATATAAAGCAAGTAATCCAACAATTACAGTAGATCCAACAACAGGAAACATAACAGCAGAAATAACAAATACACATATACCAGAAACTGTTAATATATCAGGAACTAAAACTTGGGTAAATGATAATGAAGCACAAAGACCAGAAAGTATAACAGTAAACTTATTAGAAGATGGAACAACAGTAAACTCAACAGAAGTAACTGAAAATAAGGATGGAAAATGGGTATATGAATTTAAGGATTTACCAAAATATAAAAATGGAACTGAGATTAAATATACAGTAAAAGAAGATGCTGTTGCAAGATATGAAACAACATATTCTGGATATGATATTATAAATACTTTAAAACCATTGGACTTAACAACAAAAAAGATAACATCAACAAAAGGAGGAACGGTAGCACCGGGAGAAGAAATAACATATACAATTTCAATAAAGAACAATTCAAATGAAGCTACTGGAACATTTAATGTTAAAGACTCAGTACCTGTTGGAACGACATTAAAAACTGAAGAAAATCCAGCATACACATTATCAGTTGAAAATAATGTAACATGGTTAACATGGAATGTTTCATTGAAAGCAAATGCTTCAACAACAGTATCATTTACAGTAATAGTTGATATGACTTTAAATGATGGAGATAAAATAAAAAATAAAGCAATAGTAGACGAAAAAGATACAAACGAAGTTATAGATACTGTAAAAAATATTGTTAGAACAGTAAATGTAAAAGAACACGGAAATTCAATTTCAAAAACAAATATAGTAATAGTATTAGATTTATCATCTAGTATGACAGAAAATAAGAGCAATAGATTAGCTAATGCTAAAACAGCTGCAAAGGAATTTATAGATAGTATTTATACCAGTAAGGCAGTTTCAGGGGTAAATATTGAAGTAATAACATTTAACACAAGAGATGCTATTGAGAAGAAGAACGTTGAATCAGAAGAATGTACCAGAAGCAAAAATCCAGACCATTATGATAAAGTAGGAGGATTCTTTGGATATTATGATTATGAACATAAAAGTTCAGGAACATCATGCGAACAACATGGAAATAGATGGTATACTAAATATGTAGAAAAAACTGAAATAGTTCCATATTCAGGAACAAAAGTGCTAGAAATAGAAGGCGTTGCAGGAAATGTAGCAAAGAATTATGATGGTGCACAAAAAATTAAGAACGCAATAGAGGCAATCGAAATTCCTGATGATTACAAAGAAGGCGGATTTGGAACTCATATGTATGCAGCATTACAATTGGCAAATACAGAAATTGGTAAATTAAAAGATGCATATAAAAATAATGATAATGCGGTAGTATTCTTAGGAGATGGAAAGCCATATAGAAGTAATAATTATCCTGAATATGCTGATAATACAGATGCAAACATTAAATCAGAAGCATCAAAGATAAGAGGAAAGGCAACATTATATGCTATTAGATATGCAGAAGATGTGGCATTGCTAAAAGATATTAACAATGGAGGTATTGCATCAGAAGGAAGTTCATTTGCATCAACAAATTTAAATGAATTAAAGAATAATTTTCAAGCTATAAAGAATAAGGCACAAGATAGAGAAATTAAAATAAATAGTGATAATGGTTACATAACAACTATTAATCCAACAGGTTTAATAGTATCTGATAAAAAACCAGTAAGGATAAGAAAGAATGGAACCGTTATTGCAACATATACATCATTAGAGGATTTAAATAATAGTGGATTAATAACGTATGATGCAACTACAAAAGAAATAAAATGGAATGTAAGAGGTTATGCAAAAACAGACAAACTTGAAATTGAATACTATGTAAATTAATTAATGAATAATTGATTACAAATAAAAAACCAACTATGTATGATAATATATAGTTGGTTTTTGCATATAAAAAATAGAAAGCGATTTAGTTTTGCTAAATCGCTTATATATATTAAACAAAAAAGGTATTAACTAATTTTATTGCCGTAATAAGGCTTGTACCAACTTTATTAGAATTGATATATAAATTTTAAACTTATAAAATTAAAGTTAGAAAATTAAGTTTAAAATATTTAATGCAAATACTGCAAATACAACTTTTAAAGAAACTCTTGCACTTGCTTGTGCAACTTGATTTGCTAACATTAATCTATGTTCTTTTCTAACTGTTAAAGCTAAGCTATTATCTACAATATTCATATTTTTCATAATAATCACATCCTATTTTTTCCCTTGTATATTAACAATTTTGCTTCCGTTTTTATCTAGATAAAAAATGGTATAATATCGCCACTTTATAATACTATTGTAGCACATTCAATCGAAAAAAGCAAGTTTTTTTCGAAAAAATTTTTTATTATAAATTTTTAATAAAATTGTTAATTAGGGAATATTTATAATTAAGTAAAAGTGGGTGATATTTTGGAAAAAAATAACATACAAGAAGAATACTCCGAAAACCGGAAAGACACTGCAAGAGCTTATTATAGACTGGCTAAATTCTAATTAAGGGGAAATATATGGTAGGGATTTATGCAAGACTATCCAGAGATGATGGAACTAACAATGTATCTGAGAGTATAGAAAATCAGATAAAATTTTTAAAATCTTATGCACAAGAAAAAAATTTGGAAATTACAAAAATTTATATTGATGATGGATATACTGGCACTAATTTTAATAGACCTCGGTTTCAAACAGATGCTAGCAGATATTGAAAATGAAAAGATAAATACTATAATTACGAAAGATTTATCAAGACTTGGTAGAGATTACATAGATACAGGGTATTATATAGAGAAATATTTCCCAATGCGAAAAATTAGATATATAGCGGTAAATGACGGGGTAGATACTATTGACGAGCAAAATTCAAATAATGAAATAACGCCTTTTAAGGCTGTAATAAATGATTTGTACGCAAAAGATATTTCTAAAAAAGTAAAAACTGCATTATTAACAAAAGCTATGAATGGCGAAAGCATAAAACCATTTGCCCCATATGGATATAAAAAAGATGGGAAAAATCGAATTATAATTGACGAAAATGTCGCAGAAAATGTTAAGAAAATATATCAGATGTATTTAAGTGGTAGTAGCAAAAAAGAAATTTGCAATTACTTAAATACCAACAATATTATAACACCACTTATGTACAAAATGCAATATACAAATTATAAAAATCCAAATAATGTAAGCAAAGAATGGTGCATAAGTACAATTACCAATATTTTGAAAGATAGAATGTATATAGGAGATTTGGTTCAGCACAAATATTCTAGTATCAATTACAAAATAAAGAAAGTGGTAAAGCTGGAACAGAGCAAGAATATTATAATAAAGAATAATCATAAGGCCATAATAAAAAAAGAGGACTTTGAAAAGGTTAGCCAAATGTTAAAAGGAAAATCGAATGAATGCAAGCGAGAAAGTAAAAGCTCTCATATTTTAACAGGAATTGTTTTTTGCCAGAAATGTGGTGCTAGGATTGCATATACCAAAAATCATGGAAGTAGTTTTAAAATAATATGCTCTAATTATAAGAAAAACGGCAAAAGGGCTTGCGATAATATTTATATAGAAGAACAGGAAATTTTAAATTGTATAAAACAAAAAATTATTGAAAATGTGAAAAAACGACACTTGGAACATATTATAATAGGTAGGCAAAATAAGTGTAAGGAAGAAATTGAAAAATTGAATTTACAAAAAATAAAGAACATAAATGCCATAAAACAAATATATACAGACATAGCTAATAATGAAATTGAAAAGTTCTTAGGCAAGCAGATTATAGCGGAATATGTGAAGGAAAACGAGAATATTGAAATAAAAATAGAACAATATCAAAGTAAAATAAAAGAAAGAAAAGTGAATGTGATTAAACAAATAGAAGAAGCAGATGGCGAAAAGTTGAGAAGACTGATTTTTATGGTAATAAAAAGAGTTGAGCTATCAAAAAGCAATATGAAAATCCAGTACAATTTTGAAAATTACTTCTAATTTAAAAAGAACCATGGCCTTGGGAAAGGGGGAATTATTAATGTGGACTTATCAAAAAGCCTTAGAATATCCAATAAATATAAAATGTAAAAATCCAATGCTTGCAAAATTTATAATATCACAATACGGTGGACCAGACGGAGAATTAGGAGCAGCACTAAGATATTTATCACAAAGATTTGGAATGCCAGATGAAAACGCCAAAGCAACATTAAACGACATTGGAACCGAAGAATTAGCACACCTAGAAATGGTAGGAACGATAGTGCATCAATTAACCAAAGATGCTAGCATCGACGAAATAAAAGCAGCAGGTCTTGGAGCATATTATACAGACCACGGCTTGGACGTATACCCTCAATCAGCAGCAGGAGTACCTTTCAGTGCATCCGTTCTAGCCTGCAAAGGAGATCCGATTGCCAACTTACAAGAAGACCTAGCAGCAGAACAAAAAGCTAGAGCAACCTACGAAAAACTAATAGACTTATGTGCCGACGACCCAGATGTAATAGATCCACTAAAATTTTTACGAGAAAGAGAAGTAGTACACTTCCAAAGATTCGGCGAAGCACTAAGAGGGGTACAAGACAAACTTGCTCAAAGGAAATTTTATATGAACAATAATATGCAAAATAATTGCGGATGTGGAAGATAGAAAAAAATGAGTTTCTAAAATAAAATAAATATATCACTATTTTAGCATAAAATTTGAAAAAAGTCTAATAATAAATATATATAAATTATATATACTAAACAAATAAAAATGAAGAAAAAAAGCCTAAATTGGATTTAATTGCATATAATCGGGAAAAAATGATTTGATTTATTCTATGAGTATATGGTATTATAAATACAACAAATAAATAAGTTAATAATTTTCCCTGCAGAGTGCGTGATTGCTGAAATTTTAGAACCAACAAATTTAAAACGGGAGCCCCATCTCTGGATATGGCGTGTAGGCTTAAATTTATTTAAGAAACCCATAAATATCAAGGAAGGCACCCACCTGTGAAAGCAGGTCCTTAAAATTTCTTCACTGAACGGCTATTAGCGGGGGTTTATTTTGGTAAAAATGAATATATAATTTATAATATCTTGGGGGCTGGTTACAAATAAGTTGTAGCTAGTTCCCTTGATTTTTTTGTTTATAGATGTTAAAATTATTGGGAAAGAGAGAAAAAATGAGAATAAACGAGTTATTAGAAATAGGAATAGAAAAATTAAAAACAAGTCAAATAAAAGAACCAATTTCAATTGCTAGAAGGATTATGTGTTTTGTGCTAAAAAAAGACAAAATATATTTAGTTACAAACGGAAATGAAGAAGTAGAGCAAAGCACGAAAACAGAGTTTTTAGAAGCTATTTCAAAAATTCAAAAACATATTCCAATCCAGTACATAACAAAAAAACAAGAATTTATGAAAATGGATTTTTATGTTGACGAAAATGTATTAATACCTCAGCCAGATACCGAAATTGTGGTAGAGGAAGCTATTGATATTATAAATAGGAACAAATTAAGCAAAGTATTAGATATGTGTACAGGAAGCGGAATTTTAGCTATTAGCATTGCTAAATATACAGATGCAAGCAAGATAACAGCGGTAGATATAAGCGAAAAAGCTTTGGAAGTAGCTGAAAAAAATGCAATTTCAAATGATGTGAACACAAAAATCAAATTTATAAAATCAGATATGTTTAAAAATATAAGCGAAAAATTTGATTTAATTATATCTAATCCACCATACATAAGAACAGATGTAATTAAAACATTATCAGAAGAAGTAAAAAATGAACCTATTCTAGCACTAGATGGTGGAATAAAGGGATTAGACTTTTACAATATAATTGCTGAAAATGCAAAAAAATATT
Source organism: uncultured Clostridium sp. (assembly GCA_900555835.1). GTDB lineage: Bacteria > Bacillota > Clostridia > TANB77 > CAG-508 > UMGS1864. The sequence continues at coordinate 42,458 of USMK01000008.1, forward strand.
TAAATGAAAATGGATATTTGGTGTTAGAAATAGGTTATGATCAAAAAACAGAAGTAGTCAATTTGCTAGAAGCACAGGAATATTCAGAAATTAGAGTAATAAAAGATATGGGTGGAAATGATAGAGTTATAGTTTGTAAAAATTTAATTAAAAAGTAGGTAATATAATGTCTTTTTCGAGTGAGATAAAAAAAGAATTAAGCAATTTGAATAATTTAAACAACAAAGAACAGGTAAAAGCTGAAATAAATCGGCTATATGCTTGGTAGCAATTATTCAGAAAATGGTACAAAATCTAAAATTGTTACAGAAAACGAGGATAATGTACATAGATTAAGCAAATTGCTGGCAAATGTGAATATTACATATAACATAGAAAAAAAAGGAAAAGCCTTTGCTATCAATTGGAGCATGGAAAATAGAGATGAAATTGTAGATATTGATATAGAAAAAGAAGATATGCAAAAAGCCATTGTGAGAGGGGCTTTTATGGCATCTGGTTCGATAAATAATCCGAATAAGAAGTATCATTTAGAAATAGTTTTTAATACAAAAGAAAATGCCAAATATATTTTTTATATTATAGAAAGTTTTAAAATAGATTGCAAAGTAATCAAACGAAAAGACAGATACTCTTTATACATAAAAGATGGAGAAGAAATCTCCAAATTACTTGCTTTAATTGGTGCTGGAAAATCTGTAATGAATTATGAAGAAATACGAATTGTAAGAGAAATGAGAAGCAATGTAAACCGAATTGTGAATTGTGAAACAGCCAATATAAATAAAACAATAAATGTAGCAGTTGCACAAATTGCGGACATCAATTACTTGAAAGAAAAGAACAAATTTGAGGAGTTACCTAGCAACTTAAAGGAAATTGCAAAAATAAGAGTGCAAAATCCAGAAAGCAGTTTAGTGGAACTTGGAAAATTGCTAGAAAAACCAATTGGAAAATCTGGTGTAAATCATAGATTAAAAAAACTGCAAGAAATAGCAAACGAATTAAGAGAGGGAGAAAAATGAAGCAAATAGGAATATATGTGCACATACCATTTTGTCAGAAAAAATGCAATTATTGTGATTTTGTATCATATTCAAATAAAGAAGAATTTATCAAAGACTATGTAGATAGTGTATGTACAGAGATAAAAGAAGTTGGACAAGAGGTAAAACAAAATATACAGGATAAAAGGATAGATGATTTAGAGGTTAAAACAATTTATATAGGAGGAGGAACACCATCATATATAGACAGCAAGTATATAGAAGAAATTGTAAGAAAAATCAAAGAGAATTTTACAATTGTAAAAAATGCTGAAATTACAATTGAAATAAATCCAGGAACTATAACAAATGAAAAAGCACTATGCTACAAAAATATAGGAATAAATAGAGTGAGCCTTGGCTTGCAAAGTGCCAATAGTGAACTTTTGAAAATGTTAGGTAGAATACATAATTTAGAACAATTTGAAGAAGCGTATAATTTAATAAAAAATGCTGGTTTTGAAAATATAAATATAGATTTTATGATAGGGTTGCCTAACCAAACAATGCAAGACATAGAGGATATGCTTAAATATATAGAGAACTTAAAACCAAACCATATTTCCGTATATTCACTAATAGTAGAAGAAAATACACAAATAGAAAAGCAAATAAGTAGTGGGAAGCTAGAATTACCAAAGGATGAGCTTGAAAGAGAAATGTATTGGAAAGTAAGGAATGAGTTAGAAAGATTAGGCTACAAGCATTATGAAATATCTAATTTCGCATTAAATGGTTACGAGTCTAAGCATAACATGGACTGTTGGGAGCAAAAAGAGTATATGGGATTTGGGGTAGCAGCACATTCGTATATGGACAGAGCTAGATTTTCTAATATTGAAAGTGTTGAAGAATATATTGAGAATATGAAAAATGGCAAGTCTGAGAATAATTTTGTATTTCACGAAAAACAAGATAAAGTGGCTCAAATGAAGGAATATATGATACTTGGACTTAGAAAAATAGACGGAATTAATTGCAGTATATTTGAGGCAAGGTTTGATAAAGATGTTTTTGATGTTTTTGAGGAAGAAATAGAAAAATTATTAAGTGAAGATTTGATTGTTTTAGAAGATGGAAGAATTAAATTGAGCAATAAAGGAATAGATTTGGCAAATCTCGTTTGGGAGGAGTTTATATAGTTTAAAAGACTTGTGGGGGCAAGAAAGGAATATATGAATAGTAATTTATATTGGATATGGCTTTCTAAAATAAAGATTAGTGCTATATCTAAAAAAAGACTTATGGAAAAGTACAAGGTTCCCGCAAATATTTGGAACTTGAAAGAGATCGAGCTTAACGAAATTGTAAGCAGTAGTGAAGTAAAAGAGGTGTTAAATCCGAAGTATAGGCAGAATTTAGAAGGAGAATGGGAGTTTATTAAGAAGTATAATATTCAAATTGTGAATTATTTGCATAAGTATTATCCGGAAAATTTGAAGAATATTTATGATATGCCGGTGGTATTTTATGCTATTGGAAATTTGGAGAGATTGAGGAAGAAGTCTGTTGCCATAGTTGGTGCAAGGCAATGTTCGGAGTATGGAAGGCATGTGGCAAGAGAACTTGCTAAGAATATTGCTGGAAATAATGTGAATGTAGTAAGCGGACTGGCAATTGGGATTGATTCTGAGGCACATATTGGAGCTGGTGGAAATACAATTGCTGTGCTGGGAAGTGGGATAAATGTGATATATCCTAATGATAATATTGGCTTGGCGAAGGATATTATTCGCAAAGGTGGGGTGATTATATCAGAATATCCTATTGGAAAAAAACCAGAAAGATTGAATTTCCCAAACAGAAATAGGCTAATTAGTGGGTTAGCAGAAGCAGTTATTGTAGTAGAGGCAGGAGAAAGAAGCGGAAGCCTAATTACAGCCGATTTCGCCCTAGAACAAGGCAAAGAAGTGTATGCAGTTCCCGGTAATATCACAAGCACTACTTCGGCAGGGACTAATCAACTAATTTATGATGGGGCTATGCCGATTGTTAGTTTGAAGTGCTTCATAGGGGACGTTTCTTTTTGAGTCATTTTGACTCATTGGGGACATATCTTGTTTTCTCTTATACCACAGGACGAAAAATAAAACTTTTGTTTGACTTTTGCGAAATTGTGTGATATAGTTATAAAAAATAATTTTGGGAGTGATTTTGATGGGTAAGAAAAAGAATCCGAATGAGTTGAATAAGAGAGAGAAAGCTATTATGAAGTTTATAGAGAAACAAATTGTTGCTAATGGTTATCCACCTTCTGTTAGGGAGATTGGGAAGGCTGTGGGGTTGAAGTCTACGGCTACTGTTCATGGGTATTTGGCTAAGTTGCAGGAGAAGGGGTATATTAAGAAGGAACAACAGAAAGGTAGAACTTTAAAATTGTTGAAGGGCGGATTGGCTGAGAATCAACCTAGTGAGAAACCTGTGTATTCTGGTAAAGAGTTGGTTGATGTGCCGGTTATTGGTAAAATTACTGCTGGGGCTCCTATTTTGGCAGTGGAGAATGTTACTGATACATTTCCTATTCCTATTGATTTTGTTGGTAATAGTGAGAGTTTTATGCTTACTGTTAGAGGAGAGAGTATGATTGAGGCTGGTATTTTGGATGGAGATTATATTTTGGTTAAGAAACAAAATACTGCTGAAAATGGAGAAATTGTTGTTGCTTTGATTGAGGATGAGGCAACTGTTAAGACTTTTTATAAAGAGAAAGATCATATAAGATTACAACCAGAGAATTCTACTATGGATCCTATAATTGTGCCTGATTGTAAGATTTTGGGTAAGGTTGCTGGTGTGTTTAGAAAAATTTAAGTTATGAGATAAAAAAAAAAGGTGTTTTCTGTATTGAAAACACCTTTTTCTTAATCTAACTAGCAGCAACTTCTGTTACCACCACCGCAACAACAGCAGATTAAGATAAGAAGTATTATAATCCAGATGCAATCATCTCCAAAACCGAATCCGCATCCTCCACAGTTTCTACTCTCTGGCATTCTAAAACCCCCCTTTCGAAATAAGTACTTAAATGCTTTACATAAGGTTAATACCTAATAGCTAGCAGCAACCTCTGTTACCGCAACCACAGAAAAGAAGTAAAAATAGAATAATGAACCAAAGAATTTCATCATTACAGCAACATCCCATAGCGCAAATACCTCCTTGTAAAGATTTCTTTTTTGTTTCCTTAGTATGTTATATAATATTCTTGATGGGGAAATGTGTGAATGTCCAAATAAAATTCCTATCCTACACATATGCCGTACTAGGTAGCCTAATAGTAGCTCTATTTGTAAACAGCAGACTAGCTAAGAAAGTAAAATCAATTGATATGGTAAGTAGTTTGAAGGGAAATAAGAATGAAAATTTGTCATAATATATATATTGATTTTTTGATGTTAATGTGATATTGTATGTGTGATGAAGAAATAGAAAAACAGAGGAGTAAAAGAAAAATGAATAAAAAAACGGCTGAAAGCCTTGTGGGAGTACACACACACACACACATCTTTATTAGTGAATAAAAGGAAAAAATTAAATATAGAGAAAGCACATAGACTTAGTATTTTATACTAGGTTTATGTGCTTTTGTTTGCTTCATAGGGGACGTTTCCTTTTGAGTCATTTTGACTCATTGGGGACATATCTTTATATTTTAATCTTTTGCTTAGAAAATTGGGAGAACTTTTAGAGAAAAATAGGAGGTATAGTAAATGAGAGAAAATAAGAGTGGAATAACGTTGATTGCGTTGATAATTAGTATAATTGTGTTGGTTATATTGGCAGGAGTGGCAATAAATACGCTATATGGAGAAAATGGGATAATAACTACAACGCAGGATGTGGCCGTATTAAGTAATATAAAATCGTTGGAGGAAAGTATTGATTTATATAAAATTGGTAAGAATTTGGAGGGAAAAATTGAGGAAGATAGTTATCCGATAGCTTTAAATGAAGATGGAAGTAGAATCACTCTAAGCCAAATGAGAGATATTAGTGAATTAGAAAGTTTAGCAGATGAAGTAAAATATGCATTGTTAAATTTGACAGCTGAAAAGGGAACGACCAATATACCAACATTTGACCAAATAGATTATAATAAATTTTATAAACTGGATTATACTAAATTAAATATAAGCCAAGAAGAAGCAAAAAATTTAGTAATATACGTAGATGGAGATAATTACAAAGTAATAAATTTAGCAGGAGTGAAATATAAGAAAAACAATATATATGTAATAATACCATTAAATAATGAATCAGAACCAGAATATATAACCGTAGCCAATAACACATATAAGTTATATGGAGATGGAACATTAAAGGTATTAGGAGAAAAGACTGTAAATTCAGGATACACAAGTAGCGAAGTAAATACAATAAACAATAGTTGGGACGAGTTTGATTTAAAGGCAATAAATGAAAAATTCAATAATAGAATGAATTTGCCAGAAACACTAACTAACGACTGGTATGCAAGCCACGTATATTTTAGCACCGGAACAGTATATGTAATAGATCAAAACAACGACTTATGGGCGTGGGGAGCAAATGGATACAATAAACTTGGTTTGGGCCATTCATTTTTAGTAGTTGAGCCAACAAAAATTTTAGAAAAAAGATGCGAAGGAAAAGAAGATGTAAAAGCAAGCAAAGTATGGGCAGGGATATATAATACGTTTATAGTAGATACAGACGGAACTTTATGGGTTTGTGGAACAAATAGTTCTGGAACATTAGGTCAAAGCAATTATAAAAATTATTCCAAATGGGTAAAAGTAGATTACATAAATGGAAACGAGATAAAAGAAATACAAGTATCTTTTGCTACTTCTCAAAGTGCTGCTATAATAAAAATGAAAGATGGAAGTGTTTATGTTAGTGGGTGGGGAATAGGATTTGGATTAAAAGAGAGCTATATAAATAAATTTACGAAAGCTGAGGAATATGATAATTTAAAACAAATAGAAATCTCAGGAACGAAGACATATTATTTAAACCAGTCTAATATTTTATATGTTGTAGGTTGGGGAGTACAGACTAATATGAGTAATGGCACTCTTGACAATGCTGTAAAGATTTCAGAAAAAGTAAAGGAAATAAGCTCAACATATGGAGGATATATACTATTTATCAATGAAGATAATGAACTGTATTTATATAATTATACTGGAACATTGGTTAAAATAAATGGAATCAATATAAATGATACGACTATATTATTAAATGGACACTCACTAATAAATAATGGAGATTATTATAAAATTAATGATAATGGTAGTGTTGAAAAGGAAAATAATATTACTAATATAGAACCATATTATAATAAAAACGATGAATATAGATTTTTAGGAAATCGTTCAATGAGTGTGAGAACAGATAATAAAAAGATTTTTATACAAAAAAAGCCAGATATAACAAAAATAGGCGAAAAATCGAATTACAATTTAAGGAAAGTATTTAAGGATGTTATATTTGTACAAGGAAAAGGAAACTATATAAGTATAGTTGATAGGAACGGAAAAATTTATGAAAGTATAACAAGTAAAGCAAATACAACAATAGATAGTGCAAGAAAAATAATAGCATCATCTAGATCAAAATATATAATAAAAAGTGATGGAACATTATGGGCAAAAGGACACGGAAATACTGGAATGTGGGGAATATATGATAATAAGGATAATTATGTACAAATTACAAAAGATGGAACAAACAATTTTACAAATATAAAGGACATATATACATCTAAAAATGGAGCTAATGCAATATTTATAACAGATGATAACAAAATATATTGGGCAGGTTCAGATACTATGATAAGTTTGCCACAAGTTAAAGGCGATTACGTAATAGTAGGTTCTGGAAGAATAACAAATTATCCAAAAGAAGTAACAAGTACAGTTATAGAACAAATAAGAAATAAGATAAAAGACATAGAGTATTCTTTTGTTAATGATGGAGGAATATATGGAAGCAATACTTTAATATTAACAGAAGATGGGAGTCTATATACAATGGCCAATAATAAAAATATGTCTGGAAACAATAGCTTGAAATATAATGATTCTGGTGATTTTACTGAACTTATAATAAAAGAAGGAACAACAGTAAAACAAGTATTAACAGAAGATGGATTTAGCTTAGCCCTATTATCCAACGGAGAAGTCTACGGTTGGGGCTACAATACTTATGGAATTCTAGGGCCAAACTATGAAGTAGGAGGCATATACCCAACCCCAGTAAAAATAGAAGGATTGCCAGCTAATATTCGATATATGAGCCTAGGCAACGGATTTGCAATATTTGCAAGCAAAAGTGGCGAAGTATATGGAATAGGCAAAAATGACTATGGTCAACTTGGTACAGGTGACAGCATAGGCAGAACTGAATTTGTGAGATGCACCAAATTGGAGGAATAACTTACAAATAAAAAAGTATTCAAATAAAGGAAGAAAAATTTTAATATTTGAATACTTTATTTTTTGTATATATAAAATTATTGGAAATTTATAGAAAAAGCTTCAAAAAGTATTTACATTTAAGAGAAAATGTAGTATCATAATTAAAATTACCGACAAGGAACTATCAAATAATTTATTAAAAACTAAGCAACTTAGGAATAGACAAAAATAAAAATAGGCTATTTCAAGCCAATGAAATCAAATTTAAAAATAAAATATCACTATACTAATTTATATAATTGAAGGTACTTTATACTGTGGGACAAGTATTGCGAAAAGTATTGAAGTACAGTTATATTCAGTAGTATAATGAAAGGAGCAAATATTGAAAGAGCAAGTAGATGAAACACCTAAAAACGATATTATGTTTAAAGAAATATTTAGTGATGAGGAAATTCTGAAAGATTTTTTAGAAGCCTTACTAAATGAAAAAATTACAAGCATAAAAATCGAGCAAGATTTTAACATAAGAGGAAATATACATGAAAAGATAGGAGTTTTAGATATAAAGGCAGAAATAAATGGAGAAAAAATAGTACAAATAGAAATGCAAAAAAAGAATAAATACAATATGGAACAAAGAACTATTTTTTATGGGAGTAAAGTAGTATCTAAACTATTGAAAAGAGGAGACAGATATAGTCAGTTAAAACCGATTATACTAATAAATATATTAAATTATAATTTAATAAAATTGCCAGAATATTATACAAAAACGAAAACCGTTGCAGAAAATTATAATGAATATGAACTAATAAAAGGAATAAAGTATGGATTTATAGAACTAACAAAATTCAGAAGAACTAAACCAAATCTGGATAATAAACTAGACCAATGGTTAATTTTTCTAGATAATAAAAATAAGGAGATGTTAAGAATGGTAACAGAAAAGAATAAAATAATAGCAAAAGCAGAAGAAAAAAGACAATACTTAACAGGAGATGCAGAAAGAGAAAGATTGCAAGAACTAAGAGAAAAGGCCGAATTTGACGAAGCCGCAGCATATGAAGCAGGTGAAATACGAGGCGAAAAAAGAGGCGAAGCCCGTGGTGAGAAACGTGGCAGAAAAGCTATGTCAATAGAAGCTGCCAGATGTATGCTAAAAGACCAATTGGATAAAAGACTGATAATCAAATATACAGGACTAACCGCAAAGGAAATTGAAACAATTACATTATAATATTAGGGGAGAGAAATTAGGGTACTATGGTACGAAAATGCTCTCCATTTAAATTTGCAAAGATAAGAAAAAACAACAAAACAAGAGAAAATGGAAGAAATATAACTAAAAATAGCACAAAACCAAGTCCACTTTAAGTTGTAATCTACAAAAAAGTGGATATAATATATACTAAAAGTCAAAGAAAGTCAAAGTCAAAACCGAGGAGGCTAAAAATGAGAATTTCGGATAGTATCGAGAAGTTTATTAAGAGTTTGTTTGATGATGAGGATTTTATTGAGATTCAGAGGAATGAACTTGCGGAACATTTTAATTGTGTGCCATCGCAAATTAACTATGTTATTTCTACAAGGTTTGGACCTAGCCAAGGGTATTATGTTGAGAGCAAGCGTGGCGGCGGAGGCTATATTAAGATTAAAAAAATTAAAATAACAAAAAGCAATTATTTAATGCATATAATTACAAATATAGGAGAGAAAATAAGTAGTAATGAAGTTGACATATTTATAAGTAATTTTGTTTCATATAATGTAATTACCGAAAAAGAGGCTAAGCTTTTGAAGGTTGCAACAAGTGATAATGTGCTTACTATTCCTGCTGAGCTTAGAGATAAAGTAAGAGCAAATATTTTCAAAAATATGTTACTAAATTTAATAGAAGATTAGAGGAGTGATTTTTTATGTTGTGTCAAAATTGTAAGAAAAATGAAGCTAGTGTTAGATATACCCAAATTGTAAATGGAGAAAAAATTGAAATGTATCTTTGTGATAAATGTAGCAGAGAACTTGGAATTGATAATAAGTTAAATATCGATTTTTCAAGCTTTTTAGGCGATTTATTAACAGAATATGATAATCATTTTATGCCATATTTGAAAAAGTCAAATGAGCTTAAATGTGATAAGTGCAATTTAACATATAGCGAGTTTATGAGAACAGGCAAATTTGGCTGTGATAATTGCTATACTGTTTTTGCAGAAAGAATAGATCCTATTTTAAAGAGATTACAAGGAAGTAACAGATATGCCGGAAGGAAGGCCGATTTTAACCAAACCGAGCAAAAGCAAATTGAATGCAAAGAACATGCTTTACCAAAAGAATCTTCTAAACAGGAAAAAATAAATACTTTGAAAACTAAGTTAAAACAATTGGTGCAAGAAGAAAATTATGAAGAAGCAGCACAAGTTAGAGATATGATAAAAGAATTGGAGGTGCAAGAATAATGATAAATTGGTATTTACAATCTGGGAAAGATTCTGATGTTGTAACAAGTACAAGAATAAGAATTGCAAGAAATATTAAAGATAATAAATTTAAAAATAAAATGAGTAAAGAAGAAAAAGAAACTGTAATAGATAAAATAGAAAACATCTTACCACAAATTGGTTATGGATTAAAACTTATTAGATTAAAAGATTTAGATAATTTAAATTTATTAAGTCTAATAGAAAAACATCTAATAAGTCCAAATTTCGCAGTAAATTCAAAAGAAACAGGAGCTATATTGATAAATGCAGACGAAAATATTTGTATAATGATAAATGAAGAAGATCATATAAGAATACAAGTTTTTGCTTCTGGTTTGGAACTAGATAATTCTCTAAATTTAGCTAATGAAATTGAAAAAGAAATGGGCAATTTAATAAATTATGCGTTTAGCGAAAAATATGGTTACTTAACAGAGAATATGACTAATGTAGGAACAGGCTTGCGTGCTTCTGTAATGGTACATCTTCCTGCTCTAACTGCAACACGCAATATTGATAAGGTTTTAGATGTTGTAAATGGTTTTGGAATGAATATTAGAGGATTATACGGAGATGGAAGTGAAACACAAGGAAATGTATATCAAATTTCTAATAAGCAATCATTAGGGATTTCTGATAAGGAGATTATAAATAATCTTAAACTAATCACAAGCAAAATTATAGAGCAAGAGAGAATGGCTAGAAAATATCTGGCAAAAAAATCTATGGAATTAGAAGATAGAGTGTACAGGGCTTATGGAATTTTATCAAATTGCCGTAAAGTAAGTGCAAATGAAACAAAAAAATTGATATCTGATGTTAAATTAGGTACAGATTTGGGAATAATTAAAGAAATGAATGATTTAAAAGTAAACAAACTAGATTTATATACAAAATCTGCAAGTTTACAGTTATTCATAGGACAAACTTTAAATGAAAATGAAAGAGAAATTGCAAGAGCAGAAACGATTAAGAAAATTTTAGCCGAAAATTAAAGGAGGTATAATAAATATATGTATTATAAATTTACAAACAGAGCTCAAAAGGCATTAGAACTAGCAGAACGAATTGCTATGGACCTTGGTCATAACTATATAGGAACAGAGCATCTTTTATATGGACTTGCAAAAGAAGGCACAGGAGTAGCCAGCAAAGTTCTAGAAGAGCAAAATATAACAGCAGAGGACATATTAAGCAAAATAGAGGAACTTATAGGTAGAGAAGCCAGCCCAGTAACTGCAACAATGGGTTTCACTCCAAGAACAAAAAGAGTAATAGAAAATTCTTTTAGAGAGTCAAAAAGACTTGGCTCAAACTATATTGGAACAGAACATATACTTATTGGCCTTATGAGAGAAGCAGATAGTATTGCTGTAAAAATATTACTTGATTTGAATTTGAATGTTGAAAAACTGTATAATGAAATTATAAAAGTGATAAATGAATATGAAAATAATAGTAATACCGCTCAAAAAAATAGTAATGATAAGACTAAAACTAGCTATAATTCAACTACTACATTAAATCAATTTGGTACAGATTTAACTAAACAAGCAGAGGAAGGAAAATTAGACCCTGTAATTGGTAGAAAAAATGAAACTGAAAGAGTTATACAAATTTTATCTAGAAGAACCAAAAATAATCCTTGCTTAATAGGCGAGCCAGGAGTTGGCAAAACGGCAGTAGTAGAAGGATTAGCACAAAAAATAATTGAAGGAAATATACCTGAAACCTTAAAAGGAAAAAGGGTTGTAAGTATAGATATTTCTTCAATGGTTGCTGGTGCAAAATATAGAGGTGATTTTGAAGAAAGAATTAAAAAATCACTAAATGAAGCAAAAAAAGCAGGAGATGTAATCTTATTTATAGACGAAATTCATACAATTGTAGGTGCAGGATCGGCAGAAGGTGCAATAGATGCTGCCAATATTTTAAAACCACTACTTGCAAGGGGGGAAATTCAAGTAATAGGTGCAACTACTTTAAATGAATACAGAAAATATATAGAAAAAGATAGTGCACTAGAAAGAAGATTTCAACCAATAATGGTAAATGAGCCATCAAGAGAAGATACAATACAAATTATAAAAGGAATAAGAGATAAATATGAAGCACATCACAATGTAAAAATAAGCGACAGCGCAATAGAAATTGCAGTTGATTTATCTATAAGATATATAAATGACAGATTTTTGCCAGACAAAGCAATAGATGTAATAGACGAGGCTTCTTCAAAAGCAAGACTTGCAAGCTATACAGAGCCTGATAAGCTAAAAAAATTGGAAGATGCGTTAAATGAAATTGTTAAAGAAAAAGAAGAGGCAATTGCAATACAAGACTTTGAAAAAGCCGCTATTTTAAGGGATAAAGAAAGAACTGAAAAGGCAAAAATAGAAAATGAAAGAGAAAAATGGAAAGAAAAGAGTAGTAAAAAGGTAATAAATATAACAGAAGAAGATATCGCAAATGTAATAGCAAATTGGACTGGTATACCTGCTACTAAAATAAGTCAAACAGAAAATGAAAAATTAAGAAAAATGGAAGATATATTGCACAAACGTGTAATTGGGCAAGAAGAAGCTGTTGTTGCAGTTGCAAAAGCTATAAGAAGAGGTCGAGTTGGATTAAAAGATCCAAAACGTCCAATAGGTTCATTCTTATTCTTAGGTCCAACTGGTGTTGGAAAAACAGAACTTTCAAAAGCCCTAGCAGAAGCATTGTTTGGAAACGAAGATGCTATGATAAGAGTAGATATGTCTGAATTTATGGAAAGCCATTCTGTATCTAAGCTAATTGGTTCGCCTCCTGGATATGTGGGCTATGATGAAGCAGGAGGATTAACCGAAAAGGTAAGAAGAAAACCATATTCAGTAATATTATTTGACGAAATTGAAAAAGCCCATCCAGATGTAATGAACATACTTCTTCAAATACTAGAAGATGGACGTTTAACAGATGCACAAGGAAGAACAGTAGATTTCAAAAACTCAGTAATAATAATGACATCAAATGTAGGCGCAAGGATTATTGCAGAAAATAAATTATTGGGATTTGGAACTCCGGAAAAGGAAAAAGAAGAAAAGACATATGAAGATACCAAGAAGAATGTTATGGCAGAGCTTAAAAAGACATTTAGACCTGAATTTATAAACAGAATAGACGAGATAATTGTGTTCCATAAATTAACTAAAACAGAAATAGGCAAAATTATAGATTTAATGCTTGAAGAAACAAAGAAAAGATTAGAGGCACAGAATATAAAAATAATACTAGACGAAAGTGTGAAGGAGCTAATTGCAAAAAAAGGAACAGACGAGAGCTATGGTGCAAGACCTTTAAGACGTGCTATACAAAGCTACTTAGAGGATAATCTGGCAGAGGCAATATTGGATGGAAAATTAGCAAATGGCACAAAAGCCAAAGTAAGTGCAGAAAATGACGAAATCATAATTAAAGCTAAGTAATATTTTGAGCTTTTACAATAATTCTATTACCTGTAAGATTGTTGCAGGTAATAAGGGTTATTTCTTTGGTATTAGGAAATGTAGGTACTGTGCAAGAGATATCGTTTGTGGAGGTTTCGTATTTGTCGAAAACGGTATATTTTAACATATTTCCATTTTGATTAAATATTTGGATTTCGTCATTGATTGTTAGCTTATTTAAGTTGCTAAAAAAACGGGAATCGTTGTAGTTATGTGCAACAATGCATAGGTTTCCGAATTTCATTGGCATTTGGTCCGGAGAATTTGCAGGGAGCTATTTTTAAGAGTTCATCATTTATGTCGGAGATAATTGGATAACTAATTTTGATTTTGTCAATTTTTATGATGCCGATAATGGAGAATAATTTTTCAGTTTCAGTATTTTGCTGTGCAGATGTATTATCTGAATATAATCTAGAAATACTATAATCAGAAGAGCCGGCTTAAATATAAATTAGATTTTTTGTAATCGACATAGAAATTGTAAGCCATGTAAACTAAAATGAAAATTAGTAAAAAAACAGATAAAACTAGCAAAGTCATAAACTTAATTTGCTTAGAACTAACAGAGATGGATGACTTAGGATTATTATGAGTATTCAATTTAACTTTATTATATTTAGGATTTAATATTTGATTCATATAATTATTTTTTGTAAATTTTGCAATATATATACAGGAAAATTTTACAGGGGACGTTTCCTTTTGAGTCATTTTGACTCAAGGGGGACATAGGTTGGTGGGAGTTTGTGTTCTTTGTGTAAATTTTTGAAAAATGTATTGACAAATTAGCTTTTTGGATATAATATATAGTCAAGTTAGCACTTAGGACTGTTGAGTGCTAAAAGAGGTGATGGAATATGGAGCTTGACGATAGAAAGAAACGAATATTGCAAGCTATAATTGAACAATATATTGGGACAGCGGAACCTGTAAGTTCGGGTGCTTTGGTTGATAATTATGGAATGGAGCTTAGTAGTGCTACCATAAGAAATGAAATGGCTAATTTGGAGCAAAATGGATATATTGAGAAGCCACATACTTCTGCTGGGCGTATTCCTTCGGCTAAGGGTTATAGATTTTATGTGGACGAACTTTTGAAAGATGATAATATAAGTTTTGATGAGATAAAGTATATTCAAAAGTGTTTACAGACAAATGCTAATGCTATGGAGGAACTTACAAAGATTGCTACACATACACTTTCTGAGATAACGCATTATACTACTGTTGCGATTGGCCCAAAAACAGAGACACATACGATTATTGATATAAAATTTGTTTTATTAGGTACTAGATTGCTTATGGCTGTTATTTTGACTGATACAGGTATTGTGAAAGAAACAATGATAAAGTTTGATTCTGATATAACTGAATTACAAGTTGAAAAATTGAATTATGTGTTTAATAGCAAATTAAGAGGTAAGGCATTAGGTCAGATAGACATACCAATGAAAGAGCTAATAATGTCTGAGATGGCATATGAGTTAAAAATTATTAAGCCGATAATTGAAGAAATAAATAAGGTTGTTAAAGAAGATTATGATATATATTTAGAGGGAAGAGATAAAGTTTTTGATTTTCCAGAGTTTAGCGATTTAGATACAGCTAGAAAGCTTTTAAATATGCTGGAAACCAAAGATTTGGTTTGTGAAATTTTAGATCCAACTTCAAATAATAATATAAATGTTTATATTGGAAATGAAAATGAATATGACGAGCTTAAAAATCTAAGTATAATTGTTTTTAGAAATGCAGTAAATGAAAAAGATTTAGGAACAATTGGAATAATTGGACCTACAAGAATGGATTATTCAAAAGTAATTTCTGTTATGAAATATATAAATGCTGTGCTAAATGAAAAATGGAAGACTTTTGAGGATAATCATAATATAGAGAAAGAAGGTATGTAAATGGAAGAAAACAAGAATGAGGTTGAAAAAAAAGAAGAAACAACAGTTGATAATGAATTAGAACAAAAAGTGGAAGCTCTTGAAAAAGAAACCGCTGAGACTAGCGACAGATTAAAAAGAGTAATGGCAGAGTTTGAAAACTACAAGAAAAGAAATCAAAAAGAAAAAGAAATGCAGTATACATCAATTTTAGGAGATGTTGTTGGCTCTTTATTACCAGTAATGGATAATTTAGAAAAAGCCGTTAAAGCGAAAACCCAAGACGAAAACTACAAACAAGGTGTAGAACTTGTATTAAAACAAATGACAGATATGCTAGAAGGATTTGGAGTTAAGCCAATAGAAGCAATAGGAAACCCATTTGATCCAGAACTTCATGATGCGGTCAGCCATGTTGAAGATGCAGACCTTGGAGAGCAAATTGTAAAAGAAGAATATAGAAAAGGATACAAAATTGGAGACAAAGTAATTCGTCATTCAATGGTTATAGTTGCTAATTAAATTAAATAAAAACTTATTTAATTAAAAATATATACACAAAAGAAAGTAAAAAATAAAGAATAAAATAAAAAAGAAAGCGGAAAATAAGACCGCAAAAGGAGGATTTTTAAAATGTCAAAAATTATAGGAATTGATTTAGGAACAACAAATTCTTGCGTAGCAGTTATGGAAGGAGGAGAGCCAGTAGTTATACCAAATCCAGAAGGAAGTAGAACAACACCAAGTGTTGTAGCATTTTCTAAAAATGGAGAAAGACTAGTAGGACAAATAGCAAAACGTCAAGCAGTTACAAACCCAGACCATACAATAATTTCAATTAAAAGAGATATGGGAACAGATAGAAAAGTTAAAATAGGTGATGACGAATTTACACCACAAGAAATATCTGCAATGATATTACAAAAATTAAAATCAGATGCTGAAAACTATTTAGGACAACAAGTAACACAAGCTGTTATTACAGTACCAGCATATTTTAGTGATAGTCAAAGACAAGCAACAAAAGATGCAGGTAGAATTGCTGGACTTGAAGTATTAAGAATTATAAATGAACCAACAGCAGCAGCATTAGCATATGGAATGGATAAAGAAGATACAGATCAAAAAATAATGGTATATGACTTAGGTGGAGGAACATTTGATGTTTCTATATTAGATATTGGTGATGGCGTATTTGAAGTTTTAGCTACAAGTGGAAATAATAGATTAGGTGGAGACGATTTTGACCAAAGAGTTATTGATTACTTAGTAGACGAATTCAAAAAAGCAGAAGGAATTGACTTAAAATCAGATAAAATGGCAATGCAAAGATTAAAAGAAGCAGCAGAAAAAGCTAAAATAGAATTATCTGGAATGCAACAAACAAACATAAATTTACCATTTATTACAGCTGATAGCACAGGACCAAAGCACTTAGATGTTACACTTACAAGAGCTAAATTTGAAGATTTAATTAGAGATTTAGTAGATAGCACAACAGGACCTGTAAATCAAGCGTTAAAAGATGCAGGACTTACAAGTGATCAAATTCAACAAGTATTATTAGTTGGAGGTTCAACAAGAGTTCCATTGGTACAAGAAGCTGTAAAGAAAATAACAGGAAAAGAACCACACAAAGGAATTAACCCAGATGAATGTGTTGCAATTGGTGCAGCAATTCAAGGTGGTGTATTATCAGGAGATGTAAAAGACTTAGTATTACTAGATGTAACACCATTATCATTAGGTATTGAAACATATGGTGGAGTATTTACAAAATTGATTGAAAGAAATACAACAATACCAACAAAGAAATCTCAAATATTCTCAACAGCAGCAGACGGCCAAACAAGTGTTGAAGTACATGTATTACAAGGTGAAAGAGAAATGGCTGCATACAACAAAACATTAGGAAGATTCCAATTAACAGGAATTCCAGCAGCTCCAAGAGGTGTGCCACAAATCGAAGTAACATTTGATATAGATGCAAACGGTATAGTACATGTATCTGCAAAAGATATGGCAACAGGAAATAGTCAACAAGTATCTATTACAGCAAGCACAAACTTAACAGAAGACGATATTAACAAAGCTGTAAAAGACGCAGAAGCACATGCTAGTGAAGACAAAAAGAAGAAAGAAGAAATTGAAGCCAGAAACAATGCGGAGAGCTTAGTATATAATAGTCAAAAAACACTAGAACAACTTGGAGATAAAGTAAGTGGAGAAGAAAAAGCAAAAGTAGAAACAGAAATCGAAAATGTAAAAAAAGCTCTTGAAGGAGATAATGTAGATACAATAAAAGAAGCAACTGAAAAATTAACAACTGTATTCTATGAAATATCTGAAAAATTATATAGCCAAGTAAATCCAAATGCAGGTGCAAATCCAGCAGGAGAAACAACAGGAACAACACAAAATGCAGACGGAAATGTATATGATGCAGACTATAAAGTAGAAAATGACGATGACAAAAAAGAATAATATGAAATAATAACATATATGAGTATTGTGCAATAAGCCAATACTCAATATGTGTTGTTATAATATAATTATAATGGAGGAAATAATGGCTAATAAAAGAGATTATTATGAAGTCCTTGGTGTAGATAAAAATGCAACAGACGAAGAACTAAAAAAAGCATATAGAAAACTTGCAAAAAAATACCATCCTGATGCCAACCCAGATAATAGAAAAGAAGCAGAAGCTAAATTTAAGGAGTTAAATGAAGCATATGAAACATTATCAGATAAGCAAAAAAGACAAATGTATGACCAATTTGGACCAGAAGGACCATCAGGCTTTAATGGATTTGGTGGTTTTAATGGTCAAAACGGATCTTACACATATTCTACAAGCTATGGATTTGATGATGACATATTTTCTAATATATTTAAAGGATTTGGATTTGACTTTGGTGGTGGCGGAGCAAGAAATGACAATGGACCAAGAAGAGGACCTGATTTAAAATACAATTTAGAAATAACATTTGAAGAAGCTTTTTTAGGAGTAGAAAAAGAAATTGTAATATACAGATATGATACTTGCAATACTTGCCATGGAAATAAAGCAAAACCAGGAACACAGCCAGAAACTTGTAATATATGCCACGGAACAGGTAAAATAGAACAGGTTGTTACAACTATATTTGGCCAAATGAAAACAGCTAAAACTTGCTCTACTTGTGGTGGAACAGGTAAAATAATAAAAGAACCTTGCCCAGAATGTAGAGGAAAAGGCAAAATAAAAAAACAAACAAAAATAAAAGTAAAAGTACCAGCAGGAATTGATGATAATCAAACCATAGTATTAAGAAATGAAGGCGAACCAGGAACACAGGGAGGGCCAAAAGGAGATTTATACATAGTTGTTCACATAAAAAGACATAGTATATATACAAGAAAAGGCGATGCGGTATATTGCGAAATTCCAATAACATTTACACAAGCCGTACTTGGAGCTGAGCTTCAAATACCTATGGTAGATGGAACAAAGGAAAAATATAAAATACCAGATGGAACTCAAACTGGAACAAGATTTGTAATAAGAAATAAAGGATTTAAAAATGTAAATGGAGTTCAAAGAGGAGATTTTATATTTACAGTAACAGTACAAGTACCAAAAAAACTAACATCAGAACAACGAGAACTACTAACAAAACTAGCCAAAACCATGAACGAACAACCACCAGTAAAAAAACGCGGTTTTTTCGGCTGATTAAATCAAAAAAGACATATTAATTATGTCTTTTTTAGTTTGCGAAAATGATTGAATAATTTGGTTTTCTATAATATAATAGAAAAAAATATAGAGAAAGTCACTCTTTTGTCACTTTTGTTTTATATTATATAATCAAAGAATAGAGGTGCTTATAAATGTTAAAAGTAATAAAACGATTTATTTTGTTGATTTTAGTTATAGCAATATTGATAACAGCATATATAGCGTTTGAAGGCTATTCAATGTATGAAAAAGCAATAGCTACAACTAGTTTAACGGATAAGATAGAACAAATAAAATCAGAAGAAAATTATACAAAATTAAACGATATTCCAGAAATTTACCAAAATGCAGTAATTGCAATAGAGGACCATAGATTTAAAGAACATAATGGATTTGATTTTGTGGCTACTTGTAGAGCAATAGTTGCGAATGTGATAGATGGCGAATTTTCACAAGGAGGAAGTACGATAACACAGCAATTAGCAAAAAATTTGTATTTCACGCAAGAAAAACGTTTTACAAGAAAAATTGCTGAGCTATTTGTGGCATTTGACTTAGAAAAAAATTATTCAAAAGATGAAATCCTAGAATTATACATAAACACAATATATTATGGCAAAGGCTACTACGGAATTGCTAATGCCTGCGAAGGTTTCTACAAAAAGAAGCCATCTGAGATTACGAACTACGAAGCTACATACCTAGCAGGTATACCAAATGCTCCAAGTATTTACTCCTCAGAACGCCATTCTGAACTGGCAAAAAAACGTCAAAAACAAGTGCTAAACGCAATGGTTAAATACGAATATTTAACACAAGACGAAGCTAATAAGATATATAATGAATAAAAGCAAAAAAAAGACATAGAAATTATGTCTTTTTTACTTTATTTAATGTACCTTATTGAGTTTTTGTTATGTTTTCTAGATGCTCTGCTTGTTGCTTTTGCTCGTCTAATGGAAGCCATTTGTAACAAGAACAAACAAATTCACCATATTCCGTGGCATCTTCTTTTAATTTCAAATGAAATCTCGATTTTGGCATAATAGATTCCTCCTTGTATATATATTATTTGAATTGTGAAATTTTTTATGCATAAAATCAAAGGGAACATTACATAATAAACATATGATTTTTGTTCACAATTTCTAATAAAAGCACATAAAATGTGAAAATCGTGCTGGCAAATATTACGTTTTTGTTACATTTTTGTAACAAAAATATCATAATATAATTTGCTCAAAACTCTTGCTAAATTATGCCAGATGTAGTATAAATATAGTAAATTAAAACATAAATTACTGAGGAGGAAAATTAAATGGAGGAATTCAAATTACCAGAACAAGAAAATTATGGAGGAGCTATTGCACAAGTTAGTGTTTGGTCTAAAATTAAATCTTTCTTATTCCAAGAAATTAAGGTTGAATTAACACCAGCTCAACAAAGATTTGAAAATAAAATGAATGAAACTTTAAATCAAGATGTTACTTTTAAATCATTTAAGGATTTCTTATTCCAAGAAATTAAATTTTAGCATTTTAAGTAGTAATTTGCAATTACATAAATATTTTTGCGAGCATTTATTGCAAATTAGTAGAAATATTTGATTTGCCATAATTGTAACTGAATATTTAAAATAAAAAAAGAATTACTACTTAAATATAGTATTCTTTTTTTAGGTTATAATATAATATAGATACTAATAGTATCGGAATGGAGGACATAAAAATGTCAATTAAAATAGGAATTAATGGCTTTGGAAGAATTGGAAAATTAACTCTTCAAGCCGCACTTACAAAAGAAGATGTAGAAATAGTAGCAATTAACGATCCTTTTATAACAGCCGATTATATGGCCTATATGGTTAAATTTGATTCCATACATGGAAGATTTAAAGGAGACATAAGAGCAGAAGAAGGAAAACTTATTGTAAATGGAAAAGAAATTAAAGTTTATAATGAAATGGATCCTAAAAACATCCCTTGGGGTGCTGATGGAGTTGAGTATGTACTTGAATGTTCAGGTGTATTTACAACAACTGAAAAAGCAAATGCTCACTTAGAAGCAGGAGCTAAAAAGGTTATTATAAGTGCTCCTTCAAAAGATGCTCCAATGTTTGTCATGGGTGTTAACAATGATAAATATGACCCAAGTATGAATGTTATATCTAATGCATCTTGCACAACAAACTGTTTAGCACCACTTGCAAAAGTTATAAATGATAATTTTGGAATTAAAGATGGTCTTATGACAACAGTTCACTCAACAACTGCTACACAAAAAACAGTTGATGGTGCTTCTAAAAAAGATTGGAGAGGTGGTAGAGCTGCTTCTGCTAACATAATACCTTCTTCAACAGGTGCTGCAAAGGCAGTTGGAAAAGTTATTCCAGAGTTAAATGGAAAACTAACAGGTATGGCATTTAGAGTTCCAACAATTGATGTTTCTGTTGTTGATTTAACTTGTAACTTAGAAAAACCAGCAACATATGAAGAAATATGTGCTGCAATGAAAAAAGCATCTGAAAATGAATTAAAAGGAATTGTAGAATATGTTGATGAAGATGTTGTATCTTCTGATTTTGTAGGAGATGCTCATACATCAATATTTGATGCAAAAGCTGGTATTGCTCTAACAGATAGCTTTGTAAAATTAGTAGCTTGGTATGACAACGAATGGGGATATTCAAACAAATTAGTAGACTTAGCTGTATATATTGCAGGAGTAGATAGAAAATAAAAAACAAAGGGGCATAAGGGTAATACCATTATGCCCTATTTTAATATAAAAGGAAGGTTTTAAAATGAATAAAAAAACAATTGAAGATATTGATGCAAATGGAAAAAAAGTTTTAATGAGATGTGATTTTAATGTTCCACAAGACGAAAACGGAAATATCACTGATAACAGAAGAATTGTATCTGCATTGCCTAGTATAAAATATTTAATAGAACATAATGCAAAAGTAATTTTATGTTCTCATTTAGGTAGACCAAAGGGAGAATTTAAAGAAAAATATTCTTTAAAACCAATTGCAGAAGAATTAAGCAAATTACTTGGAAAAGAAGTAAAACTTGCCAAAGATGTAATTGGAGAAGATGCTCATAATTTAGCAAATAACCTAAAAGACGGAGATGTTATGCTTCTTGAAAATGTAAGATTTCATAAAGAGGAAGAAGCCAATGACCCTGAATTTGCTAAAAAGTTAGCTGATATGGCAGAAATATATGTAAATGATGCATTTGGTACTGCACACAGAGCACATGCTTCAACAGCAGGTGTTGCTAGTTATTTACCAGCTGTTTCTGGATTTTTAATTAAAAAAGAGCTAGATTTTATGGGCTCGGCTTTGGAAAATCCTGAAAGACCATTTGTTGCAATACTTGGAGGAGCAAAGGTTTCTGATAAAATTGGTGTAATTGAAAATCTAATGGAAAAAGTAGACACTTTAATTATTGGAGGAGCAATGGCTTATACATTTTTAAAGGCTACTGGAAAAAATATTGGAAATTCACTATGTGAGGACGAGAAATTAGAACTTGCAAAAGATATTTTAGAAAAAGCTAAACAAAAAAATGTAAAATTGATGCTTCCGGTTGATAATATAGAAGCAAAATCAACAGATGATGAAGTTACAAAAATTGTAGAAGAAATTGAAGATGGCTATGCCGGATTTGATATTGGACCTAAAACAATTGAAATGTATGAAAAAGAATTAGAAAATGCTAAAACTGTTGTATGGAATGGACCTCTTGGAATGTTTGAATTAGAAAAATTTGCAAATGGAACTATGAGCATTGCTAGAAAATTAGCAGAACTAGATGCAATAACTATAATTGGTGGAGGAGATTCTGCATCTGCAATAGAAAAAGCTGGATTATCTGATAAAATGTCACATATATCAACAGGTGGGGGCGCTTCATTAGAGTTTTTGGAAGGTAAAAAATTGCCTGGTATTGAAGTTTTAGAGAATAAAGAATAGGAGAAAATTATGAGAAGAAAAGTAATTGCTGGAAACTGGAAAATGAATAAATTACCAAATGAAGCTATAAAATTTTTAGAGGAACTTACACCACTTGTAAAAGATTCTGAAAATGAAGTTGTTGTTTGCGTTCCTTTTATAGACTTATTTTACAGCCTTTTGATTGCGCAAAATACAAATATAAAAATTGGTGCACAAAATATGCATTGGGAAGAAAGTGGAGCATATACAGGCGAAGTTTCAGCAGAAATGCTAAAATCAATTGGAGTGGAATATGTTATTATAGGTCATTCTGAAAGAAGAGAATATTTTGCAGAAACAGACGAAACTGTAAATAAAAAAATAAAAAAGGCACATAAAGTAGGGTTAAAACCAATTGTATGTGTTGGAGAAAAATTAGAACAAAGAGAAGAAGGAAAAGCAGTAGAAGTTATAACTACTCAAACTAGACTAGCATTAGATGGATTAACTAATGAAGAAGTAGAAAATACAATAATTGCATATGAACCAATTTGGGCAATTGGCACAGGAAAAACAGCAACAGCAGAAGATGCTAATAAGGCAATAAGTGAAATAAGAAATGAAATTGCAAAAATATATGGACAAAACACAGCAAATAGAGTTATAATTCAATATGGTGGAAGCGTTAAGTCTTCAAACTCAAAAGAACTGTTTTCAATGTCTGATATAGACGGTGGATTAGTTGGAGGAGCGAGTCTTAATGCAGAGGAATTTAGCAAAATAGTTAATTCCTAAACTAGAAGGGACTTAAATTTTATGGAAAAAAAATTAACAATGCTAATGATTTTAGACGGATTAGGAATAAATGAAAACGAAAAAGCAAATGCTGTAAAGATGGCGAATATGCCAGAATTTAATAAATTATTAAAACAAAATCCTAATACAACAATAAAAACTAGCGGATTAGATGTAGGATTACCAGAAGGACAAATGGGAAATTCAGAAGTAGGACATACCAATTTAGGAGCAGGAAGAATTATATATCAAGATTTTACAAGAATTACAAAATCAATAGAAGAAGGGGATTTTTTTTCAATACCAGAATTTTCAGCAGCAATAGAGAATTGCAAGAAAAACAACTCTAAACTTCATATAATGGGACTACTTTCAGATGGAGGAGTTCATAGTCATACTAGACACTTGTATGCTTTACTAGAACTTGCCAAAAGAAAGGATTTTGAGAATGTATATGTACATTGTTTCTTAGATGGCAGAGATACTCCACCTGCATCAGCTGAAAGCTATATTGTTGATTTGGAAAAGAAAATGCAAGAAAAAGGTGTTGGAAAAATTGCTAGTATTTGTGGCAGATTTTATGCTATGGACAGAGATAAAAGATATGAAAGAACAGAAATTGCATATAGAGCCTTGGTAAATGGCGAAGGAGAAAGAAACAATTCTGCTGTAAAAGCAATTGAAGATTCTTATCAAAAAGAGATTTTTGACGAATTTGTTAAACCAATTTTAATAACAAATAATGAAAATGAAGTAACAACAATAGGAAAAAGTGATTCTGTTATATTTTTTAATTTTAGACCAGACAGAGCAAGAGAATTAACAAGAGCATTAGTAGACAACAATTTTAAAGAATTTGAAACAGAAAAGTTAGATTTATGTTTTGTTTGTTTAACAGAATATGATGCTTTAATGCCAAATGTACAAGTGGCTTTTAAACCACAAACAATAAATAATACTTTTGGCGAATATATAAGCAAAAAAGGGCTTACACAGCTTAGAATTGCTGAAACAGAGAAATATGCACATGTTACATTTTTCTTCAATGGAGGAAGGGAAAAAACATATCCTGACGAAGATAGAATATTGATACCATCACCAAAAGTAGAAACATATGATGCAAAACCTGAAATGAGTGCAATAGAAGTTACAAAAAAAGTAATAGAAGCAATAAAATCAAAAAAATATGATACCATAATATTAAATTATGCAAATCCAGATATGGTAGGCCATACAGGAAATTTGGAAGCTACAATAAAAGCATTAGAAGTATTAGATACTTGCATCGGGGAAGTAGCAGAAGAAGTTCAAAAACAAGGCGGATATTTAATAATAACAGCAGACCATGGAAATGCAGAACAAATGATAGATTACAAAACAGGAGAACCACATACAGCACACACTACAAATGATGTTCCACTTATCCTTGTTGGAAAAGAAAACATCAAATTGAAAAATGGTAGATTATGTGATATAATACCTACCATGATAGAATTGATGGGGTTAGATAAACCAGAAGAAATGACTGGCGAAAGCTTAATTGAAAAGGTGTGATTAAAGTATATGGTAACAACAAGTGAAATAAAAGAAATCTATAAAGAAATACAAAAAAAACTATACTATATGATACCAGAAAAATGGAGTAGAGTGTATTTGTATGCATCAATAACTGAAAAAGCATATGAAGTTCCTGTTGGAGAAATGTATTTTTACTATTTTCCAAAAGGAATACTTAAAACTAATCCAGTTAATGTATATGAAATACCAGCCAAATTCAATATAGACGAAGAACAGTATTTAAAACTTGTAAAAAACCTATATGAATCAATAAAAAAACTAAGACAGATATATATAAAAGAAAAGCAAGAATTATGGTCAAATGTAACAATATCAATTGAAAACTATAAATTCAATATAGAATATAATTATGCAAAACTTGATAATAAAGAACAATCAAATTACGAAAGACATATAATATGGAGATATGAAAGGTTAGGAATGGATATAAATTCGTTCAGCAAGCAGGATAGGGAAATTATTGAAAAGCATTTAATAGATTCTTATATCAATAATGAAAAAACGGAAGATTATTCAGAACCTTTATATAAAAAACCATTGAAAAATTCATTCGATTATGAAAAACCAATATTTGAAAAAATTCAAGATGAAGATATAATGTATGAATTAGAAGCAGAAGGACAAAATATTAGCAATCAAATTTTGGCAAGAATGAAAAAATAAAAAACGAAAGGAAAGATTTAAATGAAAGATTACTTAGGAATAGCATCAATAAAAGCACTAGAAGTGCTTGATTCAAGAGGCAACCCAACAGTACAAGTGGAGGTTGTAACAGAAGCAGGCTTTACAGGAGTAGCTATTGTGCCATCAGGAGCTTCAACAGGAAGTTTTGAAGCAGTTGAATTAAGAGATGGTGATGAAGAAAGATACTTAGGAAAAGGTGTACAAACAGCTGTAAACAATGTAAACAAAAAAATTGCAAAAGCATTAGAAGGAATGAATGTTTATAATCAAGTAGAAATAGACAATGTTTTAATAGATTTAGATGGAACAGATAATAAAGCAAAATTAGGTGCAAATGCAATACTTGGAGTATCACTTGCAGTAGCAAAAGCAGCTGCAAATTCATTAGGAATGACTTTATACAACTACATTGGTGGTGTAAATGCGAAAGAATTACCAGTTCCTATGATGAATATTTTAAATGGCGGAAAACATGCTGAAAACAACGTAAATGTACAAGAATTTATGATAATGCCAATAGGTGCAAAAACATTTAGTGAATGTTTAAGAATGGGAGCAGAAGTATATCATAATTTGAAAAAAGTATTAAAAGCCAAAGGACATGATGTAGGTGTTGGAGACGAAGGCGGATTTGCACCAAACTTAGCAAGCGAAGAAGAAGCCCTAGATGTAATAGTAGAAGCAATAAAAAAAGCTGGATATAAACCAGGTAAAGATATAGTTCTAGCATTAGATGTTGCATCAACAGAAATGTACGACGAAGCTAAAAAAATCGGAAAAGAAGGTTCATATTATTTCTGGAAAACAGATAAATTATTATCACAAGACGAAATGATAGAATACTTAGAAAAATTAGCAAATAAATATCCAATTGCATCAATTGAAGATGGTTTAGCCGAAGAAGACTGGGATGGATGGAGAAAACTAACAGAGAAATTAGGAAACAAAATCCAATTAGTAGGAGATGACTTATTTGTAACAAATATAAAGAGATTACAAAAAGGATTAGATAACAATGTTGCAAACAGCATACTAATAAAACCAAACCAAATAGGAACATTAACAGAAACACTAAATGCAATTGAACTAGCCAAAAGAAATGGATACACAGCAGTAGTATCACACCGCTCAGGCGAAACAGAAGACACAACAATAGCCGATATAGCAGTAGCAACAAATGCTGGGCAAATTAAAACAGGTGCACCATGCAGAACAGACAGAATAGCAAAATACAACAGACTACTAAACATAGAAGCCGAACTAGAAGATGTAGCCGTATTTTCAGGGAAAAAATCACTAAAACAATAAAATAAAGAGGGCAAGTGAGTTTACTCACTTACCCACCATATATTTGGGTGTCGCCAAGCGGTAAGGCATCGGACTCTGACTCCGACATTCCGTAGGTTCGAATCCTACCACCCAAGCCATGAATAAAACCCGCCAACTTATGTAGTTGGCGGTTTTGCTTAGATAAGGTAGGTGTCACCAGAAAGATAATCAATCTGATGTCTTGCTTGGTTGCATTTTACAACCTTTTTTAATACCTGCTCTGTATTTTTGTTTACAAAGATGGTGATTCCAGTAAAACTGCGTGTTTTACCGACCTTACTAAGCAAGCAATTTTTATTGCTGCAATTTTTGCAAACAGTAGAAATTGCAAGAGTTACCTTATCCATAGGGATGTTGTTAGTCATAATGTCTCCACTCCTTTTTGATGTCAATAAGATACTTCTATTATATCACAAATTTTTCCAAAAAACAAATTAACATAAAAAATTGCTGATAAAATAGAAATTTTTTCATAGAATAAGAATAATATATAGTAAAACCAAATAAAGGAGTTAATTTAATATGAATAAAATAAGATATTTTGACCATTCAGCGACAAATGCTGTAAATGAGGAGGTTTTAAAGGAAATGTTACCATATTTTTGCGTTGAATATGGAAATGCTTCTTCTATGTATAGTATATCGCGAAATGCAAAAAGAGCCTTAGACTGTGCTAGAAACAGAGTAGCAAAGGCAATTAATGCACAAAGTAAAGAAATCTATTTTACCAGCGGAGGAAGCGAAAGCGACAATTTGGCTATAAAGGGAATTGCTTATGCAAATAGAGATAAAGGCAATCATATAATAACATCTAAAATAGAGCATCATGCTGTTTTAGAAACTTGCGAAGTGCTTGAAAAAGAAGGATTTGAGGTAACTTATTTAAATGTAGACGAAAATGGAATGGTAAACTTAGAAGAATTAAAAAATGCAATAAAACCAACTACAATATTGATAAGCATAATGTTTGCTAATAATGAAATTGGAACAATTGAACCAATAAAAGAAATTGGAAAAATTGCAAAAGAAAATAATATTTATTTCCATTCTGACTGTGTTCAGGCTGTTGGAAATGTGAGAATAGATGTACAAGATATGAAGATAGATTCTCTTTCAATGTCTGGTCATAAATTGTATGGTCCAAAAGGAATTGGTGTGCTATATGTAAGAGAAGGGGTTGAATTTCAAAAAATACAAAATGGTGGACATCAAGAAAGAGATAAAAGGGCTGGAACGGAGAATGTTTCTGGAATAGTTGGAATGGGAAAAGCAATAGAGCTTGCTTATGAGAATTTTGATAAAAATACGGAACATTTGAGAAATTTGAGAGATACTTTTATTAAAGCTATGGAACAAAGGGTGGCTGATATTAAGATAAATGGAGATAGAGTAAAAAGGTTGCCGGGAAATTGTAATATTTCTTTTAAAGGTGTAGATGGAGAGGAATTGTTGCTTAAATTGGACGAAGTTGGAATATGTGCTTCTGCTGGGTCTGCTTGTTCGACTGGTGATGCTAAGCCTTCACATGTGCTTACTGCAATAGGGCTTCCGGCTGAGGTCGCTAGTGGGACTTTGAGGTTGACTTTTGGAGTGGATAATGAGGTTGAGGATGTGGAGTTTTTAGTAGAGCAAATTGAAAATATAGTAGAGGAATTGAGGAAGAAGTGATAAAACACAAAAAGTGTACAAAATGTAGGTGGACAAATTTTGTGAAAAGTATTGATTTTTGGGTGTGGTTGTGGTATTGTATGAGTGATGTAAATGTAAGGAAACGAAGGAGAAAATTATGCAAAACTTAAAAATGGCTGAAAGCCTTGTGGCTGTACACACACACACACACTTTATTACTAAATGAAAAAATAAATAAATTTGATATAGAGAAGGCAACTAGACTTAGTATTTTATGCTAAGTTTAGTTGTCTTTTTGTTTTGCTTCATAGGGGACGTTTCTTTTTGAGTCATTTTGACTCATCACATCTTGTTGCTGCTTTGGTTGGACGGAGAAAAATTGAGGGGTGTTTTTGGTGCGTGTGAATTAGTTCGAGGTTGTCCGCTAAAAAGTAAAATATAAAATTTAAAAAGTCTCCGTTTTCCAAGGCGTTTA
>USMK01000009.1 GCA_900555835.1 uncultured Clostridium sp.
GGTTCAAGCGAAGAGGGCAGTATAAACCTTATAAATTCTCCGCCACATAATACTAATGCTTTCTTTTCTTCCACTTTTATCGCTCCTCTTTTTTCTAATTTTATATCACAACTAAACAGAATTTACAAGAAAATTAAAAAGAATGTAGAAATTTCTTCCACATTCTTTTTTACTTACTATTTCCACGCCTCCAATTCATCCATCACATCAATCACGCGAGCTAAGATAGCAGCATAAACTACGGTTAAACCATATGCAGTTTTAGTTATAGTATCTTCCGAACAAATCTGAAATACACTGTTTCCAATAATCCAAATAGTCAATCCACTTAGAATAATTCCCCAAAAACAAGTTATTGCAAACCAGAAAAAGCATATTGGTATCACTAGTCTCAGATTTTCTTCATATTCTTCCTTGAAATATCTTCTTACCGCTGCATAAGTTACTGTAAAAATAAATGCCGTTGAAAGCATTTGCCTTATTGGATCCAAATATATATTAAATCCAATAACTGTTGCTACTAAAATGTTGACAACAAAAATCAAAACAATAACAAATTTGTGCCGAGTCGGAATCATAGTAAGTACCTCCTAACTTCCGTAAGATATTTGCATTATACCACAATTTTACATAATATGCAAACTAATCCTCTAATTCTTTCCAAATAATATGATCTGAATTTAATGTTTTTTTAACATCTATAATCCTTTGATTTTCTGAACCTCTAAACCTTAGTGATAAATTTTTTTTATCTTCTTTAAATTCTCCGTCTACTAATACATCTAAATTATCAATTATTTGCTTTGTTGTATCAAATTTTTTGTACATTTTTTCCATTACTTCTTTTTCAAAATCAAAACCTGTAAAGCACCAAATACTCTTGTTTGGGTACCTTTGTTTAACTTGGCTTATAAGATTTGCAACCTCTTTTTGATTAATTGGGTCTAATGGCTCTCCTCCAAGTATTGTAATTCCATCAATGTACTCTTTGTCCATGGCATTTAATAAAGTATTTATTGTATCTTGGGTAAATTCCTTTCCATAGTTAAAATCCCAAGTTTCTGGATTAAAGCAACCTTTACAATGGTGGTTACATCCAGAAACATATAGTGAAACTCTAACTCCTGGTCCATTTGCTACATCATATGTTTTTATTGTTGCATATTTCATAATTTTCCTCCTACAAATGTAATACTCTTGCTTTTATCTCTTTTGTTTTTCCTTCATTCCAGAAATTTTCTCCTAAATATCCGCAAGTTCTTCTTGTTACATTCATTTTACTATGGTCTTTGTTTCCACATTGTGGGCATTCCCATTCATTGTTATCATTTATAATTATTTCTCCATCAAACCCACAAACATGGCAGTAATCTGATTTTGTGTTAAATTCAGCATATTGTATATTATCATATATAAATTTTACAATTTCCTCCAATGCTTTTAAATTGTTTTTCATATTTGGTATTTCAACATATGATATAGCTCCACCAGAAGAAATTTTTTGGAATTCACTTTCAAATGATAATTTATCAAATGCAGATATTTTTTCTCTAACATCAACATGATATGAGTTTGTGTAATATCCTTTGTCTGTTATGTCTTTTATTTCTCCAAATCTTTCTTTATCAATTTTAGCAAATCTGTAACACAAACTTTCAGCCGGAGTTCCATATAATGCAAATCCTAAGCCAGATTCAGCTTTCCAGTCGTCTGTTGCTTTTCTTAATCTGTTCATAACTTTTACAGCAAATTCGTGTCCTTCTTCTGTTGTGTGTGATACACCTTTCATTATTTTAGTAACTTCATATAATCCAATATAACCTAATGATAATGTAGAATATCCGCCTTTTAATAGCTTGTCTATTTTTTCTCCTTGTTTTAGTCTTGCAATCGCACCATATCTCCAATGAACAGGGCTTGTATCTGCTACTGTTCCAAGTAAAGCATAATGTCTGCACATTAATGCTTCATGGCATAATTCTAGTCTTTCGTCCATTAGTTTCCAGAATTTTTCTTCGTCTCCATCTGCCACAATTCCGATTTGTGGAAGGTTTATACTTACAACACCTTGATTAAATCTTCCTTCAAATTTGTAATTTCCGTTTTCGTCTTTCCAAGGAGATAAAAAGCTTCTACATCCCATTGGTGAAAATACATTTCCTTCATAGTTTTCACGCATTTTTTTAGCAGATATATAATCTGGGTATAATCTTTTTGAAGAACATTTTACTGCAAGTTTTGTTAAATAATCATATTTACCACCTTTTAGGCAGTTATGTTCGTCTAAAACATACACTAATTTAGGAAATGCAGGTGTTACATATACGCCTTTCTCATTTTTTATACCTTGATATCTTTGTTTTAATATTTCCTCTATTATCATTGCATTTTCTTCTATGTATGGGTCGTTCTTTTCAAGGTTTAGGAATAATGTTACAAAAGGAGATTGTCCATTTGTAGTCATTAGTGTATTTATTTGATATTGTATTGTTTGCACACCAGAGGCAAGTTCTGATTTTAATCTTAATTTTGCAATATCTATTATCATTTCTTCTGATAATTTTCCTTCATATTGCTCATGTAATTCTTTTTTGAACTTTTCAAAACTTTTTCTTAGATATTTTCCTAAATGTTTTATCTCAACAGATTGTCCTCCATATTGACCACTTGCTACTGCTGCAATTATTTGTGTTGTAACAGTACACGCAACTTGGAAGCTCTTTGGGCTTTCTATCATTTTGCCATTCATTACAGTTCCGTTGTCTAACATATCTCCTAAGTTTATTAAACAGCAATTAAATATTGGTTGTAAGAAATAATCAGCATCATGGAAATGTAAAACTCCTTCTTCGTGTGCTTTGCTTATTTTTTCTGGTAATAAAATTCTTTTTGTTAAATCTTTTGAAACTTCTCCTGCTATTAAATCTCTTTGTGTTGAAGCTATTATTGCATTTTTATTAGAATTTTCTTCCATAAGCTCTTTATTTGTATTTTTTATAAGCCCTAAAATAGACTCGTCTGTTGTATTTTTCTTTCTTACTAAGGCTCTTGTATATCTATATACAATATATTTTTTGGCTAACTCAAATTTTTTGAAATCCATCAATTTTTCTTCTATTATGTCTTGAATATCTTCTACTAATATTCTTTTTTTATCTAATTCTTCAATATATTTTGTAATCTCTTTTATTTGTTCTTTTGTCGCTCTTTCTCTTGGTCTTACCTCTTTATTTGCCTTTTCAATTGCTATTTCAATTTTTTCTCTGTTATATTCAACTGCTCTTCCATCTCTTTTTATAATTTTCACTACTTATTCCCCCTCGTTTTTTGATTATGAACTTATTATATCTTATATTTATTATTTTTCTGTTGCAATTGCAACATAATTTGTACAGTAGATGTATTTCTATTCCGGCTCTAATGAAAATAATTTTTATTTATTTTTTCAAACTAATTATGTAATTTAAGTTGTATTTTATGTTATCTTTGTATATAATATTTATTGAAAGGTGGTATGTATGGAATCTAACGAAATAGCTATAAATTACATAAAAAACTTATGTTCCTCTTGTCCTAAAATTCAAGCAAAAACATTTCAAAGAGGAAATATAATAACTACCTATATAGAAAAAAGAAATCAATTTTGTATACTACTAGAAGGAGAAGCAGATTTGGTACGTTATGACTTTAATGGAAACAAAACCATTATTGAACATTTAATGAAAAATGACATTTTTGGCGAAACATTTTCTAATGTTACAAATAACAATGAATTATCTGTTGTTGCAAGAAGCAAATGTTTTGTTCTTCAATTTGATTATGACGAAATTCAAACTCCATGTCAAAAAAACTGTACTAATCATACTAATTTGTATAGTAATATAGTACAGCTTATTTTAAACAAAACAATTAGCCAAAATACCAGAATTGAAATGCTTACAAAACGTAGTATAAGAGAAAAACTTTTATCTTATTTTGGTATTCTATCTTCTCATAAATTTAGCAAAACATTTACTTTGCCCTTTTCATTAACAGACCTCTCAGATTATTTAAGTGTTGACCGTAGTGCAATGATGCGTGAGCTTAAACTATTGCAAGAAGATGGTTTTATTGTGAGAGATGGAAATAAAATCACTTTACTTATTTATTAATTTTGCATTAAATAGGCTTTCATAAATTCGTTTAAATCCCCATTCATTACTTTTTCTACATTACCGGTTTCATAACCAGTTCTATGGTCTTTTACCATACTGTATGGATGGAAAACATATGAACGAATTTGACTTCCCCACGCAATGTCTTTTTGCACACCTTTTAAATCCTCAATTTTTTCTTTGTGTTCTTTTTCTTTTAAATCTAATAATTTAGATTTAAGCATTTTCATTGCAGTTTCTCTATTTTGTATTTGTGAACGTTCAGATTGACAACTAACAACAATATTTGTTGGAATATGTGTTATTCTTATTGCAGAATCAGTTTTATTTATATGCTGTCCCCCAGCACCAGAAGCCCTATATGTATCTACTCTCAAATCTTCTGGATTTATTTCAATTTCTATATCTTCTGTTATTTCTGGCAAAACCTCAACAGATGCAAATGATGTATGGCGTCTACCTCCGCTATCAAAAGGCGAAATTCTAATTAATCTATGAACACCCATTTCGCTCTTTAAATATCCATAAGCATTTTCTCCTGAAATAAGAGCTGTTACGCTTTTTATTCCCGCTTCGTCTCCTTCTAAATAATCTAATTCCTTTACAGAAAATCCATTCGAAATAGCCCATTTAGTATACATCCTATATAGCATCTCTGCCCAATCCTGAGACTCCGTTCCTCCTGCACCTGGGTGGAAAGTAATAATTGCATTATTTTTGTCATATTTTCCTGTAAACATTCTTTCAAGTTCCATATTCTCGATATTTTTTTCCAAATTATTTGTAGTCCTTCCAAGCTCTGTTGCTAGTTCTTCGTCATACTCCTCAATTAGCATATCATTTATCTCTATTGCATTTTCTAGTTCTTCTTTTACTTTCATATATGAATTTTTCTTTTTTTCTAATCTCTTAATTTCAGTTAACACCTTACTAGATTTATCAATATCACTCCAAAAACCATCTTGTAAACTTTGTTCATGTAATTCCTTTATCTTGCTCTCAATCCCAACTAGGTCAAAGAGAAACACCTACACTTTCCAATTTTTCTTTTAAATTTCTTAAAATCAATTTATTTTGCTCTAAATCTATCATTTATTTAACACCTCATTTTCGTTTTGTATTATATCTTAATTTTCCATTTTTTTCAATAGTTGTACTTGTATTTTACATAATATCATGATATAATTATGCTGTTAAATATTTTTATTTTTATAACTTTTGTTTTTCTTCAAGGAGGTTTTCATTATGCGTATGCAAAAGTTATGGTGTTCTTCTGAGGAGCCTTTTGATTTTATTCAATGGATTACAGAAAATCACCGGAAAGGAGTTCTACTAATTAGTGGAACTGAAATGATCGATTTTTTAACAACGAATTTAGATTTAATCTATTCTCCTTCGTTAGAAAACGACGAACTTGAATTCCAGAGTAAAGATTTTAAAATCAAATTATCTTTTACAACCATTTTGGGTGACGCAAATAGGTTATATTATTTGTTAGATTTCTTTCAAAATGCTGATGCTCGTCAACTCTATATGCCACCAGATAATCTGAAAAAAATCAAACATATCTATTTGATAAAATATCATAAAAAGAAATTTAGAAACCCAAAGTAAACTGGAATCTAAAAAAACTGACTACGCAATAAAGCATAGCCAGTTTTTTTATTTATTTAAAAGTAGTGTTCTTTCTTTTTTTATTTTCATATATTTATTAATTAGCCTTGTTCCTCCTAATATTACTGCTGATAAAGCTAACACTTGAATTGAATATGTAATTCCTTCTTTCCAGTCATCTCCACCTGTTACAAAATATCTAAACGATGGAACAATAGCAAATATGGTTAGATATGTAATAAATTTTTGCATATATTTATTCTGCCAGAAAATGGTTGGTAATAGCCATAATATATACCATTTTTGGAAATTTGATATTACAACAAATATAAACACAAGCATAAAGCAATTATATTTTGAAATTAGTTTTTCAAATTCTATATCTTTGGTAAATAAAAGTTTGATTAAACTTACACAATATACTAATAAGAAAATTGGAATTATCAAATTACTAATCAAAACAAAGGCTTGTCCATTATTGTTATAATTCATTAAAAATAGTAGTATAGATTGGCTATATTTAGTTCCTTGTACTAGCATATTTGTAAAAATAGTATAATCTCTGTAATATGGCAAATACAACAATCCCACAATTCCTATAATGCTAAGTCCAGAAATTATACAATAGGCAAATCTTTTAGGAATGCTTTTATCTTTGTACATATAAATTAGTATAAAAGGTACAATTAGCACTGTACTATATTTTATAGCAATTGATAAAGCCAAGAATAGAATTGCAAATGTTTTACTATTTAATTTTAAAAGAAAATATAATGCTAATAAAATAAATAATACTAAATATATATCATTATGTACATTGCTTAAAAATTCAATTAGAACTAATGGATTTAGTCCATATAACAATGTATACTTTAAGTCTTTTGTTATTTTATATATCAAATAGCAATTAAACAGATGTACTAATAATGCCATTATTTTGAATATAAACAATGCAAGTGTTACATTTCCAAATGAAAATGAAATAAACACCTTTGCTAAGCTATTCCATAAAGGTCCATAAACACTTGTGGTATTTCTCCAAACGCCAGTATTATTTAATATTTCATCATTTATTCCATTATCTTGCAAATCTTGTACAGTTGTATAATACGGATTTTGATTATACTTAGAATTTAGCCAAGCATCTCCAATATAATAATATATATCAGAACTCAAAAATGGCAATATTAGCATAAAAAGTAATGATATTATAGCAATAAAAATTATTACATTTTTTACACTCTTAAAACATTCTTTGTTCTTTTTTAATAATACCAAATAGATTATGCTATATAAAAGCAATAACCCTATTACAACAATCCCCTCAATAGTACCTCTATTTTCTCCTCCATAACCATTTAATGAATATGTATAATATGAATCAAATTGGTCTACAGTATTATTATTTATTAAATACATCAATGAAGGCACACATAATAGCACAGTAATGATTATTACCAAAGTTTTTAGTATTGTATTTTTCATGATTTTTCTCCCCTTATGTTTTGTACAATTTTTATATTCTTAAAAAAACCCTACTTATTACATAAGTTTAATAAGCAGGGTTTCTTTCATTTTATCAGTTTTTTACATATTCTATTTATTTCTACCACAACAATTTTTGTACTTCTTTCCGTGATCCGGCATGGGCAGGGTTGATTGCGACCTATTTTGGGTCCGTCGTTTACTATTGGGTCGTGCACTATGCTTGTTTGTCTTGGAGCCACTTTGTCTATTCCGGCTTCTTGTAGTCCTTCGCCTGTTATTGTTACTGTTTGCTCTCTTTTTGCATTTTCTTTTCTTTGAAGATGTAGCATTATTTTTACAACATCTAGCTTAATATCAGCTATCATTTGATCAAACATTTCAAATCCTTCTATTCTGTATTGAACAACAGGGTCTTTTTGACCATATGCACGTAGACCAATACCGTTTTTTAATTCTTCCATATTGTCAATGTGGTCCATCCATTTGTTGTCTACAACTTTAAGCATTACTATTCTTTCTAATTCTCTTAGCTCTGGTGAGCCAATATCTTTTTCTTTTTCTTCATACATATTGTGTGCTTTTTCTGATAATTCAGATGTTAATTTTTCTATATCAACAACTTTATCATTTAAAGCTTCAACAGCACCTATGTTTAGGTTAGTTCTTATATCTGCAAGTAAAGCTTCTTTATTTAGATGTTTCATATTTTCAAGTCCAGCTGTATGTGTATCTATTATCATTTCAATTGCAGAATCAATCATACTTAATATACTGTGTTTTATATCTTCTCCATCTAGAACTTGTTTTCTTTGGTCATAAATAATTGTTCTTTGTGCATTCATAACATCATCATATTGAAGTACATTTTTTCTTATTGAGAAGTTTCTACCTTCTACTTTTTTCTGTGCACTTTCTACCGCATTTGTTAATATTCTCATTTGAAGTGGTAAGTTCTCGTCTGCACCTAATTTGTTGTATACATTAGTTACCATATCTCCACCGAATATCTTCATTAAATCGTCATCTAGTGCAATATAGAATCTTGTTTCACCTGGATCACCTTGACGACCACTACGTCCACGTAACTGGTTATCAATTCTTCTTGATTCATGTCTTTCTGTACCTAGTATTTTTAAACCACCAGCTGCAACAACCTTTTCTTTTTCTTCTTTTATTATCTCATCATGTTTTTTTACTAATTCTTTGTATTTTGTTCTTGCATCTAATATTTCTTGGTTTTCTGTTTCATTAAAAGCAGTTGCCATATTTATTAAATCTTCTGACATTCCAGCTTTTCTCATTTCTTGTTTTGCTAAATATTCGCTATTACCACCAAGCATAATATCAGTACCACGACCAGCCATGTTTGTTGCAATTGTAACTGCTCCTAATTTACCAGCTTGTGCAATAATTTGAGCTTCTTTTTCGTGTTGTTTAGCATTCAATACTTGATGTGGTATTCCTTCTTTTTTCAAAATATTGCTTAATTTCTCAGACTTTTCAATAGAAACTGTACCAACTAGAACTGGTTGTCCCTTACTATGGCTTTCTTTGATATCTTCTACTACTGCTCTAAATTTAGCATTTTCATTTTTGTATATAATGTCATTTTGGTCTTTTCTTATTAGTGGTTTATTTGTTGGTATTTCTACAACATCCAAATTGTAAATTTCATTAAATTCGTCTTCTTCTGTCATAGCTGTACCTGTCATACCAGACAATTTTTCATACATTCTAAAATAATTTTGGAATGTAATTGTTGCAAGTGTTTTTGATTCATTAGCTATTTTAACATGCTCTTTTGCTTCAATAGCTTGATGTAAACCATTATTGTATCTTCTTCCATACATAATTCTTCCTGTAAACTCGTCAACAATAAGAACTTCTCCATCTTTTACGATATAATCTATATCTTTTTTCATTATTCCATGTGCTCTTAAAGCTTGATTTACGTGGTGAACAATACTTGAATTTTCTAAGTCATTGAAGTTTTCTAGCTTAAATTCTTCCTCTGCCTTTTTAATACCTTTTTGTGTTAAAGAAGCTGATTTCGCTTTTAAATCTACAACATAATCATATTTTTCATTATCTTCTAATTGTTCTTGATTTTTTACATCTTCTTCAACTAATACTTTTGGTGTTAATTTTTTTACAAAATCATTTGCCTTTTTATACAAATCAGAAGACTCATTTGATGTACCAGATATAATAAGTGGTGTACGAGCCTCGTCGATTAAAATACTATCGATTTCGTCAACAATAGCATAATGAAGTGGTCTTTGTACCATATCTTTTTTGTATATAACCATATTATCTCTTAAATAATCAAATCCAAACTCATTATTAGTACCATAAGTAATATCAGCAGCATATGCTTTTTTCTTCTCAGCAGGTTCCATTCCACTTATAGCAAGTCCAACAGATAAACCTAAGAAACGATATAATTTACCCATCCACTCACTATCTCTTTTAGCCAAGTAATCATTAACCGTAACAACATGTACACCTTTACCTGTTAAAGCATTCAAATAAACAGGAAGTGTAGCAACCAATGTTTTACCTTCACCGGTCTTCATTTCAGCAATTCTACCTTGATGTAAAATAATACCACCAATCAATTGCACATCAAAATGTCTCATACCCAAAACTCTTTTAGAAGCCTCTCTAACAACAGCAAAAGCCTCTGGTAAAATACTATCCAAATCTTCGCCTTTTGCCAATCTATCCTTAAACTCAGCAGTCTTAGCAGTCAACTCTTTATCAGTCAACTTTTCCATATCAGGTTCCAATTTATTTATTTTCTCAACAATTGGTCTAGTTCTCTTAACTTCTCTTTCACTGTAACTCTTAAAAATTTTGCCCACTTTAAATTCCTCCTAAATTTTATATCAAATTATCCATACTATATCACTAAATTCAATTAAATTCAATAGTTTTTAAACGATTTACTCCATTTAGTTTCATTTTTTCATTTTTTCAAATTACAGAGTAGTAAAAAAGAGTTGGACTATAAAATTTATGCAATGACGAATGTGCCGCGGAG
Organism: uncultured Clostridium sp.; assembly: GCA_900555835.1. Taxonomy (GTDB): domain Bacteria; phylum Bacillota; class Clostridia; order TANB77; family CAG-508; genus UMGS1864. The sequence goes on from USMK01000009.1 coordinate 10,300, forward strand.
TAACCGTACGAAATCTTAATTAAAGATTATGAGGGAGCGAAGGCTTCGGAGAGGCTCGTAAGATTTAATTTAGATTTCGTAGGTTACGCAGCAAGCCGAGGAATGAAATGAATTTTATAGTCCAACTCTTTTTTACGGTCCAACTTAAATCACACAAAAAAGCAAAAAAATAAAAAGTGCAAATCGCACTTTTTATTTTTGTCCACCCTATACTAATTGAAGAATAGCAACCTCAGCTGCATCTCCCTTTCTAGGACCAGCTTTTAAAATTCTAGTATATCCGCCTACTCTATCTGAATACTTTTCAGCTATTTCACCAAATAATTTTGCAGGTAAATCAATATTCTTACCATCACTATCAGTTACTTTATTTAACTTTCTCATGATTTTTCTTCTAGCATTTAATCTAGAAGGTCTATCTTTTTGTCTAGACTCAGTTGTTTCTTCTTTAACAACTTTTAAATATTCTTTACCATTTTTGCTTTTTACTAATTCTGTTACTTTTCTTCCATCAGCATCTAATTTAGCTTTTACAACTTTTACATCAACCATATCATAATTATCTTTTTCTTTTATAGCTAATGCTATTATACTATCAGCTATTGCCTTTACTTCTTTGGCTCTGGCCTCAGTTGTTTCAATTTTACCATATAGTATTAAATCTGTTGTTAAACCTTTTAACATTGCTAATCTTTGATCAGTAGTTCTACCAAGTTTTCTATTTCTAGCCAATTTGTTCACCTTCCCTTTTTGTTATTTTTATTATTCTTCGTCCTCAGCGAATTCTAGGTCTAATGAATGTAATTTATTTATTACTTCATCTAATGATTTCTTTCCTAGATTTCTAACTTTCATCATATCTGCTTCTGATTTATTTGCTAAATCTTGTACTGTTGTTATTCCAGCTCTTTTTAAACAGTTATATGATCTTACAGACAATTCCAATTCTTCTATTGGCATCTCTAAAATTTTCTCTTTTTTAGATTCTTCTTTTTCAACCATTACTTGTGTATGCTTTGCAGTTTCTGATAAATCTATAAATAATTCCAAGTGACCTGTCATTACTTTTGCAGCTAAGCTTAAAGCTTCATATGGTTTCAAACTTCCGTCTGTCCATACATCTATTGTTAATTTATCAAAATCAACTCTTTGCCCAACTCTAGTGTTTTCAACTGAATAATTTACTTTTTTTACCGGAGTAAAAATTGAATCTATTGGAAGAACATTTAATGCTTGATTTTCCTTTTTGTTCTTGTCTGCTGTGTTGTATCCTCTACCTCTTCCAGCAGTCATTTCCATTTTAAAATGTCCACCCTCTGCTACGGTTGCTATATGTAAGTCTCCATTTAAAACTTCAACTGTACCATCTGTTATTATATCTTTTGCAGTTACTTCTCCTGGTCCTTTAAAGTCTATTCTTAATACTTTATCTTCATTGTCGTTTGATTTTAGTCTTACACTTTTTAAATTAACTATAAGTTCTGGAACGTCTTCTACAACATCTGGTATTGTTGCAAATTCATGAACTACCCCATCAATTTTAATACTTGTTATTGCAGTACCTGGTAAAGATGATAATAGTATTCTTCTTAATGAATTTCCTATTGTCATACCATATCCTCTTTCTAATGGTTGACATTCAAAACGTGCATAGTTATGTTCATTATCAACTTCTAAGCATTCAATATTTGGTTTCTCAAATTCAATCATCATTTATCTCCTATCTTGTAATTAAAATATATTTTCGTATATTTATTATTACAATTTTTAATTTATAGATTCTATTTAGAGTATAATTCAACGATTAAGTGTTCTGCAACTGGAATATCTATATCTTCTCTTGCAGCTAATCTTACTACTTTTCCACTTAATGTTTTGTTATCTTTTTCTAACCATTCTGGAACTGGTCTTGTTGCATTTTCTTCTGCATTAGCTTTTATTGTTTTGTTGTCTTTTCTAATTTCTCTTACTGATATTACATCTCCTGGTTTTACTAGATATGATGGAATATCAACTTTTTTACCATTAACATCAAATTGTCCGTGGTTTACTAATTGTCTAGCTTGTGCTCTTGAACTTCCATATCCTAATCTATATACTACATTATCTAATCTGCTTTCTAGAATTTGTAGTAAGCATTCACCTGTAATTCCTTTTTTATTTTCTGCCATTTCAAAATATTTTCTGAATTGTTTTTCTCCAACTCCATAATATGACTTTGTTTTTTGTTTTTCTCTTAATTGTGTTCCGTATTCAGAAAGTTTCTTCTTTTTTTGTCCGTGTTGTCCTGGTCCATAGTTTCTTCTTGTTATACTACATTTGTCTGAATAACATCTTGAACCTTTTAAGAACAATTTTTGACCTTCTCTACGGCAAATACGGCATTGTTCATCTTTATATCTTGCCATTTATTATTTACACCTCCATAATTTTTCAGATATTCTTTAATATCTATTACACCTATACTCTTCTTCTTTTTGGTGGTCTGCAACCATTGTGTGGTATTGGTGTTACGTCTTTTATCATACTTATTTCTAATCCAGCTGTTTGAAGTGATCTTATAGCTGCTTCACGTCCTGAACCAGGACCTTTAACATATACTTCAACTGTTTTTAGTCCGTGCTCCATTGCTGCTTTGGCAGCTGTTTCAGCCGCTTGTCCTGCTGCGAATGGTGTACTTTTTCTAGAACCTTTGAAGCCTAATCCACCAGCACTAGCCCAAGAAATTACATTTCCTTGAACATCTGAAATAGTTACTATTGTATTATTAAAACTAGAATGAATATGAGCAGCACCTTTATCGATGTTTTTTCTATCTCTTCTTCTAGTAGTTGTTTTCTTTACTGAACCTTTTACAGCCATTTGGTTTCCTCCTTAATTATTTTTTACTTTTACTTACTAATTTTCTAGGACCTTTTCTTGTTCTAGCATTTGTTTTTGTTCTTTGACCTCTAACTGGTAAACCTTTTCTATGTCTTAGACCTCTATAACATCCTATTTCTGTTAGTCTTTTTATGTTTAAAGCTACTTCTCTTCTTAAATCGCCTTCTGTTTTATAACCTTCCATAGCTTTTCTTATGCTATTTACTTGGTCATCTGTTAAGTCTTTTACTCTTAAATCTGGATTGATTCCAGCTTCTTTAAGTATTTTTTGAGAACTTGTTAGTCCTATTCCATAGATGTATGTTAGCCCTATTTCTATTCTTTTTTCTCTAGGTAAATCTACTCCTGCTATACGAGCCATATTTTTTAGCACCTCCGCATAAATATTTTTTTGTCTTTTTTCTCTTTTATTTGAAATGTATTTTTCTATAAATTAGAGTTTTAGTCAAACTCCAATTTATAGAAAAATAGTTTATAAAAAAGAATCAGACTATATATAAACATAAATTAGAAATGTAAACTAAATTAGTTTATCAGCCGCAACTAATTTATGTTAATACCATAATTAACCTTGTCTTTGTTTGTGTTTTGGATTTTCACAAATAACTCTAATGACACCTTTTCTTTTGATTACTTTGCATTTTTCACACATTTTTTTTACTGATGGTCTTACCTTCATTTCTTACACCTCCTAAAAATGATAGAAGTTAGTTTAAGAGATAGGTGGGTTAATACAATCTCCATCTAACAATTATATATTATTTATCCCTCCAAGTAATACGTCCTCTTGAAAGATCATATGGTGATAATTCAAGTTTAACTTTGTCACCTGGAAGAATTTTTATATAATTCATTCTTAACTTACCAGATATATGAGCTAATACTTCATGCCCATTTTCTAGTTTTACTTTAAAGTTTGTATTTGGTAATGCTTCTACAACAGTACCTTCAATTTCTATAACATCCTCTTTTGCCAAGACTTTACCCCTCCTTGAAAAAGATTTATCTACTTTTTCGCATATAGCTTATATAGTATATAATATTTTTACAATATTGTCAATATTTCTGGTTCTTTTTCTGTAATTAAAATTGTATTTTCGTAATGTGCTGATAAACTTCCGTCTTCTGTAATTATTGTCCAGCCATCTTCTAACTCTAAAATTCCTGGTTTTCCTTCTATTACCATAGGTTCTACGGCAATTGTCATTCCAGGTTCTAATCTTACACCTTTTCCTGCTTTTCCGTAATTTGGAACACCTGGATCTTCGTGCATTTCTCTTCCTATTCCATGTCCTTGGAATTCTCTTACAACTGAATATCCATTTTGTTTTACATATTCTCCAATTGCGTGAGAAACATCTCCAATTCTATTACCTGGAACAGCATATTTTATTCCTTCAAAAAATGCTTGTTTTGTTACATCTAATAGTCTTTGTTTTTCTTTGCTTGGAGTACCTACAATATAAGTTCTAGCTGCATCTCCATGAAATCCGTTTTTCAATACAACTAAATCTATACTAACCATATCTCCATCTTTTAAATGTACTTTTTTTGATGGAATTCCATGTATTACTTCGTCATTTATTGATATACATAGAGTTGCTGGGAAATTAGGTATTCCCTTTACTCCACTAGGATAATTTTTTTGTGCTGCAATTGCACCATTTTCTTTTATGAATTTTTCTGCTACTTTATCTAATTCCCAAGTAGTTATTCCTGGTTTTATATATTTTTCAATTTCTTTATGTGTTAAGTATGTTAATTTACATGCTTCCTTCATAATTTCAATTTCTTTTTTTGATTTTATATATACCATTTTTTCTCCTATTCCTGAGTATAATCCAAAGCTATACTTACTAATTCTTCAATACTTGTATGCTCATCTGCTTCTATATTTTTTAATTTTCCTTGTTTTTCATAATAATTTATTAGTGGTTTTGTGTTAACCTCATAGGTATGTAATCTATCTTTTATAGTTTCCTCATTGTCGTCTATTCTTTGAATTAACTGACTTCCACAGTTATTGCAAACATTTTCTTGAAATGGCCTTTTTCCATATTTTAAATTATATATTTCATTACATTCTGGACAAATTCTTCTATTAACAATTCTATCAATTATGAGTTTGCTTGAAACATCAATATTGATTGTGCAATTTACTTTTAATCCTTTTTCTTCTAAAACTTTATCTAAATGTTTAGCTTGCCCTTCTGTTCTTGGGTATCCGTCTAAAATTATATCTTTGTTTAAATCTTCTGGTAAAATATCTTCCATAAATATTTTTATTGCCAATTCGTCAGGTACAAGTTTTCCTTGTTTTATACACTCATTTATTTCTTTTGCAAGTGGTGTATCTTGTTTTATTATCTCTCTAAAAATATCACCTGTTGCAATATAAGTAGCCCCTAATTCTTCTGCTACCTTTTTGCCGACAGTTCCTTTTCCGGCACCTGGTGCTCCTAACATTATTAAAACCATTTAAGTTCACTCCTTCTACCAATGATAGTTCTATAACTTTTTTAAAATGAATAATATAAACTATTCATTTTAAAAAAATTATACAGGGCAAAGGAATTTTGCCCTATATTATTTATTCCAAGAATCCCTTGTAATGTCTCATTACTAATTGTGATTCTAATTGTTGTACTATTTCTAGTGCTACACCAACTACGATAAGTATTGATGTTCCACCAAATGCAATATTCAAATCTGTAAATCTTATTAACATTGGTAGTATTGCAATTATTGCTAAGAAAACTGCACCAAACCAAGTTAATTTAGAAATTATAGAAGATAGATATTCAGTTGTTGGCTTTCCAGCCCTTATTCCTGGTATAAATCCTCCATTTTTCTTAATATTACTTGATACTTCTGCTGGGTTAAATGTTGCATATGTGTAGAAGAATGTAAATCCAACTATCAATAGCAAATATACCACAGCATTAGCGATTGAATATCCTATTGGAATTCCAACAGATGTAGATGTTGCAATTGAGAACTTATATACACCTGCCCAGAATCCAGTTTGTGTTGCTATATCTTTTACAAATATTTGTAAGAACATTGCAGGGAATGTCATAAATGCTGAAGCAAATATTATAGGCATAACTCCTGCCATTGCTAATTTTAGAGGAATATGTGTGCTTTGTCCGCCATACATTTTTCTTCCTACTACTTTTTTAGCATATTGAACAGGTACTCTTCTTTCTGATTGTTGTACAAATACTACTGCTGCAATTAAAATTACGGCTCCTATTAACAATCCAAGAGCTGTTATCAATCCAGCTGTATTAAATCCTGCATCTGTAAATATTAAATCTTTTAGTGTTACTAAAAATCCTGGTAAACCAGATATAATACCTACAAAGATTAGCATTGAAATACCATTTCCGACACCTTTTTCAGTAATTTGTTCTCCTAACCACATTAGGATAGAAGTTCCTGCTACTAAACTTAACACAACTGTAAGTCCAGTCATAAATCCTGTATTTATAAATATTCCTGTACTCTTATATGATATATATATTCCAGCAGCTTCAACTGTTGCTAAAACAATCATAAGAGCTTTTGTATATTTATTTATTTTAGCTCTTCCAGCTTCTCCGCCTTCCTTCATCATTTTTTCAAGTGAAGGGACTATCATTCCAAGTAATTGAATTACTATTGATGCTGTAATATATGGTGTTATTGACATAGCGAAAATTGATAATCTAGAAAAAGCACCTCCGGAAATGATATCAATCAATCCAGAGATTCCATTTGCAGATGATTTCATTTCTTCATTTAATGCAATCGTATCTACTCCTGGTACGGCTATATAACAACCTAATCTAAAAATAACTATTAACAATAATACATATAATAATTTCTTTCTAACATCAGGTGTTTTTAGTGCGTTTTTTATTGTTTTAAACAACTAAATCACCTCAGTCTTTCCACCAAGAGCTTCTATTTTCTCTTGTGCAGATTTAGTAAATCTTTTTGCCTTAACAGTTAATTTCTTTTCTAGACTTCCAGTACCAATTACAACTATACCATCATTGATTTTGCTAATTATTCCATCAGCAAGTAAGCTTTCAGCTGTTACTTCTTCTGATTTAGCTCTGTTTAACATTGTTAATGTAACTTCTGTATAGTTTTTAGCGTGGATATTTGTAAATCCTCTTTTTGGTAATCTTCTATATAAAGGTGTTTGACCTCCTTCAAAACCACGTCTTACTCCGCCACCTGATCTTGATTTTTGTCCTTTATGTCCTCTTCCAGAAGTTTTTCCAAGTCCTGAACCAACTCCACGTCCAACTCTTTTTCTTGTTTCTTTTTTTACTGCTGGTTTTAATTCACCTAATTCCATTTATGTTCGCACCTCCTATTTATCTTTTGAAATACTTTAATATAAATTAAAGTATTTCTTCTACTTTCTTTCCTCTTTTTTTAGCAATTTCTTCTGCTGTCTTCATATTTTCAAGAGCATTTAATGTAGCATATACTACGTTTCTAGGATTGTTTGTTCCTATAACCTTAGTTTTAATATCTCTATAACCAGCAAGTTCTAGAACTGGTCTTACGCTTCCTCCTGCAATAAGTCCACTACCTTTTTCTCCTGGTTTTAATAATACACTTGCACTTCCAAATTTACCAACATATTCGTGTGGTATTGTTGTTCCTACTATTGGAACTTGTATTAAGTTCTTTTTAGCTTCTTCAATGGCTTTTTTTATAGCATCTGGAACTTCGGCAGCTTTACCATTTCCAACACCAACATTACCATTTCCGTCACCAACTACAACTAATGCGCTAAATCTAAAAGTTCTACCACCTTTAACAACCTTAGCAACTCTGTTTATAGCAACAACTTTCTCTTTTAATTCTACTGAATTCTCTTCCATTAAAGTTTCTCCTTTCTTAGTCCAAATTACCAAATCTATTTCTATTTACAATAGATTTGCCCTTTGACATATTTTTATGAATTTCATTTTTAGAATTCTAATCCGCCTTCTCTTGCAGCTTCTGCTAATTCTTTTACAACTCCGTGGTATATGTATCCACCTCTATCAAAAACTACTGTTTTAATGTCTTTTTCTAACGCTCTTTTAGCAATTAAAGCTCCTAATTCTTTTGCAGCTTCTTTATTGCTGTGTTTTGTTTTTATTTCTTTATCAAGAGTAGATGCACTAACTAATGTTGTAGCCTTTACATCATCTATAACTTGAACATATAAATTATTATTGCTTCTATATACACAAAGTCTTGGACGTTCTGCTGTTCCAGATATTTTTGTTCTAACTCTTGCATGTCTTCTTACTCTTTGTTCTTTTCTGTCTATCTTTGATATCATTTATTTTTCACCTCTTTACATAAATGTTTTTGTAATTTTATTTCTTACCAGCTTTACCTTCTTTACGTCTAATAACTTCCTCAGCATATTTAATACCTTTACCTCTATATACCTCTGGTGGTCTCTTTGTTCTTATAACAGCTGCTGTTTGACCAACTAATTCTTTGTCGATACCTCTTACAATTATTGTATTTGGATTTGGAACTTCAAAAGTGATTCCTTCTGGTGCTTCCATTTCTACTGGGTGTGAATATCCAAGTGTAAGTACTAATTTTGTACCACTTTTTTGTGCTCTATATCCAACACCATTTATTTCTAGTTGTCTTGTAAATTCATTAGTAGTACCTTCAATCATATTAGCTAATAAAGTTCTTGTTAATCCGTGTAAAGCTCTGTTTTTTGGTTCATCATCACATCTTGTTAATGTTATTATTTTATCTTCCATTGCAATATTGATATTTTTATGGAATTCTTTTGATAATGTTCCTTTTGGACCTTTTACTGTTACGGCATTACCATCTATTTTAACTTCTACACCGTCTGGAACTACTATTGGTTTGTTTCCGATTCTTGACATCGTGTATTTTCCTCCATTCTTTTTAATATTTATTACCAGATATAAGCTAATACTTCTCCGCCTATACCTTTTGCTCTTGCTTCTCTGTCTGTCATTAACCCTTGTGATGTTGAGATTATAGCTATTCCTAAACCATTTAAAACTTTTGGTAATTCGTCTTTTGCTGCATATATTCTTAATCCTGGTTTACTGATTCTTTTTAATCCAGCTATTACCTTTTTACCTTTTTCGTCATATTTTAATGTTATTCTTATTATTCCTTGTGTTTCATTTTCTATTTCTTCGAAAGCTTTTATATATCCTTCATCTAATAATATTTGTGCAATTGATTTTTTCATATTTGATGCTGGTATATCAACTGTTTTGAATTTAGATGTACTTGCATTTCTAATTCTAGTTAACATATCTGCTATTGGGTCAGTAATATTCATTCTAGTCTTTACCTCCTTCTTAATATTTTAAGTTTACCAACTTGATTTTTTTATACCTGGAATTTCACCTTTATGTGCTAATTCTCTAAAACATATACGGCATATTCCAAATTTTCTTATATAAGCATGTGGTCTACCACAAATTTTGCATCTATTGTAATATCTTGTTTGATATTTTGGTTCTCTTTGTTGTTTTATAATCATTGATTTTTTAGCCATTTGCTTTAATTCCTCCTTTAATATGTTAGGGGACTAAGTTTTAAAATTATCTATATTCTAAAACTTGCTACCTAATTATTTAAATTTTAAACTCTAAATGGCATTCCAAGAAGAGTTAATAATTCTTTTGCTTCTTCGTCTGTTTGTGCTGTTGTTACAAATATAATATCCATACCTCTTATTTTATCTATTTTATCATATTCGATTTCTGGGAATATTAATTGTTCTTTAACTCCCATTGAATAGTTACCTCTACCGTCAAAAGAATTAGCTGATACTCCTCTAAAATCTCTAACTCTTGGAAGTGCAACATTGAATAATTTGTATGCAAAATCATACATTTTTCCACTTCTTAGTGTTACTTTACATCCAACTTTTGCACCTTCTCTTAATTTAAATGCTGCAATTGATTTTTTAGCTTTTGTAACAACTGGTTTTTGACCTGTTATTAAACTTATATCATTTATAGCATTATCTAATGATTTTGGGTTGTCTTTTATATCTCCTAACCCTACGTTTATAATGATTTTTTCTAATTTTGGCACTTGCATAACAGATTTATAATTAAATTTTTTCATTAATGCAGGTATTACTTCTTTTTCATATTGTTCTCTTAATTTTTCCATTATAACTTAGAGCCTCCTTCCTTATTTTATTTTTGTACCACATTTTCTGCAAACACGTACTTTATTATCTTTTTCAACTTCATAACCAATTCTTGTTGGTTTGTTACATTTTGGGCATACTACTGCAAGTTTACTGCTATGAATAGCTGATTCAATGCTTAGTATTCCACCTTCTTCACCTTGTTTTCTAGGTTTAACATGTTTTTTTCTTACATTAATACCTTTAACTATTACTTTTTCAGTTTTTGGTATTACTTCTAAAACTTCACCAGTTTTTCCTTTATCATTTCCAGATAAAACTTGAACTGTATCTCCTTTTTTTATCTTCATTAAAGATTTCTCCTTTCTACTGCAATCTCCATTTTATAATACTTCTGGTGCTAATGAAAGAATTTTCATATAGTTCTTATCTCTTAATTCTCTTGCAACTGGTCCAAATATACGAGTACCCTTTGGATTTCCGTCATCTTTTATAATTACAGCTGCGTTTTCATCAAATTTAATATAAGAACCATCTTGTCTTCTAGCGCCTTTTTTTGTTCTAACTACTACTGCTTTTACAACTTCACCTTTTTTTACAACGCCTCCTGGTGTAGCATCTTTAACAGAAGCTATTATTATATCACCAATTCTAGCATATTTTCTGTATGAACCGCCTAAACATCTAATGCACATAATTTCTTTTGCGCCTGTGTTGTCAGCTACTTTTAATATTGATTGTTGTTGTACCATTGGTATAGTCCTCCTTCTCTATATTTCTTATTTTACATCAGCCTTTTCCATTATTTCTACAACTCTCCATCTTTTATCTTTTGAAAGAGGTCTTGTTTCCATAACTTTAACTTTGTCTCCAACTTTGCACGCATTTTCTTCGTCGTGTGCTTTTAATTTATATGTTCTTTTTACTATTTTTCCATATAATTTATGTTTTACGTTAGTTTCAACTGATACCACAACTGTTTTATCCATTTTATCAGATGTAACAGTTCCTATCATAACTTTACGAAGATTTCTCTCTGCCATTGAAATTTCTCCTTTCTTTTAGAGATTAAATTATTAGAACTAAGCTTTTTGTTCTGCTAATTCTCTTTCTCTAAGAATTGTTTTTATTTTAGCTATATCTTTTTTTACTTCTTTTATTTTCATTGGATTGTCTAATCCATTTGTTGCTAGACTAAATCTTAATTTGAATAATTCTGATTTTAATTCGTCTAGTTCTTTTTCTAACTCTGGTGAAGACATTTCTCTTATTTTATTTATCTTCATCATTATCACCACCTACTTCAATTTCTTTGCTTACGAATTTAGCTGTTACAGGTAGTTTGTGCATAGCAAGTCTTAATGCTTCTCTTGCAGTTTCCTCTGGAACTCCTGCTATTTCAAACATTACTCTTCCTGGTTTTACTACTGCTACCCAATACTCTGGAGCCCCTTTACCTTTACCCATACGAGTTTCAGCTGGTTTCTTTGTAATTGGCTTATCTGGGAAAACTTTTATCCAAACTTTTCCTCCTCTTTTTATAAAACGAGTCATAGCCACACGAGCAGCCTCTATTTGGTTAGAAGTAATCCATCCTGCCTCTGTTGCTTGTAATCCGTATTCTCCATCAGTTACTTTTGTTCCTCTTGTTGCTTTTCCTCTATTTCTACCTTTTTGCATTTTTCTATATTTGCTTCTTTTTGGCATTACTGGCATTATTCCTCGCCTCCTTTTGCTAACTCTTTTTTCTTACCAAGAACTTCTCCTTTGTAGATCCAAACTTTAACACCTATTTTTCCATAAGTTGTATCAGCTTCATAGAAACCATAGTCTATATCAGCTCTTAAAGTTTGTAAAGGAATTGTTCCTTCTTTGTAGAATTCAGTTCTTGCCATATCAGCTCCACCTAATCTACCAGATACTGATGTTTTTATTCCAAGAGCTCCTGCTTTCATTGTTTTTTGCATTGCTTGTTTCATAGCTCTTCTGAATGAAATTCTCTTTTCAAGTTGAGCACAAATATTTTCAGCAACTAATTGCGCATCTAAATCAATATTCTTAACCTCAACTATATTTAGGCTAACATCTTTGCCTATCAATTTTTGTAATTCAGCTTTTGTTGTTTCTGCTAGGTTTCCACCTTTACCAATTACTAATCCTGGTTTAGCAGTATAAACATTTACTTTTACAATTTTTGCTGTTCTTTCGATTTCTATTTTAGAAATTCCAGCAGCAAATAATTTCTTTTTAAGTAATTCACGGATTTTGTAGTCTTCTATTAAATAATCACTAAATTTATTAGAATCTGCATACCATTTTGAGTCCCAATCTTTAATGATACCAACTCTTAATCCATGTGGATGCATTTTTTGTCCCATTTTTTACGTTCCTCCTATCTTTATTCTCTTTCTCTTAAAACGATTGTTATATGGCTTGTTCTTTTTCTGATTCTTACTGCTGAACCTTTTGCAGCTGGTCTAATTCTTTTTAATGTAGGGCCTTGGTTTGCATATATTTCAGCAACATATAACTTATTAACGTCCATTTTATGATTGTTTTCAGCATTTGCCATTGCTGATTTTAATAATTTTTCTATAATTTCAGATGATGCTTTTGGTGTGAACTTAACTATTGCTAAGGCTTCACTTGCATCTTTTCCTCTTATTAAATCTGCTACTATTTTAACTTTTCTTGCTGATATTCTAGCATATTTAAGTTCTGCTCTTGCTTCTACTTTCTTTTCTTGCATTTCTTGCACGATATTTCCCTCCTTTATGTGAGATTTATTTATTTAACTGATGTTGTCTTGTCTCCTGAATGACCTTTGAAAGTTCTTGTTGGCGCAAATTCTCCTAATTTATGACCAATCATTTCTTCTGATATATAAATTGGAATATGCTTTCTTCCGTCATGAACAGCTATTGTGTGTCCAACCATTTGTGGATATATAGTAGATGCTCTTGACCATGTTTTTAAAACGTCTTTCTTTCCTGTTTCATTCATAGCTTCAACTCTTTTTAATAGCTCTGGTGCTACAAAAGGTTTCTTTTTGCTTGATCTTGACATTTTTTCTTCTCCCTTCTTTATAGGATTTTAAGATATTTTTCTATTTTCTTCTCTTAACAATAAATTTATCAGATTGTTTATTTTTCTTTCTTGTTTTATATCCAAGTGCTGGTTTGCCCCAAGGAGTAAGTGGTCCAGGTCTACCAACTGGTGCTTTACCTTCACCACCACCATGAGGGTGATCGCAAGGGTTCATAACAGAACCTCTAACAGATGGTCTAATTCCCATATGTCTTTTTCTTCCAGCTTTACCTAATTTAATGTTTTCATAATCAGAATTTCCAATTGTACCTATTGTAGCTCTACATCTAGCCATAACAAGTCTCATTTCTCCTGATGGAAGTCTTACGTGAGCATATTTACCTTCTTTTGCCATAAGTTGTGCTTCTTGTCCTGCAGCTCTTACTAGTTTTCCACCTTGTCCTGGATTTAATTCTATATTATGAATCATTGTACCAACTGGTATATTCTCGATTGGAAGACAGTTTCCTGGTTTAATATCTGCTTTTGGTCCAGATACAACTTTGTCTCCATCTTTTAATCCGATTGGAGCTAAAATATATGCTTTTTCTCCATCTTCATATTGTATTAAAGCTATGTTAGCACTTCTGTTTGGATCATATTCGATTCCTATTACAGTTGCTACCATATCGTCTTTTTGACGTTTGAAATCTATAATTCTATATTTTTGTTTGTTTCCACCACCTTGATGTCTTACTGTTATTCTACCATATGAGTTTCTACCAGCATTTTTGCTTTTTTTAGCAAGCAATGATTTTTCTGGTGATTTTTTTGTTATTTCTTCAAATGTAGAAACAGTCATATTTCTTGTTGATGGTGTAATTGGTCTGTAATGTTTAATTCCCATTTTAAAATTCTCTCCTTTATTTATTTTCCTAGTTTTTTCTAGATAATTTTATTTTTTAAACTCCTGTGAATTCATCAATTGCATCTTTGTATTTGTTAGCAACTTTAACTTCTTTTCCACCTTTTGCTAAATATTTGCTATCTTGTGGATTTGTATCAATTGTTACTATTGCTTTTTTCCAATCAGATGTTTTTCCTTGATGTACTCCAAATCTTTTTTGTTTTCCTCCAACATTCATTGTATTAACTTTTAATACTTTAACATTGAATAATTTTTCAACTGCTGTGGCAATTTGTATTTTTGTAGCTTTTTTAGCTACTTCAAAGGTATACTTTCCTTCTTGTAATGCTTCATTACTTTTTTCTGTTACTATTGGTCTTACTATAATATCTTCTGGTCTCATTATGCGTACACCTCCTCAATTTTCTTTACAGTATCAACTGTAACTACAAGTTTTTTGTATTTTAATAAATCATAAACATTTATTGTATTTACTAAACTTGTTTTTACGTTCTCAATATTTCTTGCAGATTTTTGAACTGTTTCATTTTTTTCTGGTAAAAGAATTAAAGCTGATTCTGTTACTTTTAAATCTGCTAATGCTTTAACCATAGTTTTTGTTTTAATTTCTTTTAAGTCCATTTTATCAACAACTACTAATGAGTTTTCTAATACTTTTGAACTTAATACAGATTTTATAGCTAGTCTTCTTTCTTTTTTGTTTACTGTATATTTGTAGCTTCTAGGTTTTGGTCCTAATGCTATACCACCTTTTATCCATTGTGGTGCTCTTATACTTCCTTGTCTAGCTCTACCTGTTCCTTTTTGTTTCCAAGGTTTTCTTCCACCACCAGAAACTTCGCTTCTAGTTTTTGTGCTTTGTGTACCTTGTCTTTGATTAGCTAAATAGTTAATAAGTACGCTATGTACTACGTTTTCATTTGGTTCAATTCCAAATATTTCTTCATTTAATTCTAAATCGCTAACCTTTTTACCTTTAATATCATATACATCTATTTTAGGCATTATTGTTCCTCCTTCCTATTTAACTGCTTTCACTGAATTTTTTATTTTTAGTATTGCTCCTTTGCATCCTGGAACACTACCTTTTACTAATATAACATTTTTGTCTAAATCTACTCTTACAACTTCAAGGTTTTGAATTGTAACTGTATCTACACCCATATGTCCTGGAAGTTTTTTACCTTTGAAAACTCTTCCTGGTGTTGATGTAGGTCCCATTGAACCAGGTCTTCTATGATACATAGAACCATGTCCCATTGGTCCTCTGTGTTGTCCGTGACGTTTAATAACACCTTGGAATCCTTTACCTTTTGTTGTTCCTTGTATATCAACTTTTTCGCCAGATGCAAATACGTCTGCTTTTAATTCAGAACCAACTGTTACATTTTCTACTGAATCTAATCTAAATTCTCTTAAATGTTTTTTAGGTTCTAGATTTGCCTTTTTAAAGTTTCCTTTTTCAGGTTTGTTTAATTTAGATTCTTTTACAGAACCAAATCCTAATTTAACAGCATCATATCCATCTGTTTCAACTGTTTTTACTTGCACTACTGTACAAGGTCCAGCTTCTATAACTGTTACTGGAATAACTGCACCATTTTCGTCAAATATTTGAGTCATTCCTACTTTTTTGCCTATTAAAGCTTTGTTCATTATTTTTTCCTCCTAACTATTGGCTGATATTTTAACCAGCTTGGTTTTTCATTGTAACTTTAATTGTTACTAATTATAATTTAATTTCGATGTCTACACCTGCTGGTAAGTCTAATTTCATTAAACTATCAACAGTCTTTTGTGTTGGATATAGAATATCTATAACTCTTTTATGTGTTCTCATTTCGAATTGTTCTCTTGCATCTTTATGTTTGTGTGGAGAACGTAAAATTGTTATAACTTCTTTCTTTGTTGGAAGTGGAATAGGACCTGAAACTTGTGCTCCTGTTCTTTTAGCAGTATCCACTATCTTTTCAGCAGACTGGTCTAAAACTACATAGTCGTAAGCTTTTAGTCTAATTCTGATTTTGTCACTTCCTACTAACTTGTTTGATGTTGCCATGATTTCCCTCCTTATAATAAATATTCCGGCAAGTTATCAACGCACCCTGGTGTTTCTTTTTATACCATTATTAAAACCTAAGGCAGTATATGAACTTAGGTAAAAAGTGCTCTTATCAAACTTTCGCCCGGTCTAAGCCAAGACATACTCCACAGAAGTTCCCTCCACTTTTTACAAAGTGTAGCCACATTCTGCTTCACCGCAAATCCATACGCAAAACATATTATACAACAGAATAACCTACTACGTCAATACTTTTTCGTAAAAAAATTGGTAATTTTGGTGTTTTTATGTAAACATATAATCGTTATAAAAAATAAAGCATAAATTTCTAGGTTTTTATCTAAAATTTATGCTTTTTTAATTCTCCATCTTTTTTAATCTTCAACTTTTTTAAATACATTTCCAACTTTTAAAGACTCACCCCAAATAAGCTGTGCATCTGGGAATTTTTGTTTCCATTCGGTATCGTCATTTATAGTAATTTCTTCTAATTTTAAAGTGTTATTTTTTGTTATTAAATATTTTATAGTAATATCTACATCAGTTTCTGAATGTTCTCCACTTTCATCTTCTCTCTTATTGATATTGCATATCAATTCTTTTCCATTTTCATAAGAAGTTCCAGTCAAAGCTGAGCCCCATCCTTGATAAATACAGCACTGTCCTTCATCGTTCCAAGTAACCCCTTCGTCTGAATAATCATTTTCACCTTCCATTTTTTCTGTCATTTCAATTAAATATGTTCCTGGCTCTAAATTTCTAATTGCTCCATCTAAGTCTATGTCTACCTTATAGATTTTCCCATCATTTGTTTTCGCAAAAATTTCTGTATAACCGCCTTGGAGTTCATTATTATAAACCTCTCCTACATTAACAACAAGAATATTTTTAATATTTTCTAAATTCTTAACTTTGTAAACCTCAAAATCATTAGTAATATCAGATGTGGAAAAATCTACACAGTAAACATTTCCTTTGCTATCTAACATTAAAATCATATTTGTTGAAGCTCCATTTCCTATATTAGGTTTAAACAGTATTTTTACTATATTTTGTGGCACATTCTTAATCTCATAATATATATTTGCTTTCATTGCTAATTTTTCTTTAGTATACCAATCTATTCCTGTTGTATGGCATATTTTATATTTTCCATTTTCATATTTTAATCTATACCCATCTATTTCGGTTGACATTTTTACTTGTTCTTCTACTGTCCCCAAATCAGCAATATGATCTAATTCTTCTATATTATATACATATTCATATGATGGTTTAGGATCTCCTTCATAAGTATATTCGTAATAATATGTACATTCTTTTAAATTATTTGTATTATTTTTCTTTAATTGTATTTGTTCAGTCATAATTTCAATTTCTTCCAAACTAGTATTTTTAGTTTTTTCTTCTTTTCCAATATTATTTGAAGATATTACTTCTTCATTCTTTTCTAGTTTTAATTGATTATTTTCTGTTTCACTCTTTCCTTTGTTTTGTGTCGCAATATACATTCCCATCACAATTACCAAAATCGACAACACTATTGCAATAATCCCTACAATAAAAGTTGTTAAACTAATTTTAATTTCTTTTTTCTCATTCATTTGTATCTCTCCCTTTTTATTTTTATCTAACTTTCTTCATTATTTATGATTTATTTAATAATTTATCTAGCCTGTGTTTCTAAATTTATTTTATAATTTCGCCTTTTAGTTGCGATAAATCTGTCAATGTTATTTTTTCGTCTCCGTTTATGTCTGCTGCTAATTTGTATTCGTTTTGTAGCATTTCTCTTTCAATTATTTGTTCTCTTAGCTTCGATATATCTGTGGTAGTGATATCTCCATCGCCATTTAAGTCTCCTTGAATTACCAAAACATATTCAGTGTTGTTCACTTCTAGTTTCATTCCAGTTCCTATTTTAGTATCGTCTAGAATTTCATTATTTTTGTGGTCTTTTATTTTGAATTCAGAGCTATTTAAATCTTTTTTTATTTGAGCTTTTGATATATTCTTTTTTATTCCTGTACAATATTTTTTATCTTGTATTTTATATGGGATTTTTACTTCTTCTTTCTGATCCTCCTTGGTGTCTTCTTTTGTATCGTCTTTTGAATCATCTTTCGTGTCATTATTTTGATCATCCTTGTTTTCTTCATTAAGCTCTTTTTTTACTGTTATTTTACAAGTTCTCGATTGATTTTCCTGCTTGTTTTTCCAAGTTATAGTAGCAGTTCCTTCATTTATTCCTTTTATTTTCACTTTATTGTATTCTGACTCTATAATTTGTACAATATTATCATCTGAGCTACTCCATTTAGCCTCTTTAGTCGCACCCGATATAACATTTATTTCCGCTTCTTCATTTTCTTTTATTTCTAAATTACTATTATCTAGAATAATATCATCCACTGTTAAATTTAGTATTAATATTTTTTGATTCGTTGGAGATACAGCATAAATTTTCGTTTTTCCAGGATTTAATGTTTCTAACAAAACTGTTAATTCTCCTCTTAATCCCGAAAATTCCTTTGTTACCCTTTTACTTACATTGCTTATCTTTACAACTTCTTCATTTTGAACAGCTTCAATTTTCATATATTTCCATATATATTTAAAACTATTTTCATCATTTGGTGTAGATACAATCAATCCTCTATTCAGACAAGTATATTTTGTTCCAACTACCGTCTTCCTATTAGGTACAGACATTTCCACATAAATTGATGGAATAGTCACTTCTGCAACCTTTCTCATAACTTCTTGTTGGATAATTTGCTCTTCGTAAATTATTAAGGTATGAGATATCTTTTGTAGACTCCTTTCAGCTGAAGTTGGAGTTATTACTTTAACACTACTATATGGTATATAAACAATAATTTGTGCTTGCCTATCATTTAACTTTTTAGTTTCCATTTTCCAATTATTAGCACTTTTAAAAGTATACATCATCACTCCACTAGCTTCATATTTAAACAAGTACTCTATTTTACCATCTTTTTTCTCATTAGGAACTGGCAGTTCAACACTTTTTTCTTCAATAGTAAAATTTTCCTATTCTTAATACTATCTCACATATTTCATAACATTTGTAATATAGTAGAACTTTTCTAATTTATATCAATTACAGCAGTTTTCATTTGGGATAAGTCTGTTAGGCTTACTTTGCCATCTTGATTAAAGTCTGCTGCGATTTCGTATTCACCTGTTAATATTTCTTTACCGAATTATATTTAATCTTTGTTTAGATATGTCTGTTACGGTTAATTCACCATTACCATCTATATCTCCATGGCAAATTACTGTCCATTCTTCATTTTCACATTTTATTTTCATTCCCGTACCTAGTAATTCATCTTCTCTTACTTGATTTCCATCCTTGTTTACTATTGTTACTTTTTTATATGTCTTCATTTCGTTTTCAAATTTAGCTCTTGTTCTTCCGTCATCTATCCTAATTTCATAAGTATTATAACTTAAATCTCCTGCTTGTAATATTGGCGGAGTTTCTGTTGTTATTTGTATCGCATCATATATCAATTCTATTTTTGATTGCTCGTATTTGTTTGTCATTTCTTTTCCATCTGCATTATATATCTTCATCGTCGTACTTTCTAAATTTTCTCCATTTTCAGATGTCCTAAAATATTTTTTTCCATCCTTATCTTTATACACATATATTCGAGCATAAGAATGATAATTTAAGTTTATAAGCTTTGGTAGTATTCTACCATATATTCTAATCTCATAAAGATTTCCGTTTTCCAATTGTAAGTA
This sequence comes from uncultured Clostridium sp., assembly GCA_900555835.1. GTDB lineage: Bacteria > Bacillota > Clostridia > TANB77 > CAG-508 > UMGS1864. The sequence goes on from USMK01000009.1 coordinate 30,145, forward strand.
GCTCTCTTCCTGAGATGTTACCAGTAAAAACTTTTCTTCACCAGTAGTTATATTTTTTATATATGTAGTATAATCATAATCAGGATATCTAAATGTTACAGGAGTTTCTTCTAAATTTCCATAATCATCTATCCTATAATCAGTTGATATTTTTATTAATTGGTCATCTTTTATGTAAAAAACTTTTCTTACTTTATAATTTTCTACATCCATTACCACTTCATATGTACCAGCTGGTACTTTATTGCTAAGCTTTCTTTCAAATTGAATTAACGAGTCAGATGTTCTAAGATTTTTAAATAAACCAGTAACATCTTTTCCATTTGACTGTATATACACATTTTCTATTGTAGTTCCTTCTTTAAGATCATTTATTCCAAAAAAATATTCCATTTCTTGTGTACTCTCAACATATATTGAAAGCATTTTTGATAATCTAAATGGCGACGATATAGTAATTGTCTTATATGCGGGTTTACCTCCCTCAGAGGCAAATTCAATTAAGTACTCCCCAGATTCATTTGTATTATTAGTTATGCTTATTTCCTGCAAACTTTTTGCTATAGTAAATAATTCAGTTACTTCTTCATTATTTTTATATATTTTTATTCCTATATTATCTATATTAGTTATAGTAACCGGTATACTAAAAGTAGTTTGTTTATTGTCTATTACATTTTTCGGAGTCATATTTCCTAACTTCAATCCATTAGAATAATCTTCTTCTCCATTTGTAGCATAAATAATTAATGGGTATTTATATCTATAATCATTCTTAACGATATCAGCTCCAATTATAAATTCCCCATCACTTTGTATTCCTGAAAAATAGCTATCTATTATACTATAATTGCCTATTGCTTGCTTTTGAATAGGTATATATTCTCCTTCGTACTTGACTACCAAATTTGCGCCAAAATTTTCTCGACTATCTTGTTTCTGATTAAATTTTATATTGTTAATTCCTTCTTTGCAATTCGTTTTTTTGGCTAATAATTTTCCTAGTGCTAAGACTCCTCCTTCACTTCCTTTTAAATTTACTTCTCCAATAGTAGACTCATTATCACTATAAGCCAATTCATATATTTCAACATTTGCTCCCTCACTTGTCCAAATATCCATTTCATTAAAGTATGGATATGCTGGAAGATAATTTGCAAAATTAATTATGTATATCGTATTATCTTCTTTTTCTCCTAGTTCTCTTTTTAAATCATTAACTAGTACTTTATCATATTTACTGTTTTTATTAGTATTTCTTTCTTTTATTTCTTTTACCATTGAAATATTTGAATCTTCGAGTTCAATAAATCCATTCATGTTTGTTTCTACCCATTTGTCTTCATAAGAAATATAAAAATAACCTTTATTTCCCCACTCTTCTCCCCAAGAATTCAAAACAATATATGCACCATCCTTCTTAGGTTTATTTCCTTCTGCAAAATTATCTTTTGAATAATTATCATCCCAACCTACAATTGATATTGCATGGTCAGGAAAATTATTTCCATTATAATATAATGCATTAGTATTACTATTGTAATAATTCACAATATTAGAATTGTCAAAATCATACTCAGTTGAAGCAATTTTAATACTAGCATATATAGAGCCATATTTTTTTATATGGTTTTTTATTTCTTTTCGAAATAATTCTACTTCCTGCTGATTCTCATCTTTATTATATATCGCAGGAAATTCTACATATTCTTTTACTTTTTTAATAATATGTGCATTATTATATTTTTCTTTATTTGCATAATTATTTATATATGGTACTTCACTCTCTAAAATAGTTCCTTGTTCTGGTTCTTGTTCAATCATATTTGCAACTTCCCAGAAATTTCCACCAGTTTCAGTTGAATCTTCGGTATCACTACTATATTGTTTTCTATAATTATTAATATCATATCCTAAGGCCATCTCTGAAAAATCATAGTACTCGCCTTTAGTTAATGCTAGATTTGTTTCAATGGCTTTTGTTGTTGCAAAAGCCCAGCACAATCCATAATTTTCTTGATCTTCTACGGTTATGTCTATATGGTCTGCTAAGTTATATTTTGATTCTAATTGTTCGTCTGCTGCTTTTAATTCTAGTGAACTAAAAGGAATATCATACATTCTTGGTGTTAGCGTTTTTTCTTTTTCTGTTTCTGGCAGTTTTAGCCATTCTTGATATGCCTTTCCATATTCTTGGTCGTTATCTGAATTTGTTTCAGCATAAGTTATCCCTGTACTTAATACTAATATCAATGTGGTTAATATTAGTATGTAGTAACAAATATTTTTCTTTTTCATATTCATTTTTAATTACCCCTCTTATCTCATTTTTGCGTTATGTTTAATATATCATAATTTGAATTATATTTGTTGGTTGTAATCAAAATGTAATATTATTGTAAGGTTGATGTAACAATGCTTTACTTACTTATGAACGTTTCCTCTGTTGATATTTTATCCTGTATCGTTTTCTCTATAATGATATCAAGATTTTGCTACACACTTTCTCCACGTTACACTTCGCAATGGAACTCTTGTGTTTCTCTATATGGTTGGCGATATGTACCTTCATTACGGACTTTCAACGATTAACTAAACGACATGCCCGTCGCACTATATGAAAGCCAGTCTTGTTCAAATCAACAAAACTGGCTTTATCTGCTACATTTCCAACATTTCTTTCAAATTTTCTTCTGGTTGCATTCCCACTGTTATTTTTTCTGGCTCTCCATTTTTGAATACTATGAATGTTGGTATGCTCATTACTCCGTATTTTGAGGCTATTTCTGATGCTTCGTCTACGTTTATTTTGCATATTTTTACGTTTTCGCTTGCTTGCTCAGCTATTTTTTCTACTATTGGGGCCATCATTTTGCATGGGCCACACCAGTCTGCATAGAAATCTACTAATACTAGCTTGCTCTCATTTAATACTTCTTTTTCAAAATTTTCTGAATTTAATTTTAATACTTGCATTTAATTTTCCTCCTTGATTTTTCTTAAATAATCTATCACAGATAATCCTGCTTTTGTGCCTTCGTATACTGCTTTGGATATTTGCATTAAACCTCCTGTACAGTCACCACAAGCGAATATACCTGGCATATTAGTTTGCATTTGGTTATCTACTATAATATTGTTTTGCTGTATGTTTAATCCCAGTTTTTTACCAAAATCAGTTGCATTTGCTGTTCCTAATGCTATAAATATTCCATCTAATTTTCTTTTGGTGTTGTCTTCAAAAATTACATCTTCAACTTTATTTTCGCCTTCTATTTTAGCTATTTTCTTTGGTATTACCTCGATTTCCCCTCTTGTATCTGGTGGATTTTCGCCTTGTGTTAGCAATACTATGCTATTTACTACATTTTTCAGGTGATTTATTTCATTTATTGCATATCTTCCGTTTCCCACTATTGCCACATCTTTGTTTTTATAGAAAAAAGCATCACATACAGCACAATAGCTAATCCCTTTTCCTTCTAATTCTTTTATTCCTTCTATATTTAAGGTTTTTCTATTATTGCCTGTTGCAAGTACAACGGTTTTGGTCTGATATTGTTTGTCTGCTTTTACATTAAAAAATTTCTGCTCATAATCATATTCTATTTCTACAACTTCTTCTTTTCTTATTTCTATCCCCAAATTTTGTGCTTGCTTAATTCCCTGCATAGCAATTTGCTTGCCAGTAGCAGGTAAAGCATAATAATTTTCTATTTTAGTAGCTTTTTCCAAAGCTCCATTATCTTTGTATAATACTAATACATCATGGCCTGCCCTTTTTATATACAAGCTAGCCGATATTCCCGCAGGCCCTGCTCCTATTACTATTGCATCTCTCATTTATTTGCTCCTCTTTTTTTATATACTATATCCCATTTTATAAATAAATGCAATATTATTTATAAACTTATGTTTATTCCCCTTGCAACTACTGAACTCATATTTTCAATCAGTCCATCTATTTCTTTTGGAGTTACTATAAAATTATAGTCATTTGGAATTAAAACTTCTCTTATCATTTCATATTTATCTTGTTTTTTTAATTCATTTAGATATTCATTGGATTTTGCTTCTTGTTGAAGTTTTTCTATAAATAAATCTATTGAATCAGCCGCAATGGTTGCAGCTTCTACAACAGTTGGGATTCCCAGGGCGATTATTGGAATTCCTAGGGTATCCTCGCTAAGCTCTTTTCTTGCATTTCCAACTCCTGCACCTGGTACAATTCCAGTATCTGCAATTTGTATTGTTGAACTTATTCTTTCTATGCTTTTAGAAGCCAAGCTATCTATAACAATTATCAATTTAGGTTTGACATTTTCAACAATACCTTTCAAAATTTCCTGTGTTTCAATTCCAGTTGTTCCCAAAACTCCTGGGGCAATTGCACTTACAGGTCTTGTTCCAGGTTCTAAATATTGTGGAGCATATTTTAGTAAATGTCTTGTTATATCTATATCTTTTACTACACTAGGTCCTAATGCATCTGGTGTAACTCCCATATTTCCCAGTCCTACAACTAAAATATCTTCTTTTCCATTCAAGTGAATCTTGTACAATCGAGTAAGCTCGTTTGCCAAGCATTGTGCGAACTCCTGAATTTCATCCTCAGAAGCATTTTTCAAATTTTTAGTATCAATTGTAATGTAGTTTCCCACTGGCTTACCAATAGCATTTGCGCCTTCCTCGTTAGTAATTTTAACTCTTGTAATTTTTATATTTTTCTTTTCTTCCTCCTCAGTCTCAATTCCCGGAATTTCGTCCTTAATATTATTGGCTTTCCTGTACAAATCTCTTCTTTCCAAAGCCAAATCAGTTCTAAAATTCATATAATATCCTCCTTGTATATTCTCTCAAATATTTTTATCTGTTTTCATTTTTTTATTCTTTTAAGATTATTCATTTTTACTTTTTATATTAAATTTCTATATTTTTTTGATATTATATGATATAATATTTTTGTCATTTTTTTAAATTTTACACCCTAAATTTAGGTGGTAATAAGGAGGGTTCATTATGAAAAATCGTGTCGAAGACGAAGCTAGACAAAAAATTTACCCAGAAGACCTTGAAGCCGAAAGAGAATTTAAACTGTTGCAATTAATGTATATTGCAGTTTTAATTCTTATTGTTGTTGGTTTCCTTAGGTTATTTATTAATTAATTTTGCAACGAATAATAAAGGATACTTCGAGTATCCTTTATTATTCGTTGCTTTTTTAAATATAATTACACAAAATAGCTTCTAATCCAATATTCAGATCAATTTGACCGGATTTGCTTTGGATGTCTAGATTAATTAGCTCTTCTAGAATTTCTCTGAGTTGTTTTTCTTCGAAATAACCTGATTGTTTTTTGTATTTTGTTGTTAGAAATGTTTGATTTGGTTTTAGGTTTAATACTTCTGTTATGTTTGTATTTTCTTTCTGTGCTAGTTTTACTAGGTATAGTTTTTTGAAATGATTGTAAAGTGTTATTAAAATTTTTTGTATTGGTTCTTTGTTGTATATTAAGTTTCTTAGTGTTTCTAGTGCTTTTCCGATTTGCTTACTTCCTAAGCTATCTGTTAGATCAAATATAACTGCTTCTATTTTGGGTATTGCAAGCAGGTCTACTGCTTTTTTATCTATTGTTCCATTTGTTCCTACATATTCTATTAGTTTGCGAATTTCGTTTATTAGTTCTTGCATAGATGTTCCGCTTGTTTCAATTAGATATTTTATAGTTTCATTATCTATGTTTACTTTATATGCACTGCATATTGATTTTAAGGTTTGGCTTAATTCAACTATGTTTAATTCCTTGAATTCCTTTGTTTCTCCATATTTTTCTATCATTTTGTATAGAGAATTTGTTTTATCTACACTTTCTTCTATTATTAGTAATATTGTGGTTTCTTGTAATTCCTGGTAATTTTCTTCTATGTATTCGGCTATTTTTTGTGCTACTTCCATATTCTTGGTCTTTTTGGTTTTTAGTTCTTTTTTTAGCAAATCACAATTTTTTACTACAATTAGCTTTTTAGGATACCCAAATGCGGGTGTTTGAAGTTCTTGAATAATGTTTTCTAAGCTGTTTTGTTCTATTGCTACATAGTTTATTCCTTGAATAATTTCACCAAAATTTTTCTTTATATTTTTAACTTCTTTTTCAATTAAATATGTATTCTCTCCATATATTACTTCTAGATTTTTCATTTTCTATACTCTCCTTGCATTTTAGAGTTTTTGCGAAAATTTTGCTGAGTGTGCATGGCAAATTGCTATTGCCATACTGTCTGTAATATCGTCTAGTTTCGGAAGTTTTTCTGTGTTTAATATCATTTTTACCATTCTTTGTACTTGCATTTTGTCTGCTCTTCCATAACCTGTTACTGCTTGTTTTATTTGAAGTGGAGTGTATTCATATGTTGCTAAGCCATTCATTCTGGCTACTACTAATGTTACACCTCTTGCTTGTGCTACATTTATTGCAGTTTTGGCATTGTTATTAAAAAACAATTCTTCAATAGACATTGCATCTGGCTTATATTCTTTTATAATTACATCTAGATCTCTATATATTTTTTCTAGTCTAAGTGGAAATGATACTCCTGCCTCGGTTGTTACTGCTCCTGATGTTATTAAATTAAATTTATTTCCTACATAATCTATTATGCTATATCCTGTTATTGCAAATCCCGGGTCAATTCCTAAAATTCTCATCTTCTACTTCCTTTTTGTTAATTATTATTCTTAGTATTTCTGCTACACTCCATGCTTGCGCAACTGTTCCTTTTGGAAGATATGGAGCTTTTGAATCATATAATTCAGATATACTTTGAATTGCACCATTATTATAAAATTCTTTTTTGAATGTATCTTCTACCGATTGTGCAAATTCTAAATATTTTTCTTTTATTTCTGATTGTGCCTTTTTAGTTTTTGCTGTTTTTAATTGGTTCAATAATGCATTATTGTATAATCCCAAAAGCCAAGGCCAAGTTATTCCTTGGTGATAGCTCATATCTCTTTTAAAGCCATTACCTTCATAAACATCTACATATCCTTTTTCGCCTTTTGCAAGTGTTTTTATTCCATATTTAGTAAGCAATTTGTTTTCTATTGTTTTTAACATATTTTGTGCCATTTCTCCATTTGACTCTATAATTGGATATGTTAAAGATACTGCAAATAATTGGTTTGGTCTTATTTTTTCATCTCCTAACACATCATATAAGCATTTTTTCTTTTTGTTATAAAATTTTTCTTCAAATGATTTCTTAGTTTTTTCTGCCATTTTTGCATATATGTCTGCATCTGTTTTTTCTCCAAATTTTATGCATAATGTTTCTAATATTTTTAGTGCATTATACCACATGGCATTTATTTCTACTGCTTTTCCATTTCTTGGAGTTACTGCAAAATCACCATATTTAGCATCCATCCAAGTATTTTGTGTTGTTGGTGTTCCACTTGATATTAGATTATCATCATCTAGATATATATTGTTATTATCTAAGTCAATTCCGTTTTTATAAGATTCTATTATTTTTTTCAATAAATCATATAATTCTGTTTTTACAAAAATATAATCTCCTGTGTAGTTTAAATATTTTTGTGTTTGTTCAAATAACAGTAATGAACTGTCTACACTGTTATATAATGGTCTATTGTCATAACCAGAATATCCATTTGGTACTAATCCAAATTTTATGTTTCTTGTAAATGTTAATATCACATCTTTTGCATATTCAAATCTTCTTGTTTTTAAAAGAAGCCCTTCATATGAGATTAGAGCATCTCTTCCCCAGTCTAAAAACCAATGATATCCTGCAATTACTGTGTGCAAGCCAAATGCTGGTCTATATACAATAAAATTGTCAGTACTCATTACTAGGTCTTTTATAAATTTCTTTTCCTCTATTTGCTTTTTAGTATCTTTTTCATTTTTCCAAACCAGATTACTTTCATAGACCACATCTTCTAGCCTTTTTATTTCTGAATTTATTATATCTCTTACATCTAATTCTTCTATATTTTCCTCTAATGAACATATTATGGATATTTCTTTTTCTTGTTCTGGCTCTAATTCAATTTCGTATGTGCCTGCAACTGAATGATTTTCCTCTGGAAAAAATCCACGTTTTTCTTCTTCTATATAATACATATTGTTAAATGTATTGTTTATATATTCTTTGTATATACCTGCTGAACATTGCATATATATAGGATACATTCCCATATTGTCTACTACTATTTTTACTTTATTTTTAGCAATTGTTTGTTTTAAGTTATACGTCTTTCCAGTATTCATACAATGGAAATCTCTAAAATTTATTATTGGCGTTAATTTTAATTTTGCTGTATTTTTTCCATTTTTTACATTATATAAAATACCCACTGTGTTTTTTCCATATTGCATACATATAGTTTTTGTTATTGTTACATCATTTATTTGGTATGTAAATATTGGAACATATTTTTTTTCAAATTTTTCTTGAATCTTAAATCCCTCTGATACATAGTTTTTGCAAATGTTTGTATATAAAATGTTCTCTTTTCCATCTATCTCAATGCTTTCGTCTATTTTAGATAATATCAAATATCTTCTAGCTGGTGGTGTAAATGGTGCTATTAGTAGTCCATGATATTTTCTAGTATTTGCACCTATTATTGTAGATGATGCATATCCTCCTATTCCATTTGTTATAATCCATTCCTTTTCTAAACATTCCTTTAAAGATATATCTTTTCCTAAATATTTCATCTATTGTGCCTCCATTACACTCATTTGTTAATGTTTTGCTCTTTTAGCTGTTTTTTTATTTGTTTTGCTAGTTATTAGCTTGTTTTCCGTTTTAGTATTCTCTATTTTATTTTCTGAGCTTTCCTCTTTAAAACTATATAAAGAACCTGTTTCTTCATACATTTTAATATTTTTTAATCTTGTTTCATCACTTGCTTTTATATCCTGTATTCTGTCCTGATATTTTGTAGCAAATTTGCTCTTCATTTTTGGTCTTTTTTTATTTTCAATTTTTGTGTTTATTCTTTTTACAGATTTTTGTCTTTTATCTTTTCTTTTTTCTTGTTTCTTTTGATCTTTTAGTTTTGAGTTAAGTAAGATATATTGTGTATCATATTGTTTATCTTTAAATTTCAAATCTGTACAAATTAGTTCCATAATAGCAACAGCAACAGTATCTCCATCATGTCTTATTTTGTTACCTTCTATTTTAGACATATGTTTGTGTATTACATTAACTCCCATACTTGAAAGTTTTGACAAATCTATTTCTACCAAGTCAGAGCCTTGTCTGTTATACATTCTAACATATTCTGGAACAACCTCTCCTGTATCACATATACAATAATCAACTATTTTGCCTCCCGAGTGGTCTATTATAGCTTGTAAATGTTCTGAGATTGAATAATTATCAGTTTGTCCAGGTTCTGTCATTATATTGCTTACATAGATTTTGAAAGCTTTGCTTTCTCTAATTGTTTTTGCTACATTTTTTACTAATAAATTTGGTATTACATTTGTATATAAACTTCCTGGTCCAATTACAATAGCATCAGCTTCTTGAATAGCTTCTAATACTCCTGGAGCAGGTTTGCAATTTGTTGGATTTATATAGATTCTGTTTATTTTACTTACTTTTTCATAAGCTACTTCTGGAATCTTATCCTTTTCTTTAACAACAGTTCCATCTTCTAATTCTGCACATATTGTAATTTCGTCATTTGTTACAGGCAAAACCTTTCCTGTCATATTCAAAATATGTCCAGCATTTTCAATTGAAGCTGTTTTGTCATTGAATATCTCATTCATTGCTGATAAATAAATATCTCCAAATGATAGATTTTTTAATTTATCATTTTTTAATCTATAATTCATTAAATATTCCATCATTTCGCTATCTAATGCAAGTGAAGATATTGCACCTTTTACATCTTCATATGGTAATAAATTTAATGCAATTCTAGAATCTGTTGGAGCTTTTCCATAGTCTGATACAGTTACAATTGCTGTAATATTATTTGTGTAATTTTTTAATCCTTTTATTAAAATATTTGTGCCTTCTCCCCCACCAATTACAACTATTTTAGGTCCTTCTTCATATACTTTTTTATTAAATATTAATGATTGTATATTTACTTGTGCTTTTTTTCTGCTTTCTTCATTTTCTTCATTATTAGCTTCAATTACTAACTCTAAGGTCCTTTTTTGTATATAAACTAAACCTAAAATGACACAAGTAAATCCTAATACAAACATTGCAACTATTTTAGCAACTTCTTTTAATGATATTTCATTTAACACCAATATCTCAGATATTCCATAACATACTAATACTATTCCAACTAATATTAAGAACATCCATCTTTTTATTTTTGTACTTCCTTTAAACCATCCCAAAAAGCCTTTCATTTATATTACTCCTCTCCAACAATTTGTATTTCTGGTTCTATACTAACATTAAATTTTTTATTAACTTCTTTTTTTATGTATTCGATCAAATCTAGAATATCTTTTGATGTTGCTTCTCCTGCATTTACAACAAATCCTGCATGTTTGGTGGAAACTTCTGCTCCTCCTATTTTGTAGCCTTTTAATCCACATTCATCTATAAGTTTTGCCGTAATAAAGCCTTCTCCTCTTTTAAATGTACTTCCAGCATTTGGTTTATCTAATGGTTGTTTTTCGTTTCTTGAACTTATATTTTTTTTCATTTTATTTTCTATTTCTTCTAGATTTCCTTTTGGTAATTCTATCACGGTTTTTATAATAATCCCATCTATTTTAGAAAAAATACTATTTCTATATGAAAAATTGTGTTCATTATTATTTATTGTTTTTATATTGCCATCAAAATCAATATATGTAGTTTCTTTTACAACTTCTTTTATTTCAGAGCCATATGCTCCTGCATTCATTTTGATTGCTCCACCAACAGTTCCCGGTATTCCGAACAGCAAACTCTAAGCCTTGTGCAGAATGTTCTTTGGCTATTCTAGATAATTTAGAAAGAGACATTCCCGCGCCTGTAATTATTGTTATGGTATCTCCATTTTCCTCAATTTTTACATCTTGCATTTGAAATTTTATTACAATTCCTCTAATTCCATTATCTCTTACTAATAAGTTAGTTCCATTTCCAATTATGGTAATTGGGATTTGATTTTCTTTTGCATATTTTAATATATATTCTAATTCGTTCTCATTTTGAATTTTTATAAATACATCTGCATTTCCTCCGGTTCTAAAAGAAGTGTGTAAACTCATTGGTTCATTTAGGAAAATATTATTTTCATTTACTTTTGTTTTTAAGTCATTGTATATTTTTACATTGTCTAACATAAATTTACCTCCATTTTAAAATATACCATAAATATTTTCTTTTTCATCTACTCCAATTCCTTCTGCTGCTGGCTTTTGTGGCAATCCTGGCATGGTGTATATTTTTCCTGCTAATGCTACAATAAATCCAGCGCCAGATTTTAATAAAATATCTCTTACGGTTATCTTAAAAGGTTCTTTTATAACTAAATTTTTAGGATTATCAGATAATGAATATTGCGTTTTTGCTATGCATACGGGTAAATTCGCATAACCTATTTTTTCAATTTGTTTTATTGTTTCTAGGGCTTTTTCTGTAAACTCTACTCCTTCTGCTCCATATATTTCTTTTGCAACTTTCTCAATTTTTGTTTGTATACTTTCATTTTCCGAATATGTTAATTGTAGTTTGCTTTCGTTTTCTGAAAGTTTTACAACTTTTTCAGCTAAATCAATTGCACCTTCTCCGCCTTTTTCCCAAGATTCAATTAAACTTAGTTCTACTCCAATTTTATCTAATTCTTGCTTTAATGTATTAATTTCTAATTCGGTATCTTGATTATATTTATTTATTCCAACTATTACTGGTATATTAAATTTATTTCTAATATTATCAATATGTTTTAATAAGTTTTGTATTCCTTTTTTTAGACTTTCAATATCTTCATTTTGTAGTTCTTCTTTTGGCAGTCCTCCATGGTATTTTAAAGCTTTTATTGTAGCAACGCAAACTGCTAAATTTGGTTGAATATTGGCTTTTCTGCATTTTATATTAAAGAATTTTTCTGCTCCCAAGTCAGCTCCAAAACCAGCTTCTGTTACTACATAATCAGCTAATTTCATAGCCATTTTTGTAGCAATTACACTATTACATCCGTGAGCAATATTTGCAAAAGGTCCTCCATGTACTATTGCTGGTGTATTTTCCAAAGTTTGAACTAAATTTGGATTAAAGGCATCTTTTAAAAGAGCCGTCATTGCTCCATCTGCTTTTAAATCCTTTGCAGTTACGGGTTCTCCTTTGCTATTGTATCCTATAATTATATTGGCAATTCTTTTTTGTAGATCTTCCAAGTTCTCTGCTAAGCAAAATATAGCCATTATTTCAGATGCAACAGATATATCAAATTCATCTTGTCTTGGTACCATATTCTTTTCTTCATTAAGGTTTACTTCGACCTTTCTAAGAGCTCTATCATTCAAGTCTAAGCATCTTTTCCATACCACTTGTTTTATATCTAATTTGTTTCCAAAGAAAATATGATTATCTATCATTGCTGAAAGTAGGTTATTAGCAGATGTTATAGCATGTATATCTCCTGTGAAATGCAAATTTATTTGCTCCATAGGAACGACTTGCGAATAACCTCCACCTGTTGCTCCTCCTTTTATTCCAAAAACAGGTCCAAGTGATGGCTCTCTTAATGCTAATATAGATTTCTTTCCAATCTTTCTTAACCCATCTGCAAGTCCTATCGCCATTGTTGTCTTTCCTTCTCCTAATGGAGTAGGATTTATAGATGTCGTTAAAATCAATTTTGCGTTTTTTCTGTTTTCTACTTTTTTTAACAATTTTGTTTCTATTTTAGCTTTGTATTTTCCATAGAGTTCTATATGTTCTTCACTAATTTCCAGTTCATTGGCTATTTCTGAAATCTTTTTTACATTTGCCTTTCTAGCAATTTCAATATCTTTCATAAAGTTTCCAACTCCTTATACAATACTTCCTATTATAATTCCTATTAAAGCTCCTACAAAAACCTCTACTGGTGTATGTCCTAATACCTCTTGCAATTTTTCTTGCACAGTTTCTATTGCAAGTCCTGGTGTATTTACTATTTTATTTAGTATTTTTGCTTGTTTTCCAGCTGCTCTTCTTACACCTGCGGCATCATACATAACCACCAATGACATTATTACTGCTAAGCCAAATATAGCAGAATCAAATCCCACATTTCTGCCTATTAACGTACTTAAACAGCATACAACAGCAGAATGAGAGCTTGGCATATCACCTGCTCCTAATATTCTTTTAAAATTAAATTTCTTTTCTTTTACTAAATCCCATACGGTTTTAAATATTTGTATTCCTAACCATACAAACATTGGTACAATTATGTACTTGTTATTTAGTAGTTCTTGTAATACTGTCATTTTTTCTATTTCCCCTTTTTATTTCATTTTAATCTTGTTGAACAAATGGTTCTTCACTAATTCCATCTTCTTTTTTTATAAGTAAATTGATTTTTTTCTCTGCACTTTCTAATATTGTGTTACATTTTTTAGAAAGTTCCATTCCTTCTTCAAATTTATTTACTGAATCTTCCAAATTCAATGTTCCTTTTTCTAATTCTTGTACAATTTCTTGTAATTTTTGCATTGTTTCTTCAAATGACATTTCTTTTTCCTTTGCCATAACTTTCCTCCCATTATTTTTCTTGAATAGTATTGTTTTTTACATCTACATCGTACCACATAATTACTTGTGTCGTATTTTTGTCTATTACACTTACAACATATTTTCCGTTGTCTATTTGCTCATCAATTTTAAATGTAACATTATCGTCTTTTCCCCAGTCGTTTTTTATCATTTCTATTGCTCTTTCTTCATTGTTTTTTTCTTGTTGTTGAGCTTGATTTAGTGTATTTTCTGTTTTATTTTCTTCATTCTTTGTTTCTTCTTTTACTTCTGCATTAGTAGGTAATTCATTTTGTGTAGTATTAGTAGTGTTATTATTTACTTCATTTTTTATCCACTCAACAGCATTTTGTACTTCATTGCTTTGTTTTATATCATTATTATTGATGTTTTCTTCTTGTTTATTTAGAACAATTATTGCACCCATTATAATTAAAGCTATTACTAATATTATTATAACAATTTTTGTTTTTTTATCCATTTTCTCTTTTTCCTCCTTATAATACTTGTGCCTCTTTTGTTCCGTCATTAAATCTTAGTGTTATTTTGTCGTCTTTTTTTAACATTTTGCTACTATTTATTAGATTTCCATCTTGCTGAGCTAAACAGTATCCTCTTGTTAATGTTTTTAGTGGACTTAAAGTATCTAGTTTAGCAATTAACTCAGTACTTTTTCCTCTTGAATCTTTCATTTTTATGTTAATAGAATTTTCTAAATTTTTCATTATATTATCTACTGTAATATAGTATTCATTGATTTTTTGAGCAGGATTTGTAAATACTCTGGATTGGCTTGTTTTTTCATATAAAAGTCTCATATATTCTATTTTCTTTTTTAAGGCAAGTTTTGCTCTTGATTTATAAGTATTTATTTTTTCTTTTACTTCTTTTATATCTGCAACAGCAAGTTCAGCAGCTGCTGATGGTGTTGGTGCTCTTAAATCTGCAACAAAATCGGCTATTGTGAAATCCGTTTCATGTCCAACCGCAGATATTATCGGAATTTCAGAATTATATATTGCATGTGCCACAATTTCTTCGTTAAATGGCCACAAATCTTCAAGTGAGCCTCCTCCTCTGGCAACAATTAGTACATCAGCTAGTTTGTTTTCATTCATAAATTTTATTGCATCAGCAATTTTTTCTCCTGCACCTTCTCCCTGAACAGGTACTGGATATAATCTAATATGTACATTAGGATTTCTTCTTGTGGAAACATTTATTATATCTCTTATTACTGCTCCCGTTTTTGAAGTTAACACACCAATTGTTTGTGGCATAAATGGAATTGGCTTTTTATGAGAAACAGAAAAATAGCCTTCTTGTTCTAATTTTCTCTTTAATTCTTCATATGCTTGGTATAAACTTCCTATTCCATCTTCTTTCATTGCTTTGCAATAGATTTGGTATACGCCATCTCTTTCATATACTGCAACTGTACCTAAAATAAGAACTTTCATTCCATCTTTTGGCACAAAATTAAGTGTTGCATTTGCAGTTTTAAACATAATGCATTTTATTAAGCTTGTACCATCTTTTAAAGTAAAATACATATGACCAGTATAATGATGTTTAAAATTTGAAATCTCACCTTTTACATATACATTATTTAGGAATTCGTCTTCTGCCACTTTGTTTTTTATGTATTTATTAAGTTCTGTAACTGATAATGGTTCTGGTTTCATTTATCCTCCTTATTTTTCTTCTGCAACAATACTTGCTAATACTCCATTTATAAAAGCTGATGATGTTTCTTCTGAATATTTTTTTGCCAAGTCAACAGCTTCATTTATAGCTACTTTAAATGGAACTTCTGCATATTTTATTTCATATATAGCAAGTTTAAGTAAAGCAATATTAGTTTTAGAAATTCTATCTAATGTCCAGTCTTTTTTTAAATTTTTAGATATTAGTTCTTCTAATTCGTCTTTTCTTTCTGTTATTTCTTTTATAGCCTTTTTTATATAACTAATAGCTTCATTATCTGTAATTTCATTGTTTTCTAAAAATAAATCAGTATGTTCTTCTGATACGTCTTTTTGTATTTCTATTTCATATAATGCTTTAAAAAGCATTTCTCTTGTTTCTGTTCTTTTCATTTACTTTCCCCTTTAATTAAGCATAATTTTAAATATGGGACGAAGCAAAGCCTCGCCCCTTTTGTATTTACTTACATCTTATCTATAAATTTTTTTAGTTTTTCTTTTACATCATATTTATTGTATTGAACATAATTGCCAACAAATATTCCTATCACAATAAGGATAATTCCTATTACAAGTTTGTATAGTTGTGTACATAATATCAATATTGCAATAAGTGCTCCGATTACAGCTCCTTTGTACTGATCCCAAAACTGTTTCATATTATCCATAATCCTTTTACTCCTTACTCTTCAATATTTAACTTCTCAGGAGCAATATTTTTTACTCTTATATTAACTTCTTTTACATCTAAACCAGAAGTTGTTTTTATTGCTTCTTTTATCTTTGCTTGTAAATTACTTGATAAGTCTTTAATTACAGCATCAGGATGTATAAATAAAGTTACATATACTGTTACATTATTTTCTTTATCTAAGAAAACTTTGCTATTTACATTTTCTGCCCCTTCAAATCCTTTTGCAACAGATGCAATTAAGCTTTCCAATGTTTCTTTTGAAATTAGCAATTTTCCTTCGTTATTTTCAAGAAGAATACCTTCTTTTTGTTTTTCTTTTTCTTTATCGCTTCCATCAAAAAATATACATTTTATAGCAAGTAAAATAATTACAATTGCTACTCCTAGTAATATATTTGAAGATACAGAGTCATTTAATATTGCAGCAACTATCCCACTTACAAACTCTAATTTTAGCCATCCAAATACTAATAAACATACTATTATAGATAATATCAATAATAAATTTGCAAATACAACTAAGCTTATTTTTTCTATTACTTTCATTTTTAGCTCCATTCTTTTCCTAGCTATTAGGAATTATTTGTCTTCACTTTCTGTTTCTACTACGCCTTCTGTTTCTGTGTTAACACCTTGAACATGAACATTTACTTCTATAACTTTTAAACCTGTCATTGTTTCAACTGCTTTCTTTACTCTGTTTTGAATTTCAAAAGCTACATCTGGAATTCTTGTACCATATTCAACTATAATGTTTACATCAACTTTTGCTTCTTTATCTCCAACTTCTACTTTTATTCCTTTTGACATATTTTTCTTTCCGCTTAATACTTCTGTAATTCCACCAGCGAAACTTCCAGCCATACTATAAACCCCTGGTACTTCTGAAACTGCGACACCAGCAATAACAGCAACAACATCATCTGCTATTTTTATACTGTTTTCTTCTTTAACCTCTTCATTTTGTAATTCTACATTTTCTTTTAATTCTTCATTTTCCATAATATTTTCCTCCTAAATAATTATATTCTTTTTTATGTTATTAGTATATCAATATATGACAATTTTTACAACCGTTTTTCGAAAAAATTTCGTAGTTTTTTATTTTAAGTATTTTTCTAAGAATTTTCCAGTATATGACCTATTGTTTCTACAAATTTGTTCAGGAGTTCCAACTCCAACAATTTCTCCACCTCTGTCTCCACCTTCTGGGCCTAGGTCAATTATATAATCTGCTGTTTTTATTAAATCTAAGTTATGTTCTATTACTATTATGCTGTTTCCTGTTTCCACAAGTCTTTGTAATATTTCTACCAATTTGTGAACATCAGCAATATGCAAGCCTGTTGTTGGTTCGTCAAGAATATATAATGTTTTTCCTGTTGCTCTTTTAGATAATTCTGTTGCAAGTTTTATTCTTTGAGCTTCTCCTCCCGATAAGGTAGTTGATGGTTGTCCAAGTTTTATATATCCTAATCCTACATCATACAATGTTTGTAATTTTGTTTTAATTTTAGGAATATTAGCAAAAAATTCTAATCCTTCTTCTACTGTCATATTTAGCACATCAGAAATGCTTTTTCCTTTATATTTAACTTCCAATGTTTCTTTATTATATCTCTTGCCTTTGCAAACTTCGCAAGGCACATAAACATCAGGTAAAAAGTGCATTTCTATTTTTAATATTCCATCACCAGAGCAAGCCTCACACCTTCCTCCTGATACATTAAAGCTAAATCTTCCTTTTGTATATCCTCTCATTTTCGCTTCATTCGTTCCAGCAAAAATATCTCTTATTAAATCAAACACACCTGTATAAGTAGCAGGATTTGAACGTGGTGTTCTTCCTATTGGAGATTGATCTATGTTTATTATTTTATCAATATTTTTTAATCCTTTAACTTCTTTGCACTTTCCTGGTTTTTCTGTTGAGCCATTTATTTCTCTTGCAGCATATTTGTACAAAATTTCATTAACCAATGTACTCTTTCCAGAACCAGAAACACCGGTTACACATGTGAATACCCCTAACGGAAATTTAACATCTATATTTTTCAAGTTATGTTCAGTAGCGCCTTTAATTTCTAAGGATTTTCCATTTGATTTTCTTCTTTTTTCTGGAATTGGAATTCTTATTCTTCCACTTAAATATTTTCCAGTTATGGAATTAGGGCTATTTTTTATTTCTTCAACATTTCCTTGTGCCATAACATTTCCACCATGAACACCAGCACCTGGTCCAATATCAATAATTTCGTCAGCAGCATACATTGTATCTTCGTCGTGTTCAACAACTACAACAGTATTTCCCATATCTCTTAATTTTTTTAGGGTATCTATCAATTTGGAGTTATCCCTTTGATGTAAACCAATACTTGGTTCATCTAAAATATATAATACTCCTGTTAAGCCAGAACCAATTTGAGTAGCCAGTCTAATTCTTTGAGCTTCGCCTCCTGATAAAGTTCCGGCTGGTCTAGATAATGTTAAATAATCTAGTCCAACATCTATTAAAAATTGAAGTCTTTTACTCAATTCCTTTAATATAGGTTCGGCAATAAACGCGTCTTTTTTGCTTAATTCTAGGCTTTCTAAATATTCTTTAATTTTAGTTATAGACATTTCTGTTAATTCGTTAATATTTTTATCTTTTACTCTTACAGCCAAGCTTGTTTTATTTAATCTAGCTCCTTCGCATTCTGTACAATGACTATTTGTCATATAATATTCATAAAAATCTCTCATTCCTTGTGATTTTGTTTCAGCATATCTTCTTTCTAGTGTTGGTATAACACCTTCAAATGGACTCTTAAACTTTCTCGTTCCAGAAGCAGAAGTATATGAAAAATCAATTTTTTCTGTACCTGTACCATATAAGATTTTGTCCAAAAATTCTCTTGGCAATTTCTTTATAGGAACACTTATGTCTACATTATAATGTTTAGCAATGCTTTCAAAATACATTTTCGCCATTGTTTCACTCTTTTTCATTGTACTGGCTCCAAAAGCCTTTACTCCGTCATAAAGAGTCTTGTTTTTATCCGGAATAATCAGATCTTCGTCCATTTTCATTAGGTATCCAATACCAGCACATGCAGGGCATGCTCCAAATGGATTATTAAATGAAAACATTCTTGGTGTAAGCTCCTCAAATCCAATTCCACAGTCTGGGCAAGCATAATTTTGGCTAAATAATTTTTCTTCTTTTCCCGGAATATCAATAGTAACCAAATTGTTTGCATGAGTCAAAGCAATTTCAACAGATTCTGTTAATCTGTTCCTAATATCTGGTTTAATAACTAATCTATCAACCAAAATATCAACATTATGTTTCTTTTGTCTGTCAATTTCAATATTATCTGTTATTTCATATATTTGTCCATCTATTCTAACTCTAATAAAGCCTTCTTTTTGGAAACCTTCAAGCATTTTTACAAATTCGCCCTTTTTTCCTCTAACAACTGGTGCTAAAATTTGTATTCTAGTGCCTTCTTCCAGTTCCATAATAGAATCAACAATTTGGTCAATAGATTGTTTTTCAATTTTTCTACCGCATTTAGGGCAATATGGAACACCAATTCTAGCATATAATAAACGAATATAATCATAAATTTCAGTAACAGTTCCAACAGTAGAACGCGGATTTTTAGAAGTAGTCTTTTGATCAATAGAAATAGCAGGAGATAGACCTTCAATCTTCTCTACATCTGGTTTTTCCATAATTCCTAAAAACTGTCTAGCATATGAAGATAAACTCTCTACATATCGTCTTTGCCCCTCAGCATACAATGTATCAAAAGCCAAAGAAGACTTACCAGAGCCAGAAAGTCCAGTAATAACCACTAATTTATTTCTAGGAATTTCTATATCTATATTCTTTAAATTGTGCTCCTTAGCACCCTTTATCACTATTTTATCATTCATAAAAAGCTCCTCCGTTTTTTGTTTCGTAAAGTATTATACTACGTTTCTCAAAATAAAACAAGTGTTTTGTTAAATTTTGTCTAACGGAATAATTTAACGTAAAAATTCTTCACATTTTTGTTTCTCTATTTTCATAATATTTTCTCTATAACTAGCATACGAAAGCTTGCCCTTGGTTGAGCGTTTTGTTAATTCCTCATAGTGGTTAAAATACATATCTTCTGGCATTAGCTCATCTTTAAAATATGGTCTTTGTGTATCTTCATATCCGCATTTTTCTTTTAAGTATGTGGGAATTACTAACATCATAGATGTATCTACAAGGCATTTTTCTCCATTTATATTTGTTTCAAGCCAAGCATGAACTCCATTGTGGCAATTCTTGGTTCCAAGCAATGCTAAATTCTTGCCAGTATGAAATTCTGGATTTTCAAACATTACACCCATAAATCGGCTAGTTCTACCACAATTCCCTATATGCTCTCCTCTTTTAAAAAACTCATACATACTAGAATATGTTTCTATATTAATATTTTTTGTACTTTCAAGCAAACTTTTCCCATTATGCATAGCCTGTTCAAAGCTCTTAATTTCGCCATTTTGCATAAATTGAGCTATATCTGAATTTTTACTAATAGCCATATCTCTTAAAGTTTTTATCTCATTTTTATTATCTTTAAATTGAAATAAATTTACAATTTTATCCCAGACACCTTCTGGTATTTGTTCTTTTTTATTCTGTATCAATTTTCTTATATTTTCTAATTCTTTTCTATTTATCAAAAACTCAATATCATTCCAAGTAGGAATGTTCTCATTATTATATCTATTAAGTTCAAAAAATTCATACTCTTTTGGGTTTGTATAATATAGCATAATAGCCTCTCCTTTTGCAGTTTTGTTGTAATTATATTATAACCATATTCTCCCTCTGTCAATACACTTTATAAATTTTGACCATTTTTGTTGACAAATTTGTCGATAAATGTCAAAATAAATAGTATAATGATAAAGGAGGGGAATTTTTATGGATTATATGGATTATTATAGCTATTATTCTGATTATCCATCAAGTTTTGATTTTTCTATGGATGCATCTAGCGGTTTATCAGCTCTTATGGGCTTTTTAGGCGGAATGTTTATTATGGTAATAATTATAGCCATAGCAGCTGGTATTTTTACAATTATAGGTCAATGGAAAATGTTCAAAAAAGCTGGCGCAGAAGGTTACATTTCTTTAATTCCTGTTTACAGTTTAATTAAAGAAATGAGACTTGGAGGTTTACCTATTTATTGGTTCTTCCTAGTTTATTGTGCTGTTATCCCACTTATTGGTTGGATTGGCCCAGTAGTTCTTGCTTTTTGGAAAAACATAAATTTAGCTAAATCTTTTGGAAAAGGTACTGGAACTGGTGTTTTATTAACATTCTTCCCATTTGTAATGTACCCAATACTAGGATTTGGAAAAGCTGAATATGTTGGACCACAAGGTCAAATTCAAGTTGAAGATAAAGAATAATGCAAAATGAAAAAATCGCCAATTTTATATTGTGCGATTTTTTTATTTTTTATATTAAAGCTTTTATAACAATTTCAATAAATTATAATAGTTTTTCCAATTCTTTTATTTTATCTCTTAATTTTGCCGCTTCTTCAAAATTCATTTCGGCTGCACATTTTAGCATCTCGTCTGTCAACTTAGCGATAACCTCCTCAACATTTTCCTCTTTATCAATATTATACTCAGCAGAAATCTCCTCAACAACAGTAGCCTTTATAGTATCTCTTACAGATTTTTTAATAGTCTGAGGCACAATTCCGTGTTTTTCATTGTATTCCTGTTGTATTTTTCTTCTTCTATTAGTCTCGCTTATAGCCTTTTCCATAGACTCAGTCAATTCGTCTGCATACATTATAACTTTTCCCTCTGTATTCCTAGCAGCACGTCCAATTGTTTGAATCAATGACCTCTCTGAACGCAAAAATCCTTCTTTATCGGCGTCCAGAATTGCAACTAACGAAACCTCTGGAATATCTAAACCTTCTCTTAATAAGTTTATACCAACCAATACATCAAACTCGCCTATTCTTAAATCTCTTATTATCTCCATTCTTTCCAATGCCTTTATGTCAGAATGCATATATCTTACTTTTATATCTAACTCCTTCAAATATGAAGTCAAATCTTCTGCCATTTTCTTTGTTAAAGTAGTAACTAACACTCTTTCATTTTTTGCAGTACGTTTTCTTATTTGTTCTATTAAATCGTCAACTTGATTTGTTACTGGTTTTACCTCAATTTCTGGATCTAAAAGCCCTGTTGGTCTTATAATTTGCTCTACAACATTTTCTTTTGAATGTTCCTTTTCATAATCAGCTGGTGTAGCACTTACAAAAATACATTCATTTATTTTTTGCTCAAACTCCTCAAATTTAAGTGGTCTATTGTCATATGCAGAAGGAAGTCTAAAACCATAATTTACTAATGAATCCTTCCTTGCTCTATCTCCATTGTACATAGCTCTTACTTGTGGAACCGTGGCATGAGACTCGTCTATCAGTAGTAAGAAATCCTTTGGGAAATAATCAAATAAAGTAAATGGAGGACTTCCAGCAGGTCTGCCACTTATATGTCTTGAATAATTCTCTATTCCTTGGCAAAATCCAGTTTCTTTTAGCATTTCCATATCAAAATTTGTTCTTTCCTCTATTCTTTGGGCTTCAATTAGCTTGTTTCTATCTTTAAAATATTTTATCCTTTCTTCAAGCTCTGCTTCTATTGTTGTAATAGCCTTGTCCCTTTTTTCACTTGTTGTAACATAATGTGAATTTGGAAATATCATAACATGATTTCTTACTGCTGTAACTTTTCCATTAAGAGGATTTATTTCAGAAATTTTCTCAATTTCATCTCCCCAAAACTCAACTCTAATAGCACTTTCAGACATATCAGAAGGATATATTTCTACAATATCTCCTTTTGCTCTAAAAGTTCCTCTTTTAAAATCTATTTCATTTCTAGTATATTGCATATTTATCAATTTTTTCAAAACTTCGTTTCTCTCTTTTTGCATACCAGGTCTTAAAGAAACAATCATATTTTCATAATCAATAGGATCTCCGCAATCCATATATGCAAGAAACAGAAGCCACAACAATAACATCTTTTCTCTCAAACAAAGCCGCAGTAGCCGAATGTCTTAGCTTATCTATTTCATCATTTATAGAAGCATCTTTTTCTATATATGTATCAGAAGAAGAAATATATGCCTCAGGCTGGTAATAATCATAATATGAAACAAAATACTCCACCGCATTCTCTGGAAAGAACTCCTTGAACTCACTATACAACTGACCTGCCAAAGTCTTATTATGTGCCAACACCAATGTTGGCTTTTGCACTTTCTCTATAACATTTGCCATAGTAAAAGTCTTACCAGAACCAGTAACACCCAAAAGTGTCTGAAACTTCTTACCTTCTTCAATTCCTTTACTCAAATATTCAATAGCCTTAGGCTGGTCGCCTGTTGGCTTATACTCCGAATGCAACTTAAACATATCCTTGCCCCCTTTTGCGATATGTGCTAATAATATTATTATTATATATCACAAATCGGTCGGAAATTCAACATATGCCTAATAAACAATATACTCCTGACTAGCCTTATCTAGTCCATATACCTTCTCAATTTCGCCTTTTTCTTGTTTTGTACTTAGAAACACAATTCTTTCGAATATATGCGTTTTCAATAGCTCCTTCAATGCTGGATTTAGCATCATGTCCTCTATTGAGCTTCCATGGGCTGTGAACATTCCTTTTATGCCGGAACATACTGCTTGATTTATTGCCTCTACGTCTTCGTATGAACCAATTTCGTCTGCCACAATTATTTTTGGAGCCATTGACCTAATTAGCATTTTCATACCAACTCCCTTTGGCACATTTGAAAGCACATCTGTCCTCATCCCAACATCATTTTGAGCAATTCCCTTGTACATAGCAACAAGTTCCCCTCCGTAGTTTGACATTAAATTGAATTTTTCAGATAACTCAAAGCTTAGAACCATAAGCTTTTAATTTTGTCAACTTTTTCCTCCTTTTATATTGCTTTGTGTATGGAAGTGGTATTTTATAAACTTTTTTCAAAGGTGAAAATTCCGACATATTTCAACATTCTTTTTAGTAGTATTTTGTTATAAGAATTTATGCAATAAAAATTTTACTTTTTTGCCTAAAAAA
>USMK01000010.1 GCA_900555835.1 uncultured Clostridium sp.
ATAAACGCCTTGGAAAACGGAGACTTTTTAAATTTTATATTTTACTTTTTAGCGGCCAAGCACGAACTAATTCACACGCAGCAACCCCCCTTCAATTTTTCTCCATCCCACCAAAGCAGCGACAAGATGTGTCCCCAATGAAGCAAAATGCTTCAAAAAGAAACGTCCCCTATGAAGCAAAACAAAAAGACAACCAAACCTAGCATAAAATACTAAGTCTAGTTGCCCTCTCTATATCAAATTTATTCATTTTCTTATTTAGTAATAAAGTGTGTGTGTGTGTGTACAGCCGCAAGGCTTTCAGCCATTTCTTTATTCATAACACCAATTCTCCCTTTTCCTTCATCATCCGTACCACTATTAAATCACACCAACTCCCAAATTGCAATACCTTTCCCACAAAAAAATCACACATTATCATCCCTCAAAGCCTCAACTATATTCTGCCCCTTCATTTTCTTGCTAGAATACAACATAGTCACAAACACAATCGCGTAAACAGCAACTATGGAAATCACAATACTACTCCAAGGAAGTCTGAACAACATACTAATTCCAGTATCAAAAGACTGATTTATTACATAGCACATCAAAATTCCTATTGGCAATCCATATAGCAACGCCTTACTTCCATAGAATATGCACTCCAAGTTCAACATTCTATTAAACTGCTTACTCGTCATACCAATTGACTTCAAATTAGCAAACTCCCTTTTTCTTAACCCTATATTCGTAGAAATTGTATTAAAAATATTCGAAATTCCAATAGCAGAAATCAAAGCAATAAATCCATATAAGAAAATTTGAATTATTAGTTTTAGGTTTCTTTGGTCTTTCAATCTTGCCTCAGCATCATATACCGAAATAGTCAAATTAGGATAATTATTTGAAATCTCCTTCAACTGTTTAGTCACATCTAAATTATTTTTAGTATTAATATAAATATTTTCAGCCTCATTCTGACTTCCTACTTTTTCTAACATTTTGGTATAAGTATTTTCATTAACAATTCCCACTATACGAATTCCAGAATCAGATGTACTTATACCAAATGGAGCTTTTTCCGTTAATTTAGCTATGCTAACTGTCGAAACATCTTGATTTTCCGCTGTGTTTTCAAGCAAATCCAGCTTTTCCCCTTCTTTCATATTAATCACATTAGTTTCTACTCCAAATTGCACGATATTGTTAATATAATTTACAATAATCATTTGATTATCCTCTAATTTTGTTAAACCCATTTCCCTTAAATATTTTTCATATTCTGAGGGATTTAAAGTTACCACTGTTGTATTTAGCACATAATTATTGAGGTCTTCGTCTACCATATGGTTTTCTTTCATTATTTTAACAATATTTGCATTAACCTTGCTTTCTGGCAGTTCGATAGTTTTATACAAATATCTAATATCTGATATCCTATCAATCTGTTCCATTTGTATTATTTCGTTTTTCGCCTTTTCCACTTTTTCCTTGGCATTATCATTCCTATAACTAATAGTTACACCAAAATCATAATCTGTTGTTTGATAAGCAGAATCAAATCCTGTATACATATAGTCCACAAAACCTGTTACAGATATATATAACACAATACTTACAACAAGCGAAATTACCGTAGTTCTATATCTTTTCTTTGCACGTTTTAAATTTTTTAGTGCAATAGTTCCCTCTACTCCGAATAATTTTGTAATAAATTTAGGTGTTCTTAACTTTTTAGTTTTTGTTTTTATGTCGTCAACCTGCCTAATAGCCTCTATTGGAGTAGTTTTGCTGGCTCTTCTAGCAGGAATTATTACAGATAGATATATTGTAACCATCATTAAAATTACAGCTATAATTATTGCCGGCCAAGATATAACAAGTTCTAAATTAAATCTTCCATCTTTTACAATTTCATTTATAAGTCCACTTACAATTTTTAGTGTAACCCCTATTCCACCAATTCCACATAGGATACCAATTGGAATACCAATGCACCCAAGTATTGCTCCTTCATATATTACCGATTTTCTTATTTGTTTTCTTGTTGCTCCAACTGATGCAAGCATTCCAAATTGCTTTTTTCTGTCTGATACTGAAATTGCAAAACTATTATAAATAACCATTACAGAGCCTACCATTATTATACAAATAAGAACTCCACAAACACTATACATCATTTGGTGAAATCCCAAATCATCTGTTACCCCTTCATATGCAAGTAAACTTTTGTTATATTTTACACTACTTGCACCAACATATTTAGCCAGTTCTTCTCCAACAGTATATACATCTTGACTTTTTTTCATTACAACACCAGCTGTAACCAAGGTATCGTCTATTAATGTTGATTTATCCATTATTGTTATACCTGCTGTAAAATAATCTGCTGAGGACTCAAAAAATGGTCTTTTTATCATTCCGGTTATTTTGTATGTTTTAGTTCCAGTTTGCACAAATTCTACGCCATATGGATTATCAGTGGTTTCTGGCACATCTTTTACATAACCTACTTTGAATGTAACTGTATCACCTATTTCAGGTTCATTATCTTTTCCATCAAAAAAAGTCCTGCTTAATGCAATTTCGTCTGAATTTTTAGGAAGCTCACCTTTTTCTAATTGTTCACCCATCTTCTTTATGGCATCTTCTTCATATTGTACTATTTTCAAATAATTTTCTCTTGAATACTCATTTTCTGCCATATACAAATCAGAAGCAATAAATGTATCCGATATTTGGTTATTATTTTCTATGTATTTTAAATTTGAATAAGCAACTCCATTAAAACGTGCTTCCCATTCACCATTTCGATCTTTTTCATAATTTATCATAAATCCTTGAAAGCTGACTGCAAGAGTTGTTACAGCACTTATCATTGCACCTGATAAAATTATGCCTATTATTGTTACTAATGTTCTTTTTTTATTTAATTTCAAATAACTATCTGTTAGCTTTTTTAATATATTCATTTTTCACACTCTCCTTTATTTGATTTTTTCGTCTTTTGCAATTTTACCATCTTCAATTGTTATAATTCTGTCCGCTTCTAGCGCTATTTGTGGATCGTGTGTTATCATAATTAGTGTTTGATTATACTTTTTATTAGAAAATTTTAATAGTTCTACTATTTCTTTTGAATTTTTACTATCTAAATTTCCAGTTGGTTCGTCAGCCAAAATTATGCTTGGATTGTTTATTAAACTTCTTCCTATTGAAACTCTTTGTTGTTGCCCTCCTGATAATTGATTTGGCAAATGTTTTATTCTTTTTTCCAGTCCCAATGTTGTTACTATTTCATTTAATTGCTCTTTATCTATTTTCTTTCCATCTAGCAACACAGGCAAAGATATGTTTTCTTCTACATTTAGTATTGGAATTAAGTTATAAAATTGATATATTAATCCAATCTGTCTTCTTCTAAAAATTGCTAGATTATCATTATTTAAAGCATATATATCAGTTCCATCAATATATACCTTTCCAGAAGTAGGCTTATCAACACCTCCCAATATATGCAAAAGTGTTGACTTTCCTGAGCCTGATGCTCCCACAATTGCAACAAACTCGCCTTTCTCTACGCTAAAACTTACTCCATCCAAGGCATTTACCTTAGTTTCACCTTTTCCATATGTTTTTACCAAATTTTCAACCTTTAAAATTTCCATAGGTTTTCCTCCTCACTTTTTTATTTAAGGCAATTATATTAACCAAAAGTGACTGCTTAGTGACATTTTGAAAAAAACAACAAAGCAGACATTTTTTCATGTCTGCTTTGCTATTTTTTTCTCATCTAAGTCCTACCAATCTGTCTTGTGCGTATTCGGCAATTTCCGGATCTTCATCCTTAGCTAAAACTTGTAAAACCTCAACAGAAGTTACAGGATTTTTAGCAACCGCCATACGAACAAACGGCATATCGTTTTTGGCAAGTTCAAGTAAAACATTTTGAGTAGCTTTAATATTTCCTGCAACTTTGGTCTTTACCGCATAAGAATCATCTCTGCTCAAAGCCAGTAAAACTTCACGCGAAATATTTAAGTTCTCAGCAACGCATTCTCGAACATCTGCAACTTCATCCATTGAAAGTTTAAACAAAGTTGCCTTGTTTGCACTCATATTCTTTGCAACACTAGCTCTGACATCTGCTTCCTTAGCACAGGCCAAGTTTTGCAATACAATTGCAGATGAATTGCAATTAGATGCCACTAATTTCCGGATATAGCTATCAGAATCCTTACTCATAGTAGCCAAATCGCCCTTTGTAGCATTCCATTTTCTTGCCTCCAAAATCTTAACAGATTTACCAGTAGTCTTCTTAATGGTTACCATTGTAATATCCTCCCTTAATTATAAAAACGAAGATTTTCAAATAAATCATACTGCCATTGCAGTAACCTTAATTATTATAGCATAGTTTACAATATTTTTCAATATTATGTGAACTTTTCTCTTGAATTTATTTTCAACATTATAGAGTAAGCGAAAAAGATATGTCCCCAATGAAGCAAAATGCCTCAAATGGAAACGTCCCCTATATAAAAATTCGAATTCTAAATTGCGTTCCTTCTCCGCTCTTACTTTGTACTCGAATTTCGCCGTTTTGCTTTTCTATTATGGTTTTGGCTAAGGCTAGACCAATTCCAAAGCTTTCTTTACTGGAATCTTTACCTTTGTAGAATCTTTTGAAGATATTTGGTAAATCTTCTTTTGATATACCTTCTCCTTCGTCTTTTATTATAATTTGTAGATATAAGCAGTTTTCTTCCACCTCTATATAGATGTTTTTATTTTCTGCTGTATGCTCTATGCAGTTTTTAACAATGTTAGTTAATGCCTCTTTCGTCCAATTATAATCTCCTATCATATGACAATTTGCTTGTACCTTTAAGTACAAATTTTGATTTTTTATTTCTAAGGCAACCGCCATCTGTTTTTTTATATCTTCTAGCAATATTTTTACATCTATGTCTTCTCTTGCAAATTCTACCATTCCAGATTCTAGTCTAGACAATTTTAAAATAACAGTAATAAGCCAGTTTATAGAATCCAATTGCTTTGTTATTTGGTGCAAATATTCTCTCTTCAAATTTTCGTCTATCTCGTCTTCTTTGATAATGTCTAGCATAATGTTTATAGATGTTAGTGGTGTTTTTATTTGATGTGATATATCTGATAATGCTACACTTAGCTCTTTTTTGTCTTTTTTCATAGTTTCTGCTTGTTTATTAAGCATTATTGTGATTTTGACAATTTGGTTTTGTAACTCACTAAGCTCTCCTTCGGTATTTTCCTCTATTTTCAAGGAATATATATTGTTTTGCAAATCTTTTAAATATTGGGTTATGTTTTTTATTTTTCTTTCTCTTAGTGCTAAAAACACAACAAATAGCACAATTAAAAGCGAAAATCCTAATACAAAAATCAAAATATTTATAGCCTTATTTTGATTTATTATTTTGCCTATTTGTTCCACTTCTATTGTGCTGTTTTCGCCAATTCCATATTTGGCTAATATTTTCTTGCCATTTTCTACATCATTTTCATTAATGCTTTTTACAGCATTTATAATTTCCACTTCCTTTTCAGGATTTTCTGCAATTAACACACTTGTTATTGCACTTAATGAATTATACATTTGGCTTTTATATGATTTATATTGAATATTTAATATTGAAATTGAAAATAATATTACAATTGCCACAAGAATTAAACTTAATACTAAAAATATTTTTATATTGTCTTTTTTAAAAAATGACATTTTATTCACCTATCCTATATCCAATACCTCTTACTGTTTTTATTATATCTGGATTGGCAGGATCATTTTCTATCTTCTCTCTTATTCTTTTTATGTATACAGTTAATGTATTGTCATTAACAAAATTTCCTGCAACATCCCATATTTTATCTAAAATTTGTTCTCTTGTTATTGTTTGTCCACTATTATTAAAAAGCATTAGTAAAATTTTGTACTCTAAGGCGGTAAGTTCTAGTTGTTTGTCGTTTTTATATACTGTTGTTTTATCCAGATTTATTACAACATCTTTTATTTTTATTATATTTTCATTACCCTTATCTTGATTGTATCTTTTTAATATTGTTTTTATTCTAAGTTTCAATTCTCTTAGTCTAAAAGGCTTTATAATATAGTCATCTGCGCCTAGTTCTAAACCTTGAACAACGTCGTTTTCCTCGTCTTTGGCGGTTTATTGGCATGTCTGTTTTGTTTTTTATTTCTTTGCAAATATCAAAACCATCTCCATCTGGCAAAGTAACATCAAGAAGTACTAAACTTATTGTATTATCCAATTGGTTTAGTGCTTCTTTTTGGGTACTTGCTTTTATAATATTGTATCCATCTTGTTTTAAGCTTAGTTCTAGTCCATTTAGTATAATCTCGTTGTCTTCAACTATCATAATAGTTTCCATAAAATCACACCTTTATGCTTTTTTTCCTCCTGTCATCTGAGTTTTTATATATTCAACTTCTTCTTCAATATTAAGTCTCATAAATAAAGGCTCGCCTTTTTCTATTACTTTTGTGTTTTCTGATATTTTATCATAATCATATATGCTGTCCCAATTTGCAGAAGTTATGCCTAATTGTTTTAGCATATTTTCTGCTGTATCTGGCATAAACGGTTGTAACATAATTGCAACTTTTCTTAGATTTTCGGCTAAGTGATACATTACAGATTCTAATTTTTCTGTTTGTTCTTCTTTTGCTAAAACCCAAGGGGCAGTTTCATCTATATATTTATTTGTTCTTGAAATCAAATTCCAAATTTCTGCTAGGCTATTGCTAAATTGCATTTCTTCTAAATTTTTTTCTACCTTAGCAACTTGCTCTTTTGCAAAATTTTCTATTTCTTCGTCTGGTGCATTTACTCTTCCTGTGTATTTAGGAATTATACCTCCAAAATATTTGTTAATCATTGATACTGTTCTGTTTAATAAATTTCCTAAATCATTGCATAAGTCAAAATTAAATCTTTCAACAAAGCTTTCAGGTGAAAATACTCCATCTTGTCCAAATGGTAATTCTCTTAAAAGGAAATATCTTGTTGCATCTAGGCCGTATTTATCTATTAACATATCTGGATAAACAACATTTCCCTTTGATTTGCTCATTTTTCCGTCTTTCATCATAATAAATCCGTGTGCAAATATTTTCTTTGGTGGCTCTAAACCTAATGCCATCAAGAAAATTGGCCAATATATAGCATGAAATCTAACAATGTCTTTTCCCACAACATGTACATCTGCTGGCCAGTATTTTTTGAATAATTCGTCATTATCAGACATATATCCTAATGCAGTAATATAATTTGTTAGTGCATCTAACCATACATATACAACGTGTTTAGGATCTTTTTTTACTTTAATACCCCAGTCGAAAGTTGTACGACTTACACATAAATCTTCTAACCCAGGTTTTATGAAATTGTTTATCATTTCATTTTTTCTTGACTCTGGTTTTAAGAAATCAGGATTTTCTTCATAGAATTTTAAAAGTCTGTCTGCATATTTTTTCATATTAAAGAAATATGCTTCTTCTCTCATTTCTTTTACTGGTCTTCCGCAATCTGGGCATTTTCTGTCAACCAATTGTGTTTCTGTAAAATAAGACTCACAAGGCATACAATACATTCCCTTGTATTCTCCTTTGTAAATATCGCCAGATTCCATAAACTTATCAAATATTTTTTGAACAACATCTTCATGTCTTTTTTCTGTTGTTCTTATAAAATCGTCATAACTAATATTCATTTTAGCCCAAAGATTTTTTGCATATTCAGCTACTCCATCAACATATTCTTGTGGAGTTTGATTATGCTCTTTTGCAACAGTTTCAATTTTTTGCCCATGCTCATCAAGTCCAGTAAGCATACGAACATCATATCCACGCAATCTCTTATACCTAGCCATAGTATCAGTAGCCACCTCAGTATAAGCGGTACCAATATGGAACTTACCACTTGGATAATAAATTGGTGTTGTTATATAAAAAGTTCTATTCATAAATTTCTTCATCTCCCTTTAACTATACCGTATATTAAAACATATTTTGCAAAAAATGTAAAGAAAAAAGCACAGTTTCCTGTGCTTTTTGTTCCAACTTATGGAGTGGAATGTCCAACTTTTTTTATTATTCTGCTGATTCAGCTTCTGGAGCATTGTAAGCATCTAATATAGCTTTTTGAATTTTCTCCCTTGTTTCAGCGTTGATTGGATGAGCTATATCTTTAAATTCTCCGTTTGGAGTTTTTCTACTAGGCATAGCTATAAATAATCCATTTTGACTTTCGATAACTTTTATGTCGTGAATTGCGAATTCGTTATCGAATGTTACAGAAGCAACAGCTTTCATTCTGTTTTCTGAATTTACTTTTCTTAAACGTACGTCTGTTATTTGCATGTGTGCACCGCCTTCCATTGTGTTAATTTTGTACAATTTACTATAATATACCTACATATATTATTTTCTATGTACAAGTATATTATTCGCCAAAAAAAACTTTTTTCCTTCTAATTTTTTATATTTATTCACAAATTTTTTTTAATTAGAATATACTATTACAAAAATTGAATTATTCAAAATTTACACACTTTTAGCATACTAAAATTATATGATAAAAATAGGTCCGAACCAAATTTAAAATCAAGATGATTTTAATATAGTTTTAGCCTATCAATATTTCTAAAACTATTGAAATAATTTAGTTTTAAATGTATAATAAAAAAAGTGTAATTTAAAATCATAATTTAAGGGGTGCTTTATTTTTATGGAGAACTTTAATATAAATAATTATAAACATATACATATGATAGGAATAGGTGGAATTAGTATGAGCGGGATTGCCGAAATATTGGTTAAATCCGGTTTTATTGTTACTGGTTCAGATGCCAACAAAAGTGAAATCACAGATAAACTTATAGCGCATGGTATTTCTGTTGCAATAGGACATGATTTTGTAAATTTAAGAAAAGCAAATTTAGTTGTATATAGTGCAGCAATCAAGCAAAACGACCCAGAACTTATAGAAGCTAAAAATTACAGAATTCCAATTATAGAAAGAGGAGACTTTTTAGGTCAGATTACAAAACTTTATAAAGACACAATTTGCATTTCAGGAACACACGGAAAAACAACTACAACATCAATGGTATCACTTTGCTTCTTAGAAGCACAAAAAGATCCAACCATACAAGTTGGAGCAATTTTAAAGCAAATTGATGGAAATTATAAAGTTGGAAACAGCGACTTTTTAATAATAGAAGCCTGCGAATATGTAGAAAGTTTTCTAAAATTCTACCCGAAATCTGAAATAATTCTAAATATCGACAACGACCATTTAGACTATTTCAAAACATTTGAAAACATCAAAAATGCATTTATAAAATACGTAAAAAAATTGCCAGCAGACGGATTATTGGTTATAAACGGAGACGACAATAACTGTCTAGACCTACGTCAATACACCTCTGCAAAAACAATTACCTATGGAATAAATAACCAAGAAGCAGACTTCACAGCTCAAAACCTAGTATGTGACGCAAAAGGATGCTACCAATTCGAAGCACACAAAAATGGCAAATTCTTTGGTATATTCAAATTAAACATACCAGGCACACACAATATACTAAATGCACTATCATGTATCGCACTATGTGATAGCTACGGAATATCAAGCGAAAACATAAAAGATGCCCTATTCAAATTCACAGGAGCCAACAGAAGATTTGACTATGTAGGAACCTGCAACGGTTTCGACATCTACGACGACTACGCACACCACCCTACCGAAATATCAGCACTTGCCAAAGCCGTAAAAAACACAGCCCACAACACATCATGGGCCGTATTCCAATCACACACATACAGCAGAACCAAACTCCTACTAGACGACTTCGCAACAGCTCTATCAGACTTCGACAACATCATAATAACCGACATCTACGCAGCCCGCGAAACCAACCAATCCGGCATCACACCACAGGACCTAGTAGCCAAACTAACAGTCCAAGGCAAAAATGCCATCTACATAGGACCATTCGAAGAAATAGCCAAATACATCAAAGCCAATGCCAAACCAAACGACATAGTCCTAACAATCGGAGCCGGAACAATAACTCATTTGGGCAAAATGATACTAGGGAGCTAAGGCTCCCTCATTTGTTTAACCATCATATCCGCAAAAACCGCATATCCCTTAGTCGGATCAGACACCAACACATGAGTCAAACTCCCCACAAGCTTCCCATTCTGCAAAATTGGGCTTCCACTCATTCCCTGGATTATTCCACCAGTCTTATCCAGCAACCTCTTATCAGTAATCTTCACAACCATACTCTTATTATCCAAATTATTATTCTCAAAAATCTTCTGAATCTCCACCTCATACTCTTCCTTCTTATTATTCTCCAACATACAAATCAAAGTAGCCTTCCCAACCTTAATCTCATCCCTCAAAGCAACCTCAACTTCCTCATTGCCATTCAAATTTAACAATCCGGTATTATTAACTACTCCATAAATTCCAAGCACGGTATTCTTAGAAATGCTACCAATAATATTTTGTCCAATCAAACTACCTCGTATCTCCCCAGGAATTCCTTTTTCACCTTTCGAAATAGACAAAATATTAGCAGTTGTAATCTCTCCCTTTTGAATACTAATCAAATTTTTAGTATCAATATCCAAAATACCATGCCCCAAAGCAGCAAACTTCTTAGTCTCAGGTTCATAAAAAGAAATAGTCCCAATTCCAGCAGCAGTATCTCTTACCCATAGTCCCAGCTTGTATTCAGTGCTATCAGTCTGAGTAGGCTTAATCTCCTC
Source organism: uncultured Clostridium sp. (assembly GCA_900555835.1). Classification (GTDB taxonomy): domain Bacteria; phylum Bacillota; class Clostridia; order TANB77; family CAG-508; genus UMGS1864. The sequence continues at coordinate 10,829 of USMK01000010.1, forward strand.
AGTATAAGTTTCGTCATCTCTTACATACTTAATATTTATATTATTTCCCTTAGACAAATTAACAGTCTTCACCAAATCATCAGTAGAAGTAATAGGCGTACCATTTACTTCCACAATCATATCTCCCTCTTTAATTCTAGTATTAGCATATGGCTTAATCTTCTCATTATTAATATTCTTCACCTCAGACATACCAACAACCAGAACTCCATTAGTATGAAGCTTCAACCCAATTGTAGTCCCAATTGGAATTACCTTAGTCTTAGGAATAATATTAGCCTCAATAGTCTTAATCTTCAATTTATCTAGCAAACTAACTTCATAATTCTCTGTTTTAGAATACTGCACATCACTACCATTAACATTACTAGAAATCGGCAAATCTTCCTGTTTACTAATAGTTACCCCAAACAAAGTAGCCAAATTCAACTTTTCGCCCTCAAACAAAATAATACTTTCCGGAATATTGCTAATACTAGTAACATAAGCAAGCAAAATACTCAATATAATTATCAAAAAAATGGATTTTAATTTTTTCATTTCAGTCTCCTCTAAACTAGGATAACCAATTTCAAAAAAATTAAAACCCATCTCAAAATTTTCTTTTTAATAAATAAAAAAGTAGAGTAGGATCTGTCCCCCATGAGTCATTTTGACTCAAAAGGAAACGTCCCCTATGAACCAGTGCGGAAGTATGAGTTTGTTTTGTAGAAGTTCATTTTTTCGCGGGCTAGGGCTGTGTAGTAGGCTTTTAGGCGATTAGCTTTTTCTTCCCATTTTACTTCGCTTTCTTCTGAGGTATTTACTACACAGTAGTAGCATGGCAATTCACGATGCATGTAGTAGTAATATTTTTTGTCTGCATATGTTCTGGTTTCTTTGCCATTTTTGTCTATTTTTACTTCTTGTACAACTTCTTTTTCGTAAGATAATCTGTCAAAATCGCTGTTTTTGTAACCTATTATTTTGTCTGTGTCATTGTCTGTTAGATGTGAACAATTTATTTTATGATAATATCCATCTGAATTTGTTTCATTTACATAGTAAAGTGATTCTGGTGCTACGTATTCTTTATTTTTTGTGCTTGTTACTATACTGTAATCATTAAATAGCTTTGTTCCTACCTGTATTCCTTGTAAGAATGTAATTAAGCATACATTTGTTAAAACTTGATCCCATTCGGTTTCTGTAAGTATTGGCATTTGAAAGTTTGCAAGTGTTCCAAGTGCCTCTGAGTTTTGGTTATAACTTTCTATTGCTTGGCTTAGATTATCTTGAATTGATTGTTTTATAACATCTCTTTTATGGTCTGTAAATACAGAATCATCTCTTTCTGGGTCATTTGATTCTGAAATTTTGAAAATATTATCTGACTTTGATGCAAATTTCTTATCTTCCATTCCATCTGTTCCGACAGCATTCTTTGCTTTTAAATCTCCTAAATATTCATTTACCCAAGCTGTAAATTCTTTTGCATTTTCATAATATGTTTTTGCACTAGTTGAATCCACATAATAATTATCTGATGATGGTGATACATAGAATCCTGTGTTATATGTACCTGTTTCAAATTTTTCACTTGTAACATTTCCAATCATATTATTTGGTTTATAATATTTCCTATTCTTATATAATGTATTTTTATATTTTATTAAGTTTTCAGATAAATTGATTTTTCCAATATCGGTATCTCTAAGAAGTGTTCCATATTGAGTTTTATACTTGTCAATTGCATTTTTCAATTCTGCTGTACTTAAATCTGAATAAGTTGGATTAGTTAATCTTGCATTTAGTACACTTTGTGCAATTGATTCTAGAAAATCGTCTTTATAATTTATTGATAATTGTTCTGGATCTACAAATAATCTTGTATCTTTCAAATATACTCCATTTTGAAGTCTATCTACTTTCATAAGTTCACTAGTAACATGGACATCAGCTAGTTCTATATCAAATTTTTCGCTATTGTCTATTGAGCTTTTATTATCTTTATCACTAAATGTTATTGTTGTTATTGGTAAACGTTTTACTAAATCTTCGTTTTCATCTACTGTTTGTTCTTTTGCTACTAAATATCCTGCTTTTGTGACATATCCTTGTGTTCCTACATTTCCTGTTATTACAATATAATTATCTAATGAATAATTAACTACTATATCTATATTTTTGTCATCATCAACATATCTTTTGGTATAGTAAATATATGGTTTTAAAACATGGTCATATGTTGTTGAGCTATTCCCATTTTCATCTGTCTTATCTGTTTTTGCGGGTGAATAAATATAGTATCCATCATACATTGTAAATACAATTGCTGGTATATATGGTTTTATAACATTTTCAGAAGCCCCACTCATTCCTATTTTTCCTGCTAAGTTAGTCATAAAAGATTGAATAACAGCATTTACATCTCTTCTCATAGAATCTGACACTGTTGAATATGTGTTATGTACTGTATTTAACTGGAATGCAACAACTGCATCATATGTGGCATTTCTAAGTCTTGTTTTCATTAAAGTTTGTTCAGATAATGTATTTATTTGAGTTTGCGTATATGCTGATAGTATAAGTGTTATTGGCAATATTATAATTATAAGAATTATAGATAATGTTTGCAAATTCATTTGTTTTTCACCTACTTAAAATTAGTTTTAAATTTTATTTTAAATATATAGTATTTTAATTCATACTACATATTTAAAATAAAATAAGGAACGAAAAAAATATTTCGCCCCCATTTTATATTATCTTTTGTGGAGCTTTATTTTCCATTACTTTTTACCATTGCAGCGTGTTGTGCATATACTTGGTATGTATCGCTACCACTTACTGTATAAAAGAAGTTTCTAAGCATTTGAGATATTGTAGTATTTGTATTTTTTACACTTACAGAAACAATGTCTCCTTCTTTTAATACATATTTTCCATTACTTCCTAAAACATCTTCAATTTGAGATGTATAAACTGAATAGTATATATTTTCACCTATTTTATCAGATACTGCCCAAGTTGTTTTTTTACCTGGGTTTTCATCTAAAACTTTAACTTCCATTTCCACATCATAACTATTTCCTGTTGCTGCTAATGATTGCATAAAAGAATTGTAATTGTCCTCTGTTATTTTTCCAAGTGTACTTACATTATCTACAAATTCAATTGTTGCTGTTTGAACTCCTAATTGTGCAATATCGTCATTTCTTTCAGATATTGACATAAGCGGAAAAACAAACATTAAAATTGCTGCTAAAAATATGGCTATAATTGTTATTAAAGAATCTCCCATTTTTATTCCTCCTAATTGTTATCTGTATTGTTTTCAGAATTATTATTTTGATTTGAACTTGGTAATTCTGTGTATATTATTTCAATTTTAGTATTACCTTTTACCAATTCCAAGGTTTCTTTATCTCCATTTAACTTCTCTTGACTGTTAACTTTTCCATTACTATCTACATATGTAAGATTTCCTTTTTCATCTTCTTTATATAAATATACAATGTTTCCATCATCATCAACAGTTACTTCTTTTCCGCTGTATCTGTATTCTTTAAACGTTTCTCTGAATTTTTTTCCTTTTGCATAAGCTAATAAACCGTTTAGCACTTTTATTTGTTTCGGCTTGTGATTTATATTCTACTCCATTAATTACTTTGTGTTCACCACTTACTTCTACATCAACTCTTAATTTTGTATCTTCATTAGCATTACCTAACCACGGAGCATTTTTATAGTTTTTACTATAATCTTGGATTTCTTTTTCCAAGTTAAATGTGCATACTTCTTTTCCCTCTTTATCTAGAATTATTACATTAAAATTTTCTTTGTAATAACGATATAAAGTGGGAATAATTGTTTCTATTGAAACAATTCTCCCTTCTTCTAATTTAAGTTTTTGATTTTGTTTTTGTTCATCTTTTGATGGGTATTCATAAAAGTTTGTTTTGTCTGCCATATAGAATACTTCGTCTGATGTAGCTTTTGCTTGATCAAAAGCTGTTATTGATACAGTTATCGCCATTACAAATACCAACACTGCAAAAGCTATTTTTAAAGCATCTACTGCATTATCCATTTATACACCATTCCTTATATTTTATTATTTTAAGCCATTTTTATTATTTTCTGTTTTTTCAACAATATTAATTACATTTATATATCCTGATGTATTATAATCAAATGAAACTGTATATGCTTTTCCAGCAACTAAACTTGCTCTTGCTGTTGATAATCCTTTTGAATCCTTTGCTGCTTCACTTGTTCCTACTTTAACAGATATTACTTTATCGTCTTGTGTTCCTTCATATGTAGCATTTGATGATATAACTGTTGATATTAATTGTTTTAATGCTGAACCTTTTTGGTCTCCTTCATATGAATCATAAGCACTATTAAAAGCTTGTACTGCAACTTGGTCTATTTTTCCTTGTGAACCTTTAATAACTGAATCTCCTTGACTAAATATCATCATACCTACTGATATGATTAAAATTGCGATTAAAACTGCACCTGCTATCATAAGTGCTTTTGTTGCGTTTTCCATAAAAATTTCCTCCTTTGAATTTTATATAATATATTTTTATTTTTAGTTTTCTAAACTAAAATATTAATAACTAATTTATTTTACTTCCAAATATACTTCACTTACTTTTCCAGTTTCATTATGATAATTTATTTTAGTGCAAGTAAATGTTTCTAAATTAAAGTTTTTTACAAATTCTGTCATACCTAATTTAACTATTCTTTCCATTGGATAATTGTCTCCTTCTGTTTCTAGTTTTAAATATATTTTTACAGAATTCGTATTATTTGCTATATAATAGCCATTTTCGTCTTTTGGAACTTCGTTTTTTTCATTGTTATCTACTGCTTTATTTATTAATGTTGCTACATCTGTTCCATAAACTTCTATATCTTTATATTGTTCATATTGATTATTATAATTGCTAAGTTCTCTTTGTTTTTGTATATTTTGCGATACAGCAACAGCTACTGCTATAACAATTATTACAAATAATATAAAGATTGCTATTGTTTGTTTTTTCAATTCAAACACTCCTACATAAATATTATAGTATTTTTTGACGATTTTTGCAATAGTTTATTATGTGTTTTCTTTTACTTTTTCAAAGGTAATTTCTGTAACTACCCCTGTATTTTCATTGTACTGGATATCTTTACATTTGTATTTTTGAAGATTACCTTCACTATTTTCTTGTCCATTTGCTAATTTTGAAAAAGTATTTGCTTCCAAGAAAGTTAATAATTCACTATCTGTTTTATCTTGTAGTTCTTCTCTTTTTCCTGCTGTACTTTCACATTTTACGGTTATATATATAGAATCTGTTTTTTCTAAAAGATTTTTCGTATTATAATCTTTTGCAAAATGTGCAAGTGTAATTATATCATGTATGTTTACATCTGAATCTTGGAATTTTTCAAATGTATTATTAAATGCCTGTAATGAGGTAGAAGCAATGCTTGTATCATAACTTTTTGCCAAATCTGCGGCTCCTTGAAATGCAACAACTATTATCGATAATAATAATACACCTATTAAAACTCCACCTGCAATTATTAACGCATTTGATGCATTCTCCATTTCTACCTCCTATTTTCTAATTATATCCATCTAAATTTGATGTATCTTGCTCTTCATATTCCATATAATTCACTCTACCAGTTTCATCACTATATCCTATTTTCACACATTTAAATATTTTTCTTTTGAAGTTTGTATATGCATTATATGTTTTTGTATATGATTTTAAATCTTCTTCTCCATCTGGTTTTTTAGCGTATACTATTTGATAAGCACCGACTGATTCATGAACTCCTAGTTGCATAAACTTTTCTAAATCCGGATTAATTCTATTTTCTGCTTTTTTACTTTTCAATTCGACCTGCTTATTACCTTCAAATACAACAGTCTTTTTTTCCTTTCCTATCTGTTTATTATCTTTTACGGTAATTTCAATTTCTGTTACATCTGATTTTAAAGTAAATACAATATTTACATCATATATTTCATGTTCATTATCATATTTTTCATTATTAGCTATCGCTTTATTTATTAACGTTATTAACTCGGTTCCCCTCATCAATTTTTTATCATATGACTCATACTCTTTATTAAATGCAGCGGTTTGTTTTGCCTGTAATTGCTGTTCATCTTGTTTAGATAAATCGGAAAGATTGTTTAATAATACATATATAAGTACAATAATTAATACTGCTATTAAAACACCTGCGGCCATTGTTAATGCTTTTGATGCGTTCTCCATATTTACCTCCTATTTACATCATGGCTGACATTGAAGCGAAAGAATTTGTCATATTCATTAAGCCTAGCCCTACTAATGGAACAATTAAGTATCCTACAAATAATGCTATCATTGGAGCAAATCCAATTGCTTTTCCTATTCTTCCTTTTTTTGCTATAAGTCTTTCGTTTGCATCTTTTCTTTTTTCTTGGTAATATGCTCTTTCTGAATCTAATTCGTCAAAAGCATCTTCAATTGGTATTTTTTCAACTGCTGCTTGAAGACTTTCCACAATTCTTATTAAAGGAATATATACTAGTTCATTTTTTAATTCCTCTAATGCTTCCCATGCACCACTTTCATAGTTGTTTACACATTTTGATATTGGTTCTCTGAATATGTTAGAGTATCTTTCTAGCCATTCTAGCATCATTTCAACATTAACTCTTTCTATTTTCATAAGCATAAGTATAATGGTTTGAAATTGCATTACCTCGTCTTCCATTTCCATTTGTCTCATTTTCATTTGAAATTTTAATAACCATATTGGTGCTGAATAAGCTACTACTCCAACTACTAATGCAATAAGCAATTCAAACCATTGCAAATACTCACTATGTACTGTTTTATATTTATTTAAAATTCTTTCTGTTGCAGTAGTTAATTGTTCGTCTGTTGCACCATTATAAAATCCAGAAAGTGCAACTTGTTTTCTTACATATTCTTTTGTAACACTTGATTCTGGTACTTTTGCAAGTTGGTCTAAGATTTTGTTATCTTCCTCTGTTTTCTTTTCAGCTTTCTTTTTATCTGTTGCTGACATATCCCCAAGTATATTATTATCAGATGTTGGCTCTGTATATACATATTGTACTGTTAATACATGTAATTGGAAACATAAGAATAGTGATATACAAAAACCACCTATTGCAAATAATAATCTATTTACATATAGCCATTCAACTTTACTTTTTGATGCAGATTCTTTTAATAATCTTACTGTTTTCCTATAATCTGGTGAACCTTTTTTAGGTATAAATAAATCCACTATTTTCTTTACAAATTTATTTTTATAAAGTCTTGCTTGTATTGGATTTTCCATATTTTTAGTTACATTTGTGTTTCCACCATTATCTTTTAATTTTCTAAGTAATATGTAACATCCAAATGTTAATATGATTATTAGCATTTGTACAAGCATTCCCCATTTTCCACTATAAAAGCTATCTGTAAAAGCAAAATTTCCAACTGCCCAAGCTTTTAGTGGTTCTAGTCCTAAAATAGGGATAACAGTAATTACTGATAAACTTTGAAATACATAGTCTAATTTATCTCTTTTTAATATTTCTAGTTGCATTTCTTGTGTTATATTGTTTAAGTTTTTCAAATATAGAGATGCTTTATCTACTTTTCTATCTCCAAACTCTTTTGTTAGATATGATACTCCCGCAAATTCCTTTAAGTAACTATTAGGTGCAACATCATAGTATCTTTCAAGTTCTGATTCTGGATCATTTGAAATTAGTATTTCATATATTTTTTCTGCCTGTCTTGATATTTCTACTTCGTCATCTTGTGCTACTTGGTATATGGCTTCTTCAACCATGTTGTATTCATGGTAAGCATGTCTTATTTCAGCAAAGAAGTCTATTTGTTGTTTTAGTAATTTGTTGTCGATTTTATCAACCATTCCATCCATTATTGTTTCTATTAGGAATAGTTCAAATATTAAAATTATTGACATTAAAAGGAAGTTGCTATGTGTAAATGCTATAACAAATATTGTAAAAGGAATTGCTATTGCCAATGCTTTTGTTATACTTGATGCTGTTTGTTTTCTTGTAACATATTCGTCTTCAATGTTTATAATTTCAAGTCTTCTTCTTAATTTAATTACATATCTTTTTAAGAATGGTATTTTCAAATATATTAAGTATAATTTTTGATACATAATTTCCATTGAGAAACTTTTTTCTTTGGTGCCTTCACGTAGTTGTTTTAATTGTTTCATTTCTTTGGTATTTGTTTTTTTGTAAAGTATTGCATACACTATTCCAATTACAACTAGTAATCCACCTACAATGAAAATTAAATATTTTATCATATCGTTATCCATTGAAATTTGTTACCTCCTTATTTTGTTTGGAAGTTATACTGTTTTTTTAGCTCTTCCTCTTCTTTTCTTTGGTTCTTGTTCTGTTTTTTCTTCTTTTGGTGTTCCCCAGTTTCTTTCTACGAATTTATCAAATGCTTCAACATCTGATTCATCCATATTGTTTCTCATTTCTTTTATGTTTGTGTCTGATATTTTGTTTGTTAGTACATATACTCCATCATGATACTCTAGTATATTTTGATATTTGAATAATTCACGGTTTGTTGTTTTTGTAAAGTAATATGTAGCATTATCCATAAAGCTATTGATTTTTCCTTCCATTGTTTTTTCATTTCTGTGATTAAATGTATATTCATTTTTTTGTTCTACTGGTATACATTCTGTTACTCTTTCGATGTATCTTCTACCACGGAAGTCTTTTACTAAGTGGATATCAAAGTTTAATACTTGTACAACCTGTTCTTCTGCTGTTTTTTCATCTTTAAATACTCCTGCTCTTAACATAGAGTTACGAAGTGCTGTAACTAAATCCGGGAATGTTTTAGCATGGTGTGTAAACAATGTAAATTTAGATGCAACCTGTGCAGATTGAATCATCCAAGATGCTACGGGGTCTGTTGCAACCTCTCCGGATAATGTTTACAGAACCGTCAGTCTTTTTCTGAACGTCCAAACAATCCTGTCCAGATACTGTTTCTGTTTCACGCATTGATAAAATGTTTCTTGTTGGATATATTTTTCTTAAATGCAACTCGAACGCAGTTTCTGTGATACGAAGGTTCATTGTTTCGTATATATTTTCTATCATAGCCATAAGCATTGTTGTTTTTCCGGCAACCTTGCTCACCTGTAAGTGATATAATTCTTGCACCCTTTACTAGATATTTTAATAAATCTATTGCTTCCTCTTTTCCAGGGAATTGAATAATTTGTTCTAGTGTAGCTCTCTTTACGTCGAATTTTCTTACGAAGAATGCCCATGTTTCAGACATACTTGGTCTAACAACAACAACACGAGAACCATCCTTCATTTCATTGATTTTGTAACCATTTGTATCAGATAACTGACCTGGGTTATTGTATTTATATATGTTTTGGCATACTCTTTTTAATTCTGCTTCTGTTCCAAATGATAAAAATGCTAAACGTATTGATTTACCATGGAACATTATCCAAATACTATCACAAGCACGTGGAACTTTGTGTTCCATTATTTGGTCTAAGTAATCTCCATCAGCTTGTGCAACTTGGCTTAGGAAAGATTCTGGAAGTCCAGATACACCACCAGATACACCATCTATGTTCATATCTCTAATTTCGTCTATACTACTAAATCCCTTGTAATGTTGATATATTCTTTGGCATAATACATTTAGTTTATCTTGAAAAGTTAATACTAAATTTTCTTTTTCAAATATATCACTTATTTCTTCACTTGTTATTACATATGATGGTTTTGTTTCTCCTGCGACATATTTTAAAGAATCTAAATTATATTTTTTTATAAGCTCTGGTAATGCTTCATATCCAAATTCTTTTCTATACATATATATTAATATATCGAATTTATCTTGTGGAGTTAAAAGGGATGGAACATCAAAATGAATTGCTCTTGAAATATTCATTTCATCTACTCCATATTCTTTTGAAAGTAAATCATATATTAATTCTTTTACATATTTTTTATCATTAACATCTCCATATGTACAACCTTTAAGTGCTTTCTTTAATTCATATTTCTTTGCTTTTCTTCTTTTTAATTCCTCTTCTGATAGTCCTATATCATATAGGTTTATTTTTGTAATTTCGTCTAGTCTTTTCTTTACAAATGCTGTCATTTTCTCTATTGTATATGTTTTATCGTCTACATCTATTTCTTCTTCATTTTCTTTTTCTTTCTCTTTTTTGCTATGTAAATAATATACAATGGCACCTATCGCTAGTATTACAACTCCTATCATAAGCACTATATTAGTAGCATTCATAGGTCTTCTCCTTCCTCTTTTTTAAGTTACATTTGCATTCTTAATTCTTGTAATTTATAATCAATATTTTCTGTAACTTTTTGTACTTCTTTTATAAAAGTAGCATTTCTATCTGTTTCGTCTATTGTTCTATATCTTAAAAAGAAATCTGCAACCTTTCCTTCATTGCAAGCTTCAAAGAATAACGTTGAATAAGGTATTACATTTATTTCATCTTTTATATTCATATATCTTGCAATATTTTTTGCAGTATATTTTGAATATTTATCATATCTTCCTATTAGTATCATATTGTTTTTTCTTTGGAAGATTTTTTCTTTTTCTTTAACCTTCATAAAATCGTCTATTATTTTTATTCTTTGCGTTAAATTGGTTATTACTAAATCAGATTTTTTTAATATATCTCTTATAAATTCACTATCTAATCCTTTATTAACATCAACTAGAATTAAATCATAATATTGATTTGCAGCTTGTAATATATCTGGATATATATCTCTTAATCTAGCATATTCGTCATAAGATCCACTTTTTATTGATAATAACACATCAAGTCTATCTTTAAATACTATTTTTGTATAATTACTAATTAGTTCAGGAGTTGCTTTATTTGCTTTTATAGTTTTTGCTAATCCCTCTATTCCATTATCAAATTCAGCAACAGCCCCAGGTGGTGCAAATTGTATTAAAGATTTTTTTGGCTTTGGTTTTTCCCAAAAACATCCTTCTAATGTATCATCATTATAGTTAGTTGATAACAATAGTATTTTGTAATTATGTTCTATTGCCATATCAGTGGCAATAGCAGCTATTGATAAGGTTTTTGCTGTTTCTTCTTTTCCATTACTCCAAAATGTTACAACCGCCATTTTCTACGCTCCTTTTTCCGCAACTCTTAATGCTTTTTTAGCTTCTGAATAGCTTGTTTCTGGTAATATATGTGTTACCATTGAAACAAGTCCTTCTTTATATGCTGTGCTCAAATTTTTCAGTTTAATTTTAGCTGCTCTTTGATTATCAATTATTATGCTTTGATCCCCTTGTTCAAAAGGGAAATATATTTTTTCTTTTTCCCATTCAACTTTGTATTTTATTGACAAGAAATCTAAATATTCGTCATCTTCTTTAAGCATATTTTTAGAAAATAAAACTTTCGTCATTTTTATGTTTTCTGTAAGTCCACTTAATACTTCTAGTCCTCTTTTTAAAGCATATAAATCAAATGATGTTACAAAAAAGCTTGTTGTTGCTTCATTCATATTAAAATCGTTAAATGCCTCTGGTGAATCTATATCTATTAAAGCATAATCGTATTGTAGTTCTTCTCCTTCTTGTAATCCTAGATATTCTCTCATTTCTTGCATTTTATTAAATCCAACTGCAACATCTATTGTTTCGTATTCTGTTAAATATGCTTTTGTTGGGTTTATTACTGGAACTACATATTTTGCTTTTTGAGTTACAGTAGTGTCTATTACAATAACGCTCTTGCCTAATACACTTAATATTTTAGCTACATATAATATAAAATCTGTTTTATCGTATGCTCCTATGAGTCCTATCTTTTTCATTATATCCTCCCTGTGTTAATATTAATAATCAGTTTGTCCTAATGTTTCTAAGTATCTACTTCTTTCTTCTTGCGCTTTTCTTATTTGCTCGTCAAATTTGTCATTTACTTGTGCTGCATAATCATCCATGTTAGCACTTAGTACATTGTTGATTTGTGATCTGTTATTAGCTACATATCTTGAATATAAAGCATTTTTTGCTGTTGTTGTTATATTTGCGTTGCTATCTATTAAATCTAGAACTTCTTTGCTTACAGCATATGTTGGCGTTGCTGCATTTTGTATTCCTGCATCAACATATTTAGTAGCATATAGCATACTTCCTTCTGTTATGTAAGATTCTACAATAGCATTACTCATTGTTAATATTTCAGCTTCTGAAAGTTTTAAGAATATAGTATTTTCACTAGATTGTAAAACTCTCTTTTTAGAAACGACTATAAAGTCTTGACCATTTGGTAACATAAATCTTATATCAATATAATCGTCTGTTTGCAAATCCGTTGGTAATGTAAGCATATTAAATTCTTGTGTTCTTAAAGAATCGTCATTTGATTCTTCTTCTTCAACCAACATTGATTGAGTTAATATTGTTCCTTTTCCTAAATCAATTTTAGCTAGTGTATTTTCTGTTAAATTTGCCGGATTTGCTATTTCTCCATTTGCTAAGGTTGTTACAAGTGTTTGCTTTTCAAGGTTTCCCGCTGAAATTGGTTCTCCTGATTTTATATCGCTTTTTAAAACATACACTGTTTTTGAAGCATTTGCTGTTGCATCTTGTTCATTTTTCATATTCATTATTTGCATAAATAATATGCCCACTACTATTGCTGCTATTACTAGCATTAATAACATTCCTAATAAGAAAGATTGTCTCGCCTTTCTTTGCATTGGATTAACTGCCATTTTTATATTCCTCCTTAGAATTTATCATACATGATAAAAAAACAATTTTTTCTTTTATTATACAACACATTTAGACCATAAACAACAAATATTACAAATGTAATATAAATGTAATATTTGTGTAATCTTATAGTAACATTAGTTTATGTATGTACTGGTATAACTTGGTTTTTTTGTATCACTTTGGTAATGAATTACTATCACAAAATAGCACATCTAAATTTTAGATGTGCTATTTTGTTTTTCCGCAAATTTAGTTATTTACCAATCATTTGGTTTTCAGCCTGTTGAATCATTTTTCTTACCATGTTTCCACCTATTTTACCAGCATCTTTTGCAGATATATCTCCATTGTAACCATTTTTTAGGTTAACTCCAACTTCGCTAGCTACTTCATATTTGAATTTATCTAATGAATCCATAGCTTCTGGAACTAATTTTTTGTTTGAATTCTTGTTAGCCATTGTACATTCACCTCCTAGGATTTTGCTATTTATATATTGAAAAAACTTTACTATGTCTTTTCAATATATATGATGTGCATTTTAAATCTTTTTAAACTAGAAATTTTTTCAAGTTTTTTATTTGATAAATTTTTAAAATAAAAACAGCCAATATTAGTTTTAATATTGGCTGTTTTTTATTTTATGCTTCTGGTTCTAATAAACCATAGTTTGCATCATCTTTTAATCTAAATATAACATTTACTTTTCCTGTTTCAATATTTACAAAAGGCATAAATCTGTCTTTTCTTTCTTGCAATTTTAATTTTGCATCTTCTGGTGTCATTGGTTTTATGTCATAATATGAAATTTTTAAAATTTCGTCTTCTATTTTTTTAGTTTCTGTATTCATGCCTTCCATAGCTTTTTGTTTTAAAGAATCTTCCTTGTTTGCTCTCTCTTTTTTTGTTTTAGCTTTTCTAATTTGTCCCTCTAATATGTCAATATCTTTGTCTATTGAAGCATACAAATCACTATGTTCTGTAACAGCTCTGTATGTATCTCCTTTTACTGATACTTGCATTTCTGCAATTTGAACATTTTTTTCTACTTTAATGGTAACTAAGCAATCAATGTCTCCTTCAAAATACTTTTCTATTCTTTCTAATTTTTTTGCTGTGTAATCTTTTATAGCGTCAGTTGCCTTTAAATCTTTTCCTACTATTTTAATATCCATAGTAATTCTCCTTTCATTTTGTATTACAAGCCTATTATATTATTAAAATTCAAACTTGTAAAGCCCATACACAAAACTTTCATAAAATTCATTTTTATTTTACTATCAGTATAATAAATAGCGTATAGTTAAAAATATTTTTAATACTCTTAACTATACGCTATTTATGCTTTGATTGTTCAATTAGAAATTATTAGATTACCTTTTGAACATAATTTGAAGTTTTAATAGATTGTAACTCACTTTTGATTTCTTGAATACCTTTTCTAAGATTCTCATTTATTTCATTTTGATTATATTTTATAGGTAAAACCGCTTCACGGTACATCGCATCCTGTCTTTTTTCTAATCTGTCAATTTTCTGCTTCAATTCTTCTTGTCCTTGTTTCAAACCAGTTACTTCTTGTTTCAAACCAGTTACATCCTGTTTCAAACCAGTTACTTCTTGTTTCAAGCCAGTTACATCCTGTTTCAATTCAGTTACTTCTTGTTTCAAGCCAGTCACTTCTTGTCTTAATTCTTCTTGTCCTTGTTTCAATTTTTCCTGTCCTTCTTCTAAGTTGGCTATTCTTTGTCCCATCTTTCGTTGTTCTTGTTGAATTTGGATAACCGTTCCTTGAATTGAAATAAGTATGTCTTTAATTTCTTGTCCCATATAAACTCCTCCTTCCTTGCAAATTTATGTTAATATTGTACCATAGCATAATGCTTAAAATCAAGTTCTGTGAGACAAATTAGCAAAAAAGATTTCGACAAAATTCGACTTTTCAAAATAATTCTTCTATTTTATATTCCTTTTCCATTTTTTCATTAAAATATATTTTTGATATTATCTGCAGCTCTTTTAAGTCACATTCTGGCATATTGAAAGAAAATATTTTTTTTGGTTCGCTCATTGTTATGTATTGAATTGCATATTTGGTGTTCTCTGAGATATGCAAGGCTCCGGTGTCTTGTTTTGCACAAGTGTCGCATAAAAATCCGTTATATTTGAAGCTGAAATTATTTATATTTTCCTTACTCTTGCAGTTACTACATTCTCTTACATTTGGCATATATCCAATCATTGATAAAAGTTTCATTTTGAATATCGCAAGTACTAAATCCAAATTCATATCTTTTTCAGATATGACATATAATGTATTTAAAAATAGTTGTAAAATACGATAACAATTTTGGTTTTCCTGCACTACATCATTCATTATTTTGGTTATATGAACCGCATATTTTAGCTTATCTAAATCCACTCTAATATTATAAAACACTTCAATTGGTTCACATGAATTTATATTGTATGTTTCTCCACCTTTGTATAGTACATACTCTCCAAAGCATAAAAATTGCGTGCCACCTAGGAGCAAGCTTTTTGTTCTTCTTGCTCCTTTGGCTGCACACGCAATTTTACCCATTCCAGGTGTAATCATTGTAAGCATTTTATCAAAATCATCCATATTATTTTCTGCAATTATTATTCCCTTTGTTTTGATTGTCCCCATTTTTTTCACCCAATAAAATATTATCTTCTATTTTTCTCATTTCTGTAATTTCTAAAAATGTATCTATACTCCCTGTATTTTTAAAGGTATTCCACGCGATTTGCTTTATCATAATATCATCTCCTTAAACTTTTAAGCAGTTTTACCTTTATTTATCATTTGTATTTTAGTAAAATACATACTAGAAAAAATTAACTTTGTTTATTCAAACTTTTAATTATGCTATCCTTGTTTTGCCAATCTTCTTGAACTTTAACCCATATATTCATATTTAATTTTATGTCTAGCATTTTTTCAAGTTTTTGTCTTGAATATGATGCAATTCGTTTTAGCATTTCTCCATTTTTTCCTATAATTATTCCTTTATGTGAATTTCTTGTACAATAAATATTTATGTCAACATCATATATATCTTCTCCATTTTTTGTTTTTCTTAGTTTCATTTTTTCTACTTTAACATATATTCCGTGTGGTACTTCGTCATTTAGTAGTTTCAAACATTTTTCCCTTACCACTTCTTCTACTATCTGTCTTTCTGTTTGATCTGTATATTCGTCTATATTATAATATGCTGGACCCTCTGGTAAAAGTTTCTCTATTTCGTCTAATAATGTTTCAAGTTCTTTATTTTTTAATGCAGATATTGGAACAATTGCTTTAAAGTCGTATTCTTCCTTGTATAAATTTATTAAATTTAACAAATTTTCTTTTGGAACTAAGTCTATTTTGTTTATTACTAATATTACTTTTTTGTGTTTTTCTTTTAATTTTTCTAATATTATTTTATCAGCTTGGCCAATTTGTTTGTAAGTAGCTTCTATTAGAAATAAAATTACATCAACTTCTCCTAGTGCCTCATATGCAATATTAGTCATTGCTTCACCAAATTTATTTTTTGTTTTGTGTATTCCTGGGGTATCTATAAATACAATTTGCGAATTATCTCTGTTTACAATTCCCTTTATTGCAGTTCTTGTAGTTTGTGGTTTTGATGTTGTTATCGCTACTTGTGTACCTATTAAACTATTTAACATTGTAGATTTTCCTACATTTGTTTTTCCAATTATTGATACAAATCCTGATTTAAATTCTGTCATATGTTCCTCCGTTTTATTTACTATATCATATATTTTTTGCTAAATTTGCCAAAACTTGTCGCCTATTACTCAAAAATTATTTCTGAGTCAATTGGACATATTTGAATAAAAGTTCTACCATCATTTACTTCTATTTCTTTTCCATTCAAATCTTCATATTTAGTCTTGCTAATTCTGCTATCCTTTGTACAATTTATTGGAATTACTTTTCCATTTGTTATGTAATATCCCTCTAATTTTCCTATATTTTCTAGACCTTGTCTACCTTTGTTTTCCCTGTCATTTAATGTATAGTTTTTAGCTTTTGTTATAATTATATTTTTTGTTGTTACATTTTCCTTTGTAGACCAGTCTTTTTGTAATTCTCCTTTTGAATATCTTGTATACATCTTTGTTTCTGGGTTATACTCATACATTACTTTGTGAGAGTCTGTATATGGTATTACAATTTTGTTTGCATTAGTTCCTTCTGTAAGTTCCACTTCATCTACAACATAATTTAAAACACTTGTAACATTAGATGTTGTGGCATATCCCTTCTTTTCAGCTGATGCTAATATATTTTGTGTACTTGTTACAGCATTATGTGGTGAACTTTTATCTTTGACTCTCCAAAATGTTTTCCCGCTTTCTGTTATGCCATTTATATTATTTATTTTATATGTACCTATATCTGACTGAGCTTGTGGACTCCAACCATAATGAACATATATTGCTCCATTTTCCATTGCATAATCCAAGAAATAATGTCTTGAACTTCTTACTGGGCCGATTTTCTCTAAGTTTACTCCTTTAAAGCAAGCCATCAATCTAGTTTCTCCGCCCTCCACTATAATTTCATATACTAAGTATGCCTCATTTAAACCTGCTTGTGGCCATGCTTTTCTGTTATTATCTATCATTACTGCAATTGGTCTATCTGTTCCCTTGTATATGTTTACTGTTTTTTCTGGCTCCTTGTTTAATTCTACAACTATTGTTCCATCATCTTTTTGCTCATTGTCAGCAAGGGATTCTCCCGAACCACTTTGGTTATTTTCTGCATAATATCTGTATGCCAAATAGCCTCCTGCTAAAACACAAACAATTACTAATATGATTATTAGAGCTTTTTTCATATTCATTCCCCATTTCTTTTTTATTTAAACAAAGCTAGTCCATACATCAATAGTGTTACTAAAATTCCAATCATTACTCCTAATACAACTTCTAACACAGTTCTTTCTTTACTTTCTATTCTGTTCATACATATCATTACAGCAAGTATTAAAGCAAATGAAAGTGCTACTAAATTTTCAGTTACAATCCAAGTGGCAACCACAGCTGCTGATGCAAGCATTGATTGGCAACTTACTACAAGTTCTTTATTTGTTTTTTTATCCTTAATCTTAGCAGCTTTTAATGCTACGCCAATTATTATAATTAATGCCACTACTACAAAAGCTAGATATGTTGGCGAATTTATAACAGTTGTATATATGCTATTTCCCATTGCCCCAATTTTATCAAAAAATATAAAATATGCTATTATAACAGCATTTAGTGCAGTTATAACTACTGCTCCTGCTGCTACGTCTTTTGCAATTTTTGCTTTTGGGTGATAAATATCTGTATATAAATCAACAACCGTTTCTATTGCAGTATTTATCATTTCTGCAAATATTATCAATACAACAGCAAAAATCAAGCATATAAATTCGACTTTTGACAAATTAAAAAACAAACTTATAAGCATTACAAAAGCTATAATTACTAATTGTTTTTTTACATTTGACTGAGTTGTTGTTCCATATATTATTCCATTTACTGCATTTTTACAGGCTTCAAAAAAATTAGAATTATGCAATTTTTGATCATTTTCTTTTTTTGGTTTCATAATTTCAGCTCCATTATCTTTCTATTTTTAATACACTTAATACCTCTTCTTCTTTTGCTCTCATTTGTATTTTATCTTGTTCTTCCATATGGTCATATCCCATTAAGTGATAAAATCCGTGAACTACCATATAAGATAACTCTCTTTGAAAGCTATGTCCATATTCCTCTGCTTGCTCCTTTACTCTGTCAATAGATATTATTATATCTCCTAAAACTTCTTGGCAATTACTTTGAAAATCTACTAATTCTTCTTTTTCAAACATTGGGAATGATAATACATCTGTTTCTTTATCTATATTTCTATATTGTTTATTGAATTTTCGTATATTTTCTGGGTTTGTAAGTATTATATTTACATATAAACTTTCTTTACTTAAATTTTCATTTTTAAAACATTGCTCTAATACTTTTTTTATTAATTCTTCATTTTCTTTATTTTCTTCTATATCTAAGTACTCAATTTCTAATAACTCAAACATTTTTTAGCATACCTTCCTGTTAATGTTTTTGCACCATTTTTTATTTCTCTCATAACACCATATGATACTAATCTTTGTTTGTGCAATTTTATTATCTTACTATAATTATTCTTACTTGCATTCAATTTTTTCAAATCAGCTTTTAAGAATAATATTGCTTTTTCTTTTGCATCTTGAATATTTTTATATTTATCCCAGAATTCTTTGTATTCTGTTCTATCTTGTGGTTTTTCCCAATAAATTTTAGTTGATAATAATTTTACATTGAAATCTTCAATTAAATTAACTAATAATTCATAGGCTTCATTTCTTTTATCTTCTGATTTAGCATTTACAATTAAATTTCTAGTTCTTTTTAACAACTCAATATAGCATTGTTCTGCTACTATTAAAGGCAAACTATGTGTAAATAATTTTCTGCTAATCCCTAGCAATCTCATATTTTTTTCCATATGATTTATTTCGTCTAATTTTCCAACATCAAAACCTTGTAATTTATCATAATCTTCTAGTAATTCTGTACATTTTTCCTTATCAGATTCCACTTTAATTGGCATTACTTCATCTACATATTCTTCTAGTGTCTTAAATATTTTTTCATATATATTTTCTTTTGAAACTGTTTTTGAGCTTAAATTATCTGATAGTTTTACAGAATAATTTTTTAATATAGCTTTATAAAGTGTATCTATTTTAGATATATAAAAAGGTACATATCTATTATATAGTTTTGTTTTATTATTTAGTTTTATTCCTTCAAAATCTAATTCCAAAAGATATTTTTGCTTTCTGCTTTTATATTCTACATATTCGTTTTCTTTAAGTCTTGTAATTTCATAATATTTTGATAATGCAGTTTTTTCAAAATCTGAGGCATTATCGTTTTTTACTTTTGTGTAAATTGAATCCATTACATATTTATCTATTGCTTCTAAATATAAGGCATATGATTCTTCATATTTTTTTTCGTGCATTTCCTTTTTTTCAGTATCTTGTGCGTCTTTTTTTGCATTTATTGCCTCATATGCTTTTAATACATTGGTTCTTTTTATAGATATTAACATTCCATTTATTCCCACTTTTGTAGGTACTAATATCTTACTAATTGTTGTAGAAATTTTTGAAAAAAATGTTGTATCTGTTTGTAATACTCTTAAACTTCTTTCTTCCATATATACCATCCTTTTTAAATATTTAATTTTTCTTTTGTCCCTATTTTTTCTAAGACCTCATATACTAATTCAAGTTCCATACCATTTTCTGTTTTCTTGTAATTGATATATTTATTTGTTATATTTTTCTCGTTTCCAATTTCTTTTTGTATTTCTTCTTCTAGCTCTTTAATAATTTTATTTTTTAGTTCTTCTTCCTCATATTTTACCTCTTTATTTTCTTTTTCATAATTTGTTGTTTTTATTATTGCTATTGGTAAATAAAAGTTAGAAAAAATACTCAAATTATTCTCCTTACTTATTGTATCATAATTTTGAAATTTTGAAAGTGTTTTATATAAATTTATTTGGAAATTATTAAATTTTATTGAATATTTCGTTTCTTCATTTCCTGTCCTTTCTTCTAAGTCCTGTGTATAATTCTCTCGTTTTTTCTTGCTATACCAAACCTTTCCTTCAATTTCAGCTGACGAATTAACATATATTGTATCTGTGTATTTTCCCTGAATTTTTCCTTCTACTAGGATTTCTCCTTTTTTCACAAGATCTCCAATTTTGGCTATTGCAGTTCCATTTTGAACATTGATTTTTGTAATTAAGCAATCATTATCTGCAATAATATTGCAAAAATCATTTTCGTTAACTATATCTGGCTTTTCTGTTGCTTCTACTACTTCTACTTTTGCATTTGTTCCATTTATACTGATTCCTATCCAGGCAATGTCATTTCTTTTTAGTCTTATTTCATTTATTATTTGTTTTGTATCTACTTTTCCCTTAGGCTTTCCAACTTGAAGTCCATTTGTTTCTAGTTCTGTATACATTTCTTCATACGGAATTTTTTCTAGACCGGTTATTTCTATATTCCAAATAAAATTAGAGCATATCATTAGCAATAAAAATACAAGGAATAGCAATATAAAAAATATTTTTCTTTTTTTGTATTTATTAAAAATAAAAGGCAAGCCTCTTTTTCTTTCAATTTGAACATGACAGCTTACTTTTTTAGCAATTGACTTTATTCTTTTAAACTCTTGTATTCCCACATTTGCATACAATATACTAGCTTTTTCTCTTTTCATATTCCAGAAAAAAATATTTTTAGATTTGCAAATATTTATAAATCGTTCTATATAATATCCTTCTACCTTAATGGTTACATATCCCATTATATAATTCAAAATAATTCTTACAAACACATCTATTCTCCTTCAATATCGCTTTCTAAGTCTATGCTGTCTATTTTTCCTGTAACAGAAATTGTATCATCTCTCATTTGGTTTAATTTTAAATTAAATCCATTTATGTTTATAATTCCAATATATGTAGCAAGTTTTATGTAAAAATCTTCATATTCCAAAATTCCTTTGTAATTTTCTATTAACATTTCTTCAAAGCCCATAATTGTAATTTTAGGCTGATTTGTTGTAATTTCTTTTGGAAGTTCTAGTAAACTATCTAGCTTGCTTTCTTTTCTTTTATCTTGTTTTCTTTTCATAATTCCCTCCTACGTTTATTTATATATATGTTAGGGAAAATAAAAAAAGCACAAATTACTTACATTAAATAAGTAATTTGTGCTTTTTGTTTCTTATTTCAATAATTCAATTGCTTTTTTTAGTTGTGTATCTTTATCTCTTGGTATATTGTAAACATTTACTCCATCTGGTAACTCAACATCTTCTGTTGGAGTAATTCCTAGTTTGTTTATTTTATTTCCTATTGCTGTATAATACTCATGTGTTGTTAATTTTAAAGCACTTCCATCTGTTAATCTATAAACATTTTGAATTACTCCTTTACCATATGTTTTTGTTCCTACAACTTTTGCTCTATTATTATCTTTTAAAGCAGATGCTAATATTTCAGAAGAACTTGCAGTATATCCGTTTACAAGCACTACAACTGGTAAATCTGTTATTTTATCTTCTTTTGATAGTGTTATTTCTTCTTTTCCTTGTTTATCTTTTGTTATTATTATCTTTTGGTCTTTATCTAATAAATAATCTGCAATTTGTGTAGCTTCTTGAACTATTCCACCACCATTATTTCTTAAATCTATTATCAATGATTTTACATTTTTACTTTGTAATTCTTCTAATTTGTTTTTGAACTCGTCTGCTGTGCCTTCGTCAAAGCTTGATACTGTTATATATCCAATATTATTGTCTAAAACTTCGGCTTTAACATAATGTAGTTTTACATTTTCTCTGGTTATTTCAAAAGTCATTTTTTCGCCTTCTCTTAGGATTTCCATTTTAACTTTTGTTCCCTCTTCGCCTTTAATTTTAGCAGAAACTTCACTTGTTGTTGAATCTGTTGTTACTTCATAATCGTCAACTTTTGTAATTATATCTCCTGACTGTAATCCAGCTTTTTCTGCTGCTGAATTTTCAATAGTTGATACAACCATCATTTCGTCATTTGTGTTTTTTCCAAAATATATTCCTATTCCAACAAAAGATCCGTATATTTCTTGCGAAAACTCTGCATATTCCTCTTCTGTTATATATTCAGAATACTCGTCCTCTAAGCCTTCTATATATCCCTTAGCAGCAGATTCACTCATTTTTTGTTCGTCTGTATCTCCTAAGTAATATTTATCAACTACATTTTTCAATCTTGAAATAAGGCTTGTAGAACTTGAATCTCCTCCAATCATTACATATTTAACATTTCCAGAGTTTCCTCCTATTTTGTTATATAACATTACAGTTGTTACAATAAAAGTTATAACTGCAACTAATATAACAAGCATTATTGTTTTATAAATCCTTTGTTTTTTTTCGTATTCCATTATTATTTTTCCTCCATAAATATATTTTCTTTATTATACTATACCATTTTTTACAATGTATTCTTATTTCTATGGTAAATATGGTAATGGGTTAACTGGACTTCCTCCAACTCTTACCTCAAAATGCAAATGAGTTCCTGCTGTTGGGTTTGATGGAGTTGGTCTTGGAAGACAATTTCCTGTGTTTCCTACTGTACCTATTACTTGACCTTGTTTTACTGTTTGTCCAACAGATACTTTTCTTGAACCTGGTTTCATATGACCATAAAGTGTCATTGTACCATCATGGTGATTTATTATTATGTATTCTCCATAGCTACTATATGAGCCAACATAATTTCCGTTTGCATCATAATTTTTTATACTTCCAGATTTCGCCTCTGATTTTACAACAGTACCATCTTTTACTGCCACAACGCTTTTACCTACTGTATTTATATTGATATCTACACCAGTATGTCCAGCATATGATGGATAGCTTTTATTTGTTATATTACTTCTTCCAAGTCCAGCAACTGGAAAAATATATCCAGCAGCACTTGGATTTGTAGATACATTTATCTTATTCTTTTTAGCTTCCTCTTCTGCAATTCTTTTTAATTCAGCTTGTAATTGTTTTTTATGGCTTTCAAATTTTTCAAGTTCTTCTTGCAATGCTTTTTCAGTATCAGAAAGTTCTGACATTTGTTTGTTTTTTGTAGCCTTTGCTTCTGATAGAGCTTGTCTTGTTTGTTCTATGTTTTCTTTTTTTGCAGTAACCTGGTCTTTTGTTGCTTGTAAATTATCTTTTTCATTTTGAATTTTCTCTTTTTTAGCTTCTATTGATTTTAGCATTTCCATATCAGAATCTGCAATTTCAGACATCATATAATAATATGATAAAAACTCTGTAAGATTTGTAGATCCAAGTAAAACATCAACATATGAAGTTTCTCCTGATTCATATAATACAATTAGTCTTTGATGGAATAATTCTTCTTGCTTTTTATAGTTTTTCTCCTCTGTTTCCAGATTTTCCTCTTGTTGTTTTATAGATGATTGTAATTCAGTTAATTGAGAATCTAAATCGTCAATTTGGTCTTCATATCCACTTATTTTGTCATTAAGTTTGTTTATTTCTTTTCTAGCTTCTGACATTTGTTCTTGAACATCACCAATATCTTCTTTGGTTTTATTTATTTGGTCGTCTACATCTCCAATTTCATTATTTATCGCAGTTTTGCTGGCAGCCAGCGCCAACGAGTTTCCTGTTACTAATATGAGTATAACTAATATCGCCACAAATTTTCCTAAATATTTTTTCACTTCTATTACCTCCATTAATTTGGTTTTACAAAATTCATTGGGTCAACATATTCTCCATTTATTCTTACTTCAAAATGGGCATGTGGTCCTGTTGAATATCCTGTGCTTCCAACTTTTAAAACAGGGTCTCCTTTTTGTACAGTTTGACCAACTGTTACTAATATTTCAGAACCATGTGCATATAATGTTGAAACTCCTCCTCCGTGGTCAACAATTACCATATTTCCATAAGCATTGTTCCATCCAGCTTTTATAACCACTCCTGAATTAGCTGCTATAAAATTAGTTCCAATTGGAGCTCCAATATCAGTTCCAGTATGTAATTTATATACTCCGGTAAATGGATGAGTTCTCATTCCAAATGGTGATGTTATTCTTGAATACCCTGGTACAGGCCAAGCCATTGCACCTCCTGCATACTCACTACCGATATTAGCAGTTGTAAGCATTACAATTTCAGCTTCAATATTATTTATTTCGTTATAATATGCATCAATTTGTTGTTGCAAACTTAATTCTTCTTCTGTTAACTCATTCATATAGCTGTTTCTTATAATTTTGGTATTTTCAAGTGTTATTGCTGTTTTTTCTTTATTATCTTTGGCAATTTTGAATTGTTCTCTTTGCCTTTCGATGGACTCTTTTGCAGTTTGAATAACTCTTTTTTCATTATCCAGTTCTGTTAACATTTCGCTATCCAAACTAGCAATTTCAGACATCATATAATATGTAGATATAAATTCTGTAAGGCTTCTTGAACTTAGTAAAACATCTAAATATGTAGTCTCTCCTGCCTCATACATTACTATCATTCTGGTTTCAAAAGCCTCTTTTTGTGAATCGTATTTTTCCTGTGCGACTTCTAATTGTTCCTCTAATTCAGCAATTGAAGATTCTAGTTTTTCGGCTTCACTGCCTAAACTTGCTATTTCTTTTTCATATGAAGATATTTTGTCATTAAGTTCTTGTATTTTTACCATTTCTTCTGGCAAAACAGAACGAATATATTCTAGTCTTTCATTTTTTTCTTGTATTTGTTTTTCAACTTCTTCGTGCTGTGCCTGCAAGTCCTCTACTGTATTTGCTTTTTTCTCTGTTTCAGTTTCTGTTTGATTTTCAGTTACATTATTTAGGTTTTCATTTTCAGCTTTTATTGGTGGTGCTATGCTACATATAATTACAGCTATTATTATAAAAATTATAGCTAATCTTTTCTTCACGAATTTCCTTCTCCTTTATACTTTTAAATATTTTCTCATAGAAATTACACTTCCTAATGTACCTACACCTACTCCTAATACTAAATATACAACAATTATTAAATTGAATAATTCGCTAAATCCTAATAATTTGAAATTGATTAAACTCATCATTTGTGAAGTTAACAATTTTTCAACAACAAAATTATAAGATAATCCTATTAGTAATACTGAAATTAATGCTGCTACAATTCCAATTATTATACCTTCTACAATAAATGGTGACCTTATAAAATTGTTTGTAGCACCTATATATTTCATAATAGAAATTTCTTTTCTTCTTGCGTGAACAGTTAGTTTTATGGTATTTGAAATTATAAATATTGATATAAGTATTAAAAGCACAAGTATAACTGCTGTGACTGTATTAATTCCTTTTCCTAATGTTACTAATGTTTTCATTGTTTTATCATTACTTGTTATCTTTTTAACATAATTAAGCTCTAAAATTTGTTTTTGAGCTGATTCGCTAAGCTCTAAATCTGTTAGTTTAACAACATATGATCTTGGAAGTATGTATAATCCATCTAGCAAATATTGATATTCTTTAAATCTTTCTTTCATTATTGATAAAGCATCATCTTTTGATCTAAATTCAATTGTGTTTACACCCTCAATTGCTTTAATTTCTTCTCCAAGTTTGGCTATATCAGCATCTGTGGCATCATCTGTTATAAACACCTCGAAACCTTGTGTTTCTTCAAGTTCTTTCATAGTTTTCTTTACATTTTCTCCAATTAAGAAAAACATACCAAAAATAAGCATTGTTGCACACATTATTGCCAAACACGAAAATGTAGACTTTTTGTTTTTAAATACATTTCTAAAACCTTCACCTATTAAATATCCTAAAATGTTATATTTCACTATCATAACCACCTTTTTTAATATCTCTTATTATTTCACCTTGATGTATTTCAATAACTCTTTTCTTCATTTTATCTACTATTTCCTTAGCATGAGTAGCAACAACAACTGTTGTTCCTCTCATGTTAATATCATTTAGTAATGTTATAATATCCCAAGCAGTATCTGGGTCTAAATTTCCAGTTGGTTCGTCTGCAATAATAACAGATGGATTATTAACCAAGGCTCTTGCTAGCGCAACCCTTTGTTGCTCCCCTCCAGACAATTCGTGCGGATATACTTTTGCTTTATTACTTAGTCCTACCAAAGCTAAAACCATTGGAACTTGTCTTCTTATGTGCTTTGGTGTAGCTCTTACAACATGCATTGCAAAGGCAACATTGTCATATACAGTTTTATCTGGCAATAGCCTAAAATCCTGGAACACAATTCCCATACTTCTTCTTAAATAAGGTACTTTACTTTGTTTTAAAAAAGTAGTATCTTTACCATTTATAATAATATTTCCAGAAGTAGGTTCCTCCTCTTTTAATATCATTTTTATAAGTGTTGATTTTCCTGAGCCAGAGCTACCAACCAAAAACGCAAACTCGCCTTTTTCAATTTTAAAATTTGCATTTTTTACAGCAACTGTTCCAGTATCATACACTTTACTAACATTCTTAAACTCTATCATTTTTGCTCCCTTTAATTCATTATATTTTTTCTTTTATATAATAACAATAAATAAGTTTTTTTGCAATATCCTACAAGTAAAAAAACGATATATTTTTTAAAAAATATATCGTTTTAAATAACATTTAATCGATTTTTCTTTAATTTAAAGCACTACTTGAATAATTTGGCATTATTTTAAAACTTCTTCTACAATATTATCTGCAACTATTCCAAAATATTGCATCAATTCTTGTGCTTTTCCGGATTTTCCAAAAGTATCTTTTATTCCCATTCTAACTAATTTTTTAGGTTCATATTCTGTTAAAACTTCTGAAATAGCGCCACCTAATCCTCCAATTATATTGTGGTCCTCTATTGAAATTAACTTTTTAGTTTCTCTTGCACATTTTACAATTGTATCTACATCAATTGGCTTAATTGTATGTAGATCTACAACTCTTATATTAACTCCTTTTTCTTCAAGGATTTCTTTTGCTTTTATTGCCTCTGCAACAGTTATTCCAGTAGCAAATACAGTCGCATCAGTACCATCTCCAATTTGCACTGCCTTACCTATTTCAAACTTTTGATTTTCTTCATAAATCGCAGGTGAAGGCAATCTGCCTAATCTAAAATAAACTGGACCGTTTATTTTAGCAATTTCTCTTACAGCCCATCTTGTTTGAGCATCATCAGAGGTACTAATCACAGTCATATTAGGAAGAACACGCATAAGTGCAATATCTTCTATCATTTGGTGTGTTGCACCATCTTCCCCAACAGTAATTCCTGCATGAGTTGCACAAATTTTTACATTTAATTTTGGATAACATATACTATTTCTAATTTGGTCATATGCTCTACCTGCTGCAAAAACAGCAAATGTGCTTACATATGGAATATCTCCACAAGTAGCCATTCCAGCAGCAGTAGACATCATATTTTGCTCTGCAATTCCCATATCGAAAAATCTTTCAGGATGACTTTTAGCAAAAATGCTAGTTTTAGTAGCCTGAGACAAATCCGCATCAAATACAACAATATTTTCATTCTCATTTCCCAATTTTTCAAGTTCTTCACCATAGCTCTCTCTTGTGGCTTTTTTTATTTGCTCATTCATATTATTTTTCCTCCTTAATAGATTTTATTGCATTATAATATTGTTCCTCATTAGGAGCTTTACCATGCCAGCCAGCTTGATTTTCCATAAACCCAACTCCTTTGCCTTTTACAGTTTTAGCAATAATTGCAGTTGGCTTATTTTTAATATTCTTAGCAACATCAAAAGCCTTTATAATTTCTTCTATATCATTTCCATCAATATTCATAACTTCAAAACCAAAGCTCTCGAACTTTTTATCAATAGGATATGGACTCATAACATTTTCAATTTTGCCATCAATTTGCAAATTATTATTATCCACAATAACACACAAATTATCTAACTTATAATGACTAGCAGACATAGCAGCTTCCCAAACTTGTCCTTCCTCAATCTCGCCATCGCCCAAAACGCAATAAACCCTATAATCTCTATTATGTAGCTTACCAGACAAAGCCATACCACAAGCAGCAGACAAACCTTGTCCTAGCGAACCAGTAGTCATATCAACCCCAGGAACCTTATTTCTATCCGGATGCCCTTGCAAATTACTATTTAGCTTCCTAAAAGACTTTAACTCACTAATATCAAAAAATCCCCTATTCGCCAAAACCGAATACAATCCTGCACTAGCATGTCCCTTAGACAAAACAAATCTATCCCTATTCAAATCACCAGGATTTTCAGGATCAATCTTCATCTCATCAAAATATAAAACAGTCAAAATATCAGCCACAGACAAAGCCCCACCTGGATGCCCCGACTGAGCCTCAAAAACCTCCTCAACAATACCCAATCGCACATTTCTAGCAATTTCCTTCAATTCCTCAACATTTCTCTCCATAAACTCACTCCTCCACCTGTTTCTCGGGACGGAGGAAAAAACATTAAGTCTTAGAGTAGTTGCCAAAAGGAGAATACGATAAAAATTTATGTAATGACGAATGTGCCGCGGAATAGCCGTACGAAATCTTAATCAAATTTTATGAGGGAGCGAAGGCTTCGGAGAGGCTCGTAAAATTCGATTTAGATTTCGTAGGATATGCAGCAAGCCGAGGAATGAAATAAATTTTTATCGTATTCTCCTTTTGGCAACGGCTACAACCAGAATCTGCTTTTTTCCTCCGTCCCTCAAATCCTATCATAAGGAAAAAATTTTTTCAATAGCTTAAAATATATTTTTCCACTCCATAGCCCCTTTATCCTTTATATGCCCCACTAAAAAAATAGAATTCTCTATTTGTTCATATCCAAAATCAAAATCATCCGCTTCAATGCTGGATTTCACATTTAAAATCGCAGTCTTAATCATATCCAATTCCTGATGTGTTACAATAATAGACCACTTTTCTTCCGCTTCCTCCCACAATTCAGATAACTCCTCAACCTTCTGCTTTAAAGCCTCCTTATTTTGCATACTCACCTTTATATCTTCCAACTTCAAAATTAGCCTTTCACTATACTCTTTCAAAATATTCTGAGATATAACATTTCCAATTATAACAGCAACAATAATAATCAAAATTATAACAGTATCTCTCATTTATTCTTCTCCTTTGCTTGACAGAATATCTCTTGCTTTCCATCAATAGTCATAAGCAAAGCCTCATTAGGCTTAATCTTAAACTTCTTAGCCTCTTTTTCAAGCCAAGTGTAATCTTTTCCAAGACTCTTCAAGTTTTCATACATAACTTTTCCATCAACAATCAAATCATAGCTCATTCCTTCATACTCAGGCATTATGTTAAAATCTTCTGGTATAGTCGTCCTTTTATTAGGCTTTTGAATAACTGTAATCTGTCCACTCGTCTCCAAAATAGCATACTCAACATCAGCCACATTAAATACATTATTACCCCTAAGTCTTTCTTGCAACTCATTTATAGTGAACTTCTCGCCTTTTAACACCTTTTCGTCAATTTTCCCTCTATACACCAAAATACTTGGCTTACCGCAAATAATTTTTCTTACATTAATACTTCTTAAATTGATATTTGATATAACCAAATGCATAATAAGCAATGCTACAATTGGAATAATCCCATTAAAAATTGGAATCCCCACATCAGCCATCGGAATAGAAGCCAAATCAGCAATCATTATCGAAATTGCAAGTTCAAACGGCTGTAATTGCCCTATCTCCCTTTTTCCCATCAATCTCATTACCAGCAATACCAATATGTATAATATTAATGTTCTTATAAACGTAATTAACATTTGCAACCTCCATAATTTTCAAATTTCAATTTTTAAGTATATTTTTCTCAAATTTTCTCAAACTATACTTGCATAGATAATTTATTTTTGTCAATACTATTATTGCAAAACATAAATTTTCATTTGTCATTAAAGGAGGTAAAACGATGGATAACAATCAAGCAAATGCAGGTAGTAACACAGAAATGGGAACAGCCGGTCAGATAATAGGCAGACTTGTAGCAGCAGCAATTGTTCTTGCAATCACAGCATTTTTCACACCTGGATTTAGTATAAGTAATATATGGTCATTAGCCTTAGCAGCAATCGTTCTTACAGTAATAGACTACTTAATAGTTAAATTTACAGGTTTACACGCAAGTCCTTTCGGCAAAGGTTTTGTAGGATTTGTCCTAGCAGCAGTCACACTATATGTAACCCAATATTTCGTAGCCGGCTACTCAATATCTTGGATAGCAGCCATAATAGGTGCACTAATCTACGGTGTAATAGACTACATCATCCCAGGCGAACAGAAAATGTAACAATAAAAATACAACTCAACTATTAATATCACAAATCTACCAACTAAAAAAATCAGGCTTTCCCCAAAAAGAAAGCCTGACTTTTATCTCTATTTTCTATTCCAATTTTCCTTATTAACCTGTCTTCCCCTAGCAATAGCCAAAGCATATTCAGGCACATCATCAGTAATAGTTGACCCTGCTGCTACAAAAGCATTATCACCAACCTCAATTGGTGCAACCAAATTAGTATTAGATCCAATAAATACATGATCTCCAATCTTAGTTTTACTCTTATTAAATCCATCATAATTACAAGTTATAGTACCACAGCCAATATTGCACTTTTCTCCAACTTCACAATCTCCCAAATATATAAAATGAGGTACCTTGCTACCAGTTCCGACTTGTGTATTCTTAATCTCAACAAAATTACCAATCTTCACGTTATCAGCTAATCTGCATTTTTCTCTAATATAAGCATTAGGTCCAATCTCGCAATTAGCACCAATTTTAACATCAGACTTAATGGTAGTATTTGGATGTATAACCGTATCTCTTCCAATCTCTACATCATCATAAATATATGTAGTATTAGTATCCTCAATAGTTACACCTTTTTTCATATATTCAGCATTTGTTCTTAATCTTAAAATTCTTGTTAAAATCTCTAATTGAACTCTATCATTTACACCTAAAATCTCTGTATTATCTTCAACAATTGTAGCACCAGTTTTTAATCCTTTGTCATTCATTATTTTGATTACATCAGTTATATAATACTCTCCGCTTGCATTATCATTGTTGATTTCTTCAAGTGCACTTAGCAATTCTGGTATATCAAAGCAATATATACCTGCATTTATTTCTTTTATCTCTTTTTGTAATTCGTCTGCGTCCTTCTCTTCTACAATAGCTTCTACATTTCCTCCATCATCTCTTATAATTCTTCCATATCCATATGGATTATCATAAATTGCAGATAATAATGTAGCATACTCTTTGTTACTATTGCTTTTTTCAACTAGCTTTCTAATAGTTTCAGGTCTTAATATTGGAACATCTCCATTTAAAACAACAACTTTTCCTTTCTTTCCCTTTAAATACTCCTTAGCTTGCATTACAGCGTGGCCAGTTCCAAGCATTTCCTCTTGAACAACATATTTTACTTTATCTTTTAAAACTTCTTGAACTTGTTCTTTTTTGTATCCTACTACTGCAATAATATCGTCAATTCCTGCTTTTTCGGCATTTTCTACTGCTCTTAAAACAATTTCCTTTCCTAATATCTTATGTACTTGTTTTGATTTTTCAGATTTCATCCTAGTTCCTTTTCCTGCGGCAAGAACTATTGCTATTGTATTTTCCATAATATCACCTTTCCTACTATATTATATTGCTATATTTAATAATTGTTATTCTAACACATATTTTTAAATATAGCAAATTTGATTTTATTTTGTTTTTGTAGTATAATAAAAGTACTTGGGCTGTATGGCTTAAATTATTCTCAGCAAAGGAGTGACAACTATGTTAAAGAAACGGTTTTTAAAGCTGATGTCCTTGGCTGTTGCGGTTTTGGTTTCTAGTTCAATGCTTGTGCCTTCTTTGGTTCTTGCACATAGACCTCCACCGCCTCCGCCTCATTATCACCACCATCATGGTGGTTGGTCCTCTGGTGACACTTGGGGACTTGTTGGAATTGGTATTTTAGGTGCAATAATCGCATCTAATAGTCGTAGTTCTACTCATGTAGTTCAAGACTATCCAACCTACAAAGCCAATTTTATAGCATCTCTGGATGACGAGGAAAGATACATTTTTTATCAAATGTACGACACCGAACCTGGATATCGCTATGTTTTAAGCTATGACCGTGAGGTTTCTGCTCGCAGAGCGAAAAAAATAGCTACTAAGCTCTATTATGACTTTAATTTTCTTTATATTGATAAAGAAAGTAAGCAAGTTTATTTTGATAGACTTGAAGGCTATGACGATTAACCGTTTTTGAAAAAAGTCTCTTTATTTAGAGGCTTTTTTCATTTGCATTATTTTACAAATTATGGTACAATAGATTTATATTAGGCAATCTGCCTAAATTATTAATTCCACGACATTTTCAAGGTTTACAACAAAGGAGGAAGTTATAATGAGACTTAACAAAATAACATCCATTTTAATGGCATTATGCTTTTCGTTTAGCGTACTTATGCCAACAGCAGTTGCACTGGCGGCTCCACCGCCTAGACCACCACAAAATCGGCCTGTTAGACCACCTCAGAGACCTCCTCAACATAGGCCTCCACAAGGTAACTTTCGCAGACCTCCTGCTCATAAGCAAACACCGAAAAGGGATTTTCACTCTATGCAAGAGCGTCAGCGTCGCTATGAAAGAATGCAAAGAGAGCAACGCAGACGTATAGTTAATCCTAACCGCCATTATCAGAGAAATAGATATCGTTATGATAGAAATTATTACTATTATGACGGCTATCGTTACCCTCGTAGAGCTTATGATGGTTGGTATCGCCATCATCACTACTCTATGCACTCTGACGACTGGCTCAGAATGTTGGGTCCAGCACTGTTCTTTGCTGCATTGAGTAGTATTGGCAACAACTCTACCGTAGTAGCTGATCAGTATGGCAATGTGGTCTATATTGATTAAAGTCTCATAACCGAGGAAAACTTACATTAGTTTTCCTCGGTTTTTACTTGCTTATTCTATTTTTACGTGATATAATGCTCTTATTAAATTTATTAATTAAGACTTTTATCTTTCTTTTTAGAATATAAGTGTCCAATTATTAATTTAAAATTCTAAAAAGGAGGAATTTCATAATGGCAGACAAAACATTAGTATGCAAAGATTGTGGTGCTGAATTTGTTTTCACAGAAGGCGAACAAGCATTTTACGCAGAAAAAGGATTTGAAAATGATCCAGTAAGATGTCCAGCTTGCAGAAAAGCAAGAAAACAAAATAGAAATAACCACTAATAAAATAAAAAAATAGTCAAAGTTTTAAAGCTTTGACTATTTTTTTAACTTGCTTTATCATTATTATGCGAATACTTCATTTTAGTTGCCATTCCGCCTCTGATATGGCGTTCTGCCTTATTTTCGTCTAAAACATTTCTTACCTCCTGAGCTAATGCATAATTTATTTTTAGCAGTCTTTTGCTAATATCCATATGTACAGTTGACTTAGAAATCCCAAATTTTTTCGCAGCTCCCCTTACTGTATCTTTTGAATCTATAATATAATGTGCCAACTTACAAGCACGTTCTTCTATTGATATTCCCTTCATAAAGAAACCCCCATCACGAATACTTTTGTTTAATTGTATTCGTGATGGGAGTGTATTAGAACTATATTGTTTTATTATTTCTTATCGTTCTTCTCTACTATTTTTTGCGCTTCTTCCATGGCTTTTTTATTTCTGAATTCTTCGGCTTTTTCTCTACCTTTTTTCAAGATTTGTAGTACAATTGTTACAGCTAAGAAACAAGCGAATATTCCAAGTAATGCATATACATTTGGTGCAATTAGTCCAGCATCTCTTGATATTATAGCTTCTCTGAACAATCCAATTGTATATGTCATTGGCATATATGGGTTAATAGCTTGGAAGAAACTTGGTTCTGTTTCTATTGGGAATGTTCCTCCACTTGCCGCTAATTGTAATACCAATAGCACAATTGCTAAGAATTTTCCAATATCTCCGAGCTGAGTTATTAATAATTGTATCATTGCTACAAAAACTAAACTTACTAAGATACATGTTGTATAGTATAGCCAAATGTTTGTTACACTAAATCCTAAAATTAGTTTTAATGCAAATGCCATTACAACCGCTTGTGCTACCGCAATTCCTATGTAGCATAGGTTTCTTAAATATTTGTTTTTAGCACCTTTTCCTAAAAGTTTAAATCTCTTGTCATAATCATAATAGAATACAACAAATGACATCAATGAACCTACCCATAATGAAATTGACATAAAGTATGGAGCAAATGCTACACCATATGAGCTTACCTCTCCATGATCAACTTCGTTTATTTCTACTGGTTCTTTTACAAATTCGCTTAAACCATCTAGTTTAGTTAATTCTTGTTTTGCATCTGTAATTCCATCTTCAACTTCTGTTTTGAATGTAGAAAGTCCATCTGATAATTCATTTCCACCATTTACAAGTTTTGTTGCACCTTCGTCTAATGAAGCAATTCCTTCTACAACTCTACCAGAATTTTCTTGTAATTGTTTTAATCCATTTTGTAAATCTTGACTACCATTTACTAATTTTTGGCTTCCACTTCTTGCTTGTTGTATTGCAGAATTTAATTTAGCAACACCGCCTTTAAGTTCTGCTAATCCACTAGCTTTTGAGCTTAATGTTTGAATTCCTGTATTTAAAGTTTTAACACTTCCTGTAAGTTGACTTCCTGATGTATTTAATTTTTCAATACTTCCAGATTGTTTTATAGCTTTTGCTGTTCCATATATTTGTTTTATATTCGCATCTTGTAATAAAGTTTGATTTGCTTCTACATATCCAATTATCCCATCTAATAATTTGGTTACATTTCCATTTAAAGCAGTAACTCCACTAACATAATTTTGAACACCTGTATTTAATTGTTCACTACCAGTGCTTAATTTTGTTACAGCTCCTTGTAATTCGTCTAATGAAGCAACACTTTCTGCTAATGTTGAACTTCCACTAGCAATTTCATTTAAACCACTATTTAGGTCGTTCATTCCTGAACTTAATGTTTTACTTCCATCATAAGCACTACTTACACCATTGTCAAATTCTGTATAACTTGAACTCAAATTACTTGTTCCATCTTTTAAATCTTTAAGTCCATTATTTAAAGTACCTGTTCCATCTTGAACTTCTGTTATAGCACTACTTATATCTTCCATCTTATTTGGAACTTCTGCTAATTTGTCACTTAATGTATTAACAACCTTTTCATTAACCTCTTGTGTTACTTCTTTTTGAACCTTCTCTACTACTTTGTTAATAATTTGAGAAGCTAAATAACTGCTCTTTTGGTTTGGTGAATATGTTATTGTTGCAGTTTGCTTGTTTTCTGAATCTGCACTATTTAGTTTTTCTGTAAAATCTTCTGGAATAGTTATTGTTGCATAATATTCTTTATTAACCAAACCATCTTGCGCCTCTTCTTCGTCAATTACAGTAAACTTCATTGTAGCATTTTCAAGCAATTTGTCTGTTAATTCCTTTCCTAAATTTTCACTATCATTTCCTTTATCTTTATTTACAATTGCAACTGGTATTCCTTCCAAATTTCCATATGGATCCCAGAATGCTTTTAAGTAAAATCCACTATAAAGCAAAGGAATTATAATAATTGCAATAATTACAATGGCTTTAAACCATTTTGAATTTGTTACTTTATTACTCATAACTCTTACCTCCTAAATTTAATTAAGTATGCCTTCTTTTAAAACTCTAAGTATACTATCTGATACTTCTTTCTCATTTATAATCTTATCTTTTGCTTTATATTCATACATTAGTGATGTATATACCCTGTAAATTATAAAAGCCGCTAAATCTGGATCACATTCTTTTATGTATTTGTTTTTAATAGCAAGTTTAATTTTCTCTTTCAGGTAACTTTGAACTGAATTATCTATCATATTCAAATTATTTATTACAGCTTCATTTCTTAAATCCTCTGCATCACTTACCATTTTCACAACAAATTTAGCATCTTTTCTATATTTCAATAATTCATATACAGTTTGATGGATTTTATCAATAAAACTACATTCCAGCTTTTCGTTTTTTTCTATAATCTGCTTCATATTTTCAATCTCTTCTAAAACAAAATATTGAAACAACTCGTCTTTATCCTTAAAATATGAATATATTGTTTTCTTAGTAACTTTCGACTTCTTAGCAATCTCGTCCATGCTAACTTTCTTATACCCATAAAGTGAAAATAACTCCCTCGCAGCCTCAATTATCTGTTCCTTCTTCATAATCCCAGGCCCCCTTTTACACTAGTATACTATTTTAGTAACTTAGTATATTATACTCTGATTTTTGGTATTTGTCAACTATTTTGGAAAAAATTTAAGATAGCAGTGATTAGAGTCTGTGAGAAAAAGAAAAACGATATATCTTTTTTGGCTATATCGTTTTTTTATATACCAAAAATAAAAGATAAAGACCGATATCTTTACCTTTTGATTTGACAGTGCCAACTTATTGATAATATTCACCTGATTTTAAAACTGTAATAAGATATTAAATTACTTCACTAATATTTTCTTCATTTCAATTATATCATAGAATGGAATATTAATTCCTTTTTTATATTGATTTATATTTTTCCACTTTACTAGATATTGGAACAAACCAAATTATATCTTTATTTTCTGTATCATTAAAACAAAAATAACACGGTCTTTTATTACCATTTTCCTTATTTTCCATTAATTTATATCCTTTAAATATATCAAAAAATTCGTCTTTTATAAAATAAAATTTCCCATTTTCAACTTTCATTTTTACCTCATTTCTAATAAAAAATCTACCTCCGAAAAGGTAGATTTTCATTAACATTTGTCCACCTACGCATTTATTTGTCGCAAGTAGGGTTGCGAGTAACATTAGCACACCTATGCACTTTTACCCCGCAAATAGGGTTGCGGCTAACATTTGATTGGACAAGATACTTCTTTGTATCTCTAATATTATATTCATTATAACCTTTTTTATTACTAAATGTCAAGACTATTCATATTAATAGCATATACTCTCCATTTTTTACCTTTCCCAATATATTTAATTTTATAAAATCTTTAAAAATCTTATTTATACCATATGTTGATATTTCTAATTTTTTTGCTATTTCACTTTGCGTATTTAAAATCAACTTTTGTTCGTTGGCACTTTTAAATAGATATTCTATTACTTTATATTGATTTAAATTAGATCCTTGTAATAATTTTAAAAATAAATATCTGTCTATTACCATAACTTCACTTTCATTATTTATTATCATAAGTTTTTGAAACGCCGAATATGCCTGTTTATGTGCTAGTTTATTAGTTTCTCTTGATATCCATTTAATTCTAAAACTGCAATTTTTCTTTGATAATACTTTTTTAACTCGTTCATACGTTTGTTTAATAGTATTTGATAAGGCTACATTATTTTCAAAAACTTTTATGCGTTCTTTCTCTTTAATAAAGAAATCTCTTGCAACAGAGCAATCTGTTCTTAGCCAAAATTTTTGAGTAATATTCTTTTCCATTAAACTTCCTTGTATAAGATTTATTGCTTGAAAAATGGCAAAGACTTCGCATTCCGTTGAATTTTTTAATTGAATATTACATTTTTTTGCAAAGCTTTTTAGTATTTTCTTTTGTTGCATAACAACAATAGCATAAGTTCCTACCTTAGTCGTTGCATCAAAACTTGCATCTGTAAAAATTTCGTATATTCTTGATATTTCCATTATTATCTCCTTATTTTAATTTGTCATTTTGTTAGTTCGTATTCTATTATATTGTATATTTTTCTTTTTGTCAATATCTACTCTGATTTATATATTATTCTAATAAGTAAAACGACATAGTTATATTTTTACTACGTCGTTTTATTTGAATTATATTAAAAAATGTCCACACTACTTGACAAGATCACTTGACAAGATCTAAAAAGTCTTCTTTGGTTATTTACATACTTAAATCATATGTATTTCCATTTGGTACTAATTGGACATTAGATTTTAGACAAACTATGGCACGCAACCCCGCATAGTAGTTGCCATAGGCGCTGCAGTACACATCGCCGTCGTAGGTCACATAAATCAAACTGCTGTCGCCGCGGGCAGACGGAGAAGCAAGCCAGTATGCATAAGCTTTTGTCGGATCACTTATTACATATAGATTTTCTAATTCACTTGTGCTTAATCCACTTATTAAATAACTATAACTACTATCTGTATTCCATTTTACTTTATATCCATTAGCATCTGTTACTTCTTCCTCTATATACTTTTCTGTATGCGTTGCTTTATATGATGCATTA
>USMK01000011.1 GCA_900555835.1 uncultured Clostridium sp.
GAATAGTAACTTAATTTTCTTTTTTATTAAACATATGGCGTACTTTATCTATTCGATTATTTGGTCTACGTGATTGAATAACTGGTTCACAAGTAGCAATTTGATAATCTTTTAATTCTGTCAAAAAAACTGCTTGCCCATTTGTATATAGAGTTAAAGTATTACGATATTCATTAATACAACGTACAGGAATATGTCCTGTAAAAATAACTTCATCATTTTTTGATTGACTTGTTTCAATTATTGCACAATGTTTTTGTGCATCTTTATATGCACGAGAAAAGTATCCCTCTGGTGTAAAAAGTATAAACGAAAGATATGGCTCTAATAATTGCGTTCCCGCTTTTTTCAATGTTTGTTCAAGTACAATTGGGGCAAGAAAGCGAAAATCCGAGGGAGTACTAACAGGGCTATAATAAACACCATATTCAAAACATATTTTACAATCTGTTACTTCCCAGCCATACAAACCTTGCTCCAGTCCATAATCAATACCTTCTCTTACTGCATTTTGAAAACTTTGATTTAAATAACCGAGTGAAACTTTGCTTTCGTACTGTATTCCACTGCCAATTGGAAGTGGAGTTATTGATAATCCAATTGATGCCCAAAATGGATTTGGTGGTACTTCAATATGAATAGTATAATCTGCCTTTTGTAATGGCTTTTCCAAATAAATTACAGTTGGATCTTCGATTCTTATGTTTATGTGATATTTTTCAGTCAACAGAGAACAGATAACTTCTAACTGCACTGTTCCTAAAAAAGAAATGATGATTTCATGTGTTATCGTATCAACATAATAACGTAAAAGAGGATCAGTATCTGCAATTTCTGTAAGAGCATCCAATAATTTTTCTCTCTCTTCTATTTTTATCGGTTCAATTCTTGTTCGTAGTATTGGTACAGTCTTGTCATCCCATACATTGCATGGCAAAATCTTTTCATTTCCTATAATATCGTTCAATCTTAATGTATTGTTAGGTATAATAAAAATATCTCCAGAACAAACTATTTCTGTCTGTATCATTTCTCCATTTGAAGGAATATATATTTCTGTAAGTTTCACTTTCTTTTTTTCTGGCAATATAATTGTATCTCGTAAGTGTAATGTTCCACTATAAAGACGCAAATAAACTAATCTTTGCTTATGGTCTGTATATTCAATTTTAAAAACTCTTCCACATAGTTCTGAATCATTCGCATTCATTTCAGGACAAAAAAGATTTGAAATAGCTTCGATGAGTTGTTGAGTCCCTATATTATTTCTAGCACTTCCATGGTATATAGGAAACAACGAACCTTTTTTAACACACCTATATTCTTCATACGTTAATTCCTGTATAGTCAATTTTTCTCCTGCAATATATTTTTCTAAAAGTTTATCATTTTTGGAAATTACAGGATCCCAATCATCTAAATCAATGATATTTTTAATTGATATTTCTGGAGTTAATGTTACATTTTGCATAACAATAATATCATTTGAAAGTTTTTCTTTGATATTTTGATAAATATTATTTAAGTTAATTCCATACTGATCTATTTTATTTATAAAAATAATTGTTGGTATATTCATTTTTTGAAGTGCATGGAATAGTATTCTTGTTTGTGCTTGTACACCATCTTTAGCAGAAATTACTAAAATAGCTCCATCAAGAACAGATAAGGAACGATACACTTCTGTTATAAAATCTGTATGTCCAGGAGTATCTACAATATTGATTTTGTAGTCATTCCAATTAAAAGAAGTAACTGCTGCCTGAATTGTGATTCCACGCTGACGTTCTAAAAACATAGTATCTGTCCTTGTTGTTCCCTTATCTACACTGCCTAATTCTAAAATCGCTCCACTTGTATAAAGCAGACTTTCCGTTAAAGTCGTCTTTCCTGCATCTACATGAGCAAGAATACCAATGTTGATTATTTTCATTGAATTTCCCTCCCTACAAATTTATCTTTTAACTTAAAATCAATATTTGCTAATTTTGTTCTTTTAAACTATTCTCAAAATCAATTATCCACTTTTCTAATGTTTCTACTAATGCTAATTGTTGTTTGAACATTTGTTTTCCAACATTAGGAATATGTTGTCTATGAGAACGTCTTTCATTTAGTAATTCTTTTAATTCTAATATCTTTGATTTTATATTAGAAACAAGAATCTTTTTTTGTTCTTCATCTACTAAATCTAAATTCGTGATAATAACATTAAAATCCAAATATAGACTAACATCAGAATTTGAAATATCATTCATAAGTTTATTAAAATAATCATTACCTTTGTTAGTAATAGTATATATTGCTTTATCTGGCATATTTCCCTCTTTCTCTTTATGGCTAACAATATATTCTTTTGATTCTAATTGTAATACTTTCTTATAAATAGACTGTTCACTAATTTTTACCCATCTTGGTATATTACGATATTCTATATTTTTTTTAATATCATAAGCACTTTGTGATTTTTGTTTAATAAGTCCTAATAATATTAAATCTATATTTGACATAATCTCTACTCCTTACTTAATATAATCTGTAACGCCAAGTCTATTTCCAAATGGATCTTCAAACTCGACTGCATTACCAGTTCCAATTTTAAAAGGCTCACTCAAAAATTTTATACCATTATTCAACATTTCTTTATAGAAGATTGCAACATCTTCTACTTCAAACCATATTGTAGGCTTTAAATTCTCAAATTTATTTTTGTCTTTTAAAATTATTGCAGGTTCTTCATTTCCAATATTATAAGCAACCATTCCCTTATCAGAGAAATCAAATTTCTTTCTTAACCTCAATATTTCCTCATAATATCTTTTTGCTTCTTCCATATTATCTACAGGAAGAAAATAGTTGTCATAATTTTTCATATATTTAACAATTTCCTTTTTACTACAAACTATACTACTATATTTTATAGTAGTTATTGTTAAAAGTCAATATATAATAAAAAAATAATTGCATTTAATTCGTTTATGTTTCTTGCAAAAAAATAGATTAGTTGCACTGAACTAATCTATTTGTATAACTGCTTGTCGTACAAAAAAGACTGTCATTACTGACAATCTTTTCGGTAAATTACTATAAATCAATAACTATAAAATTGTAATTTCTTATTCTAATTCTTTTTTATGATTTAAGTGTATTCCTATATGTCCTATTCCTAATACTATTGTTGATATAATAAGAAATATATTTCTACCATATATACCTAGTAACAGAAATGCAACTACTGGCAAAGTAGCTCCTGCAACTGGTATTCCTAACAAGCTACTATACATATCTTTCATTGTTTTATTACTTTTAAAATATCTTATCCAATATATTTCGTATAAAATCATTATAATAAAGGCAATTAACAATATACTAGACCAGTTTGATATTTTATTTATATTAAAATCACTAAATATCAATGACAGACAGGTTACTAGCATTTCTCCAAGCCACTCCAATAGTAGTAATACTTTATTTTCATTTTTTACATATTTATCATAGCCTTTAGGCTTATTTTTACTCCATATAATATTTGGTAACATCA
Organism: uncultured Clostridium sp.; assembly: GCA_900555835.1. Classification (GTDB taxonomy): domain Bacteria; phylum Bacillota; class Clostridia; order TANB77; family CAG-508; genus UMGS1864. The sequence goes on from USMK01000011.1 coordinate 3,542, forward strand.
ACATTAGTAAAAATATTAAACCTATATATGAAAATCCAAAGTGAATATTCATTAACTCATCTCACTTCCATATTGTAATTTGTTATTTAATCGGAATATAGATCTCAATAACAGAATCTTCTCTATTCCAATGAAATTTATAATCATATTTTTCAAAATAAACAAATTGCCTATTTTCTACTAAAATATTATTTTTAGGTATTATTTCTTTATAAACATAATTGATAGTATCTTTTAGTTTATTCATATTACCAATATGTTCTACCCTTAAATATTTACTTTTCAAAATTATCTTTTCTGTAAAATCATTTGGTACAAAATCTTTTTTAGGAATAGATATATAATAAAATATCTTATTTTCTATTTTTTCAATAAAAGCATATTTACACCAATTACTTCCTAAATATAACTTATTATTTCTTAATTTACTATTAAATATTTTCCAATGGTTTTGTGCTAATTTTACATTATTACTTAATGATTTTGATAATTCATACCTTATTCCTATTACATTAAATTCTTCTAATTCTATTATTTGATAATCCATCTATTTTACCTCTTTAATTTGTGTGCTGTTATAATTGTATAACTATATGAATTGATTGTTATTTTTATATTATCAATTTCACAATACCAATTTTTACCCTGTTTATAGATGTTACAATTTTTATCTAAAACTTTATTCTTACAATACTCAACAACATCATCAGTATCTAATTTAAGATTTTTCTTAATTCTATCAATACCCATTTCGGTAGTGTGAACTTTATCTATATTATTAAATAATACTTGTTTATCTTCCATAAATATCTCCTCTACAAATTACTATTTATCTAACAAATCAATAAATTGTAATTTGTGTAACTATCTTTTTTTAGTTTTATTTTTAATTAAATGAAAATCACATTTATCCATACCTTGTCCAAGAGTTCCATTTCTTTCAAAACGGATTTTAGGCATTAGTCCTTTAAATGCTATATCATCATTTTCACAAAAAACAGTACAAAGTTCTGGACAACCATATTCTTTAGTTAAATCATTATAAATACATCTATGCAAATCAAAATGAATTTCCTTTTTATCACAACAAATCCATTTTGTTTCAAATCCTTCATCAGGAAAATTCTTTTTCATAACACTTTTTACTGCTAAACGATACATTAAATATGTAAAAGGCATTTTTGACATCTTTTGATTTTCTATTTTTTTTATTTCTGCCGCCTTTTTAGTTTCTTTTCTAACATAAGAAAGTGCTGTATTAATATCATAACCACTATCTAGTAATGCCTTATAATATGCCATTGTTGGAAACAAGTTTGTAGTTAAATGATATTTGATTGCTTCGCTTTTACGGCAATCAGCAGATAAAATAAATTTATTATATTGATTTTCTGTATTTTCATATATTTGTTTTCCTTTTTCTTTCCCAAACTCTTTAAATATATCTTCTTTTAAAAAAAATAATTTTGTATTAGTAAACATTTTATTTCCTCCATCATCTCGACAAATTACTATTTGTTGTTTTATTCACATTATAACATAAATCATAATTTTATCAATACTACATCTCATGATACCAGTCAAATCCTGCATCCTTATTTTTACGCATTATTTCCTTTATTTCTCTTTTAGATAAATCCCCAAATGTTTTGGTTATTCTTTTCAAAGTCTGATTTTTAGATATATTTTCTTCTGCTAATATCCTATACACATCTTTTGCTAAATTTCTAATATTAATTTCCTGTAATTGTTTTTCATATAATTCCTGTCTAGCTTCATATTTTCCTTGATTTTCTTCGTATTCTTGTTCCTTTTTCAACCAATATTCCCTTTGTTCTTTCCATTCTTGACTTTTCTTTATATAGTTTTCCTTTTTACTTTCTTTTATAGTTTTCAATAATTGATTTCCTACTTTTCTAATCATTTCTGTTTTTGCTTTATTCTTTATATTTTCATAGTCTTTATATGTATTTACTTTTTGTAATATCTTATCTATTCTTATACAAGTATTTACATAGTTATTAAACTTTTCCTTGCATTCTTTGTTTGAATTGATTAATAATGTCGAAATTTCATTAATTATCCTTTTACATTCTGGTTCCTGATATTTATATATATATCCCTTTTTAAATGAATCAGAAACTTTTTCTAATTTTGCAATTTTATTCACTATCTGCTCTAAATTTTCATTTTTTATTTCACTTGTCAGTATTGGAATATTAAAACTACTTGGCATAATCTCTTTTAGCTCATCATCTATACTTTTTTCTTCATTTTTAACATCTCTTATAAATTTTTCTAAACTTTTCTTATCTTCTATTACTATTAATTTATTAAACTTACTTAAAAATGAAACAGCCTCTAAATATGTATTATCTTTATACAATATTGCTTTATCTCCAATATTTTTAAATTCATAATTTGTTTCATTTTTCTTTAATATTTCTGTATAATTATCTGGATCTGTTTTATTAGCTATATATAATTTCTGCCCAATCTTCATATTATCTAATGTTTCATTGATAATATTTTCTGCTTTTTCAGTTTCAATTGCTCTTATAACTAATTCTTTGTTATTATAGAGTTCTTTCATATTTTCTTTTAATTTTTCAAATTCTTTTTGTGATAGTTTTCCCAATTCTTTTTTAGAAATATCTTTAACATTATACTCTGCCTCTAATTCTTCCTTATATACACCTTTAGCAATTACTTTTCTCATATCATTATAAAAAATATATGGTTTCCTCTTAACTGACAAATCTTGATTTTTATTCCATACTACTAAATGACAATGTGGTTGTCCTTTTTTAGCATGAAATGCAGCAACCCATTCCATATCATTAATAGGAATTTTAAAAGCTCTTGCAATTTCAAAAGTTCTCTCTTGTAGTAAATTTTTCCAAGCTTTTTGATTTAAAAAGCCATATTGCATAGCATCTTCTTCTCTTAAAGATATTACTGTTTTAAATATATCTATATTTTCATTTGATTTTCCTTGAATGTATTTTTTTATGTCCTCTAACTCTAATATTTCCACATTATCCGTACCTAATATATTACCAAATAATCCATGTGTATTAATACTTTTATCTACACCTTTTCTAGTTGCAATATAGTCTACGTGCAATTTATCTATATATGATTGAATATTTTGCTTTTTTCCAAATCCATTATATTTATTATATATTTCATTTTTGTTCATCCAATTAAATATTATTCCACCTTTAAACCTATCAATATCCATTGTTACTGCTCCATATTATCAAAATCTAAATCATCTGGTATCATTTGTCTAATGTCTTCGTCTAAAAATTTATTTTTTATAACTCCATAAGCTAATTTATTTGCTAATTCTATTTTTTCTTTTAAAAATTCTTTACTTTCTTCTGTTTCACACACTTTAGATAAAAAATACGCTTGTAAAAACAATGATGCATAAGATGATTTACCAGCTTTTGCAATTAGCATTATCATTCTTTCAAACTTTTTGCCCAACTTACTATCTATTGCTTTTCCCATTAATTCGGCAATATCGTCCATATCATCTTTTAATATTTTTACTTTAAAAAATTCATTTAACGCAACATTTACAATTTCACTTTCACTCATATTGGTTTTTGCTTTATATCTAATTACTCTTTCTTTTAAATCCTTTGGAATAACTGCAAATATTTTTTCACTTTTTGTTTTTCTGTTAATTTTTTGTTTTTCTTCCATTTGCTTTCCTTTCATAAAATTTACTCATATTCTTCTTCATCTAAACTACTTTGATCAGTAATTTCTACATATTCTCCAATAATGCTTAGTGCCTCATCATAACTATTACTTGATGTTATTCTATCTCTCATTTCTTTGGCTTTTTCTTTCATATTGCTTTTTTCTAATGTTCTTGATGCAATCCCCATCAAGTTAAATATATTTCCATTTTCGCCTATTAAAGCACATTTGGGTTTTATTCCCTCTCTACCCTCTCTATATACATCATTATCTACAACATCATTAAACCATCTTCCATTAATTGCAAAACGTGGCATTATTATTTTATGTACCTGTTTTATATCTTCCAAATCTACACAAACTATTCTAAGCTCATCTTGATATTTATTTTTTCCACTTAATCCATATTGTTCATTCATTTGCTTTCCTTTTATGATATACATACTTAAAGGATTAGATACTTCTGATAAATTTTTTATCCATTTTGCAAAACTATACAAATTTTTTTCTGTATCATCTAATCCTAATAATGTCAAAGCATTAGAATTATATAATTTTTCAAATTGTTCTTTTGAATTGACATATATTTTTTTAATTTCTATTTCTTTATTACTCATACTATCTAATTCTCCTTATAAAATTTATTCTATATATAAAAACTTTAAAGGCAGGATAGCAATACAGAGAGTATTGCTTATATACATAGAAAAACAAGTTTTCTAGTTCTCTGTAATTTGCAAAAATATACAGAGAAAATACAGAAATCCCACCTAAGTATTTTCTAATTTTTCAACTATATATGCCTTAATTTCATTTTCATCTTTATAAGTTTTAAAGTATCTCATAACTTCTTCTTTGCTAAATGTAATAGTAATATTTTCAATAATATCTAGTTTTATTTTTGATTTATCTTCTATTACATCTCTTATTTCTTCTTCTGATAAATGTTGACCTGGTTTATCCAATTTTTTTATAGCCAATGTATTTCGTATTTTCCTTATTAGCTTTTCATTTAATCTTATTTCCTTATTTAAAATCATTCCATTTAATATCTTCTGTTCTTCGTTTGGAATAAAACTAATTTTTTCTCCTAAATTAATGCTTAATTTTCCTCGTTCTATTAATTCTTGGAGCTCTGGTATTAAATATGTTAATCTTAAATATCTTTGAATTGTGCCATTACTTGTTTTTTCTTCTCTGGCTAATTCTGCTCTTAATCCATTATTATCTCTCTTTATTTCTTCTATTACAGATGTCTGTATTTTTCTTTTCTTATACGTATCATACTTGATTCTATATGCTTTAGCTTTTTCAATTGGAGATATATTATCTCTTGTGCATAAATTTGTATCTATTAAATAAATTTTAGCTTCATCTTCACTTAAGTTATTTTTTATTATACAAGGCAATTCATTTATTCCAATTTCCTTAGCACACATTCTACGATTATGACCTGCTAATATTTGATACTTTCCATTGCTTAATGGTCTTACTATTAGTGGTTGCATAATTCCATTTAACTTTATACTTTCAATCATCTCTTTTTTCTTATCACCTTCATACAAACTAAATGGCTGATTAGGATAATTTTCTAGATTTTTTTCATTAATCATAACTATTTTATTATTTTCTATTTCTTCGTCTTCAATAATAAAATCACTTTCATCATTTATATTTTTTTCCTCATTTTCTATTCCCAACAACTGTTTTATTTCTTCTTCAGTTATATAAGTTTTATTTGCTAAATTTATTATTTCATTATTTGACAATCCTTCCATTTGTCTTTGCTTTGCTTTTTTAATTTCTTCTTTTTTATAATAGTTTATTAGTAATTGATTAGTTTCCATTTGTATCTTCCTCCAATTTATTACAGTTCCTGCTTATGTTTGCATCTTTTATGATTACATTTTTTCTCTGCAATATCTTTTGGCTCTAAATAACATTTATGTAATTTACAATATGCTACTGAATTATTTTTTCTTGCCAGTCGGCCATAAATGCACAAATATTTCGTTATATTAGGTTTCTTCCTTTTATTTTTTCTTCCCATATTTTCTTTCCTCCATTGGATTTAACTTATCTTCTGAATAAATGCCTTCTGTACTTTCTCTGTATCTTTTTACAAATTACAGAGAACTAGAAAACTTGTTTTTCTATGTATATAAGCGATACCTTCTGTATCGCTATCCTGCCTTTGAACTTTATTGTTCAGAGCTTTATATATTGATTCCTTTTATTCCAAAAAAATAAGGAGCAAGGTCTTTTATCAACTTGTCCTTATCTGTATAAAAAGTTCTATCAACTTCATAAAATTCATATATAAATTCTGACTGTTTTCTCCCTTTCATATATAATTCTTTTAATATAATTTTCTTTCTTTTTTCAATTTTGTCATCACTTTTGTTTTTTAAATAAGCTTGTAATATTCCATCTATAAAATCTAAAAACATCTTTGTTTTGCAACGATTCTTTAACAAACTTTCTAGGTATAATTCATTTTCTGAAAACAAACCAGTCATTATACTTTCTATTTGCTTGTCATGATATTCTTGTGTTTCTCCTAACAGCTCCTTTTTTTCTTCATCAGTCATAGTTATATGATCCTTTAACTTTTTGTAATTTTTTAATATTTCTTCTGTATTCTCTAAAGCAAGTTTATAATTAATATCTTTAAGTTCCCTTCTTGCTTCTTCCATCTTTTGATTAAAAATATTCCCAATCTCTTGTGTTACTGTTCTTACTAAATAATCTTTATAACTTTCTTTTTCTTGACTACTCATACACAATTCTCCTTAAAATTTAATCTTTTCTTTGCTATTTCAAACGCATTTTTATTTATTTCAATTCCTATAAAGCTTCTATTTGTATTTTTACAAGCAACTCCTGTAGTTCCACTTCCCATACAATTATCTAAAACTACTTCTCCTTCATCTGTATATGTCTTAATTAAATATTCAAGTAGTTCTATTGGCTTTTCTGTTGGATATAACATTTTACTTGAATTTAGTCTTGGAACTTTCAATATGCTTGTCGGATATTTTTCAGTCGTTCCTTTTCTGTCATCTGATAAGTTATTATATTTTCCATACACATTACTCTTTTTTATTTTTGTTAATACTTTTCCTTTTCCATGTAAAGGTTGTCCTTCCCCCATTTGCGGATTATATTTAGGTTGTTTTTTATAAAATACTGCAATTTGTTCATGTCTTCTTAACGGTTGTCTATTAGCATTTAAAAATCCACTTACTAAAACTTTATCCCATATAAGATCATATCTAAATAACTTAGGATTGCTATCCACTAACTCATAATAAAATTTGGTTTGAGCAAATAAACATATTACTCCATTATCTTTTATAACTCGCTCATAATTATTCCACAACTTTTTTAAATCTATTTTCTTATCCCATTCACATTTTGTAACCCCATAAGGTAAATCACATAAAATCATATCAATACTTTTATCTGAAATCTCTTTCATTTTTTCAAAACAATCTGCATTATATAAATTTATCATTTTTTATTCTCCTCTTTATCTTTCGTTATTTCTTTTATACTAATTTTCTTTTATACTTCATTTCCCCAGCAGTCCCAACCATCAACAGTTTGCCTTGCAAATAGTTCTATTCGTGGTAAATCTCCAACAAGTTCAACTATTCTTTCTCTTACAATAGCTGGTTTTTTACTATGTTCTTCCCTATGTGTATCAACTACTTGCTGTACTTTTTTTGATTTTCGATGAATTGTCCCTTTAGTTCCAATCAAACACAATTCCGCATTAGACCTAGTCCAATGTCCTAACCCTAACACCCATTTATCACATTTTGGATATCTCTTTATCCAAGTAAATCCACAAGTTTTATACTTAAATCCCCATTCTTTCATTGTTTTTAGTCCATCTAATAAACAGGGAAAAGTAACCCATAAAAAAAGGACACAATCTTTTTCAGATATTTTCTGAATAGTGTCTTTCATTGCCAATATTTCCTCAATTTTCATTGTTGGATAATGTTTTTCCGCTGTTCCCATTCCATTTCTCCAAGTATTATAGTGCCATGGGGGATCTGCATAAATAACATTATACTTTTTATCTGTATTATATATATCAACTTTCATCTTCTGTACTTCCTTTATTATTTTTCATTTGTAAATCTTCTATCCAAATCATATATCGTTGTTTCCATCCTAAAAGGAAAAGGAGAATCTTTTTGCCATTGCAAAAGTTTCTCCCATAATTTTGGATATTCATTTTTTAAAATTTTTAATGTTTCTATTCTTTGTTTAGGACAAAACCAACACCCTAATCTTTTATGATTTTCATAAAGTGGATTTTCTAAATTTCTTCTTTTCAGAAATTCAAGGCAATCCTGCTCTGTCATATTCCATTTTTCAAGCATAGAACACTCATTTTCTTTCAATCTTTTCAGTCTTTTAGGTTCATCTGCTGCAATTCCAATATAACTAATATATTTTCCTTTTTTCTTTAAATATTCATTTATTACATTTACTTTTAATCTAGTATTACACCATGAATGCAGTACAGATGGAAATCCATAAACTTCGCCTATTCTTTTTCCTCTTACCTTCTTGGTATAAAAATAATCTTCAAATGTTTTATCTTGTTCTAATATAGTTATTTCTTTATTATATTTTAGTTTAATATATTTTCTAATTTTCTCAATATATTCATACATTTCTGGCAATTCTGCTCCAATTTCTTTTGTTGCCATTACTTTACAAAATATTATCTCATCAACTCTCATATTTTCTTCTAGCATTCTTATTAACATAGCAGTGCTATCTTTACCACCACTAAAATTAACTATATGACTAGCCTCTTGCATTTTCTTTAGTTCTCCTTTTTTCTTTTGTATATTTTAATTTTTTCTTATTCTTATTCTTCTTCTATTTCTTCTCCAATATATTGCTCATATTTTTCTACACCATCTGGATCGTATTCCTTCAATTTTTCTAAATCAAAAGTAACTAAATCATATTCTCCATAATTATACTTACGTGTTCCTTGAACTTCTTTTATAATTCCTTTTTCAATTAATGCTTTCTCAAGTCCGCCACTTTTAGTATATAAATTTATAAATCCTTCATTATCTTCAAGCCACATTCCTGGTAAATTTATTGTTATATCTCCATAAGGTTCTTCTTCGGTATAAGCTACAATTGCTAAATTCATATTACTTCTATATTGAGATACCTCTAAAAACAGTTTATCTCCGTCAAAATTTAATGTTTTTCTTGTTTTATTTTCCATTTTAATTTATCCTCCAATTTCTCTAAATCTTTTTCTTGTTCCACTACTAAATTTCTCAAAAAATCTAGTTCGCTTTTATTTGTTATTGATTCTTTAATAAATTCTTTTATGTCTTTATATTTCTTTATAGAAATGCTTTCATTTTGAATAGTAATAATAATAAATTCCTCATCATCCCAAATAATTAAGCATTCCACTTCTTCTCCAAATGTTTCATCAATAAAATTTAATCTTGCATTTCTCATTTATATTTCCTCTCCTTCTTCATTTTCTTCTATTTTAGGTTCAAAAAAATAAGGCCCTTTGCTATTTAATAGCTGACCTTTTAAACTCTTGTAAAAATAATTTGTAAAACTTATTATTTGATTTTCTGTATTTTCATTTTCTTTTTCTCTATTTTTACATTCAATATATAAACTTAATATTTTCTCTCTGCTCATTTTGTATAATAAATAATCAACATTATCTTTTACTGTTAATGCAAGTGCATAACTAATTACCTTTATTTTTTCTATATTGTCCTCTGACATACGATTTAGCAGTTCAATAGGATATATCATTTCATACTTATCTAAAACGTCTAATATTTGATTTTCATACCCTTGAAATTCTTTGGGAATTTTTTTCTCTTTATTTATAATATAATTATATAAACTATCTAACATATTAATATTTATAATATTATCTTTGCTCATTTTGCGTATAGGCTGTTGATTTTTTTGCATATAGGGGTATACGCAATTTTGCACATAGGGGGTATCCGTTAAATATATTCTTCTTTCAATGATTTCTTTTTTTTCATTTCTTATAACTTCAACCTTTATACTATTTAATTCTGCTAAATGAGAAATCCACCTTGATATTGTGCTTTGACTAACTCCATATAAATTAGCAAAATATCTATTACTCGCAAAACAATATCCTTCCTTATTACTTAATGCTGTTATTTCTCCATACATTAGCCTTTCTGCAAATTTTAATTGATTATTATATCTTATATATGCTGGTATCATTGCATAGTAATTTGCTTTGTGTTCTTCATTCATTATAAGGTTCCTCTATCCTATAAATTTTTTAATATATGCAAATATAAAATTAGATATTTTTTCATCGTCCTCAAAATACATAATTGTCAAACTATTTTGTATATCATTTAAAAGTAACTTTATTTCATTTTCCTTTATTCTTCCTTTTATTTTAAAAATTTCTCTTAAACTTTCAATAGTTACAATTTTTCTTAAAACTTCATTTAGTTTTAAAATATATTTTTCTCTATCTTTATAAATTTTGCTTCTTAGTTGTAACAATGTATAAGTATTTTCAAAATATAATTTTTCCATTTGATTGTCCTGTTTTAATATATTTTTATGACTATTAATTACATTCTCCGATAATGTTATATCTCTCAATAATTGATTATAATCAATTATTTTTTTGCTCAACACTTGAATTTTCTTTGTAATATTTTGTTTTACAATTTCGTTATTAAATCTTATTATATTTTCTAATTCATTTACTTCAATCATTTTTACCTCCCAAAAAAAAAGACCAATAGCATTTTATACTATTGGAAAAAATAAAAAATGTATTAAATCCAATAATACATTTTCTATTATATATTTTACACCTTTATTTATTTTTAATCTATATATTTGCCCTAGTTAATACCCTAATATATACCCTAATTTTGATATTCTACATGATTTTTAATGTTCTTTAATGATTTTAAATGATTTTTGACACAAAAAAAATCGTGTAAAAACTTTATGGTGGCTTCAAGTGGAATCGAACCACTGACACGGAGATTTTCAGTCTCCTGCTCTACCAACTGAGCTATGAAGCCGTGTTATTTTTACACGATTTTATATCTATATGAGTGCTCATTTTCATAGACACGAGGATTTTCAGTCCCCTGCTCTACCAACTGAGCTATGAAGCCACATCATTTTTTGTAAAAAAAAATGGCGACCTGGAACGGGCTCGAACCGTCGACCTCTAGCGTGACAGGCTAGCGTTCTAACCAACTGAACTACCAGGCCACAAAAAAATGGTGGGCGTAATAGGGCTCGAACCTATGACCCCCTGCTTGTAAGGCAGATGCTCTCCCAGCTGAGCTATACGCCCATTTCTTTTGACATTGTCTAGTATACTAGATTTTCAGACAGATGTCAATACTTTTTTTAATTTTTTTACAAAATTTTTAGCAGAAATTATAAAATTACCTCTTACTTCTTACAGGCTCTAAGGAAACATTTCCAAAACTTCCTAAGGAAAAAAGTAAAAAATAAAATATAAAATTTAAAAATCGAGTTCGACCTTACGGACTTCCACCAGGCAGGCCAGCATAGTGTGTATCTCAATGTAATTTCTGTGCAACAAATAAACGCCTTGGAGAACGGAGACTTTTTAAATTTTATATTTTATTTTTTACTTTTTTCCGGGCAACCACCCAACTTCCTCACACGTAATCAATTTCTAGCCGTTGCCTCTACTTGTTTTATTTTTTTCTTTTCCATGTTTTCAGACGTAAAATGTCAATACAAATTTTGTCAATTCTATGCCATAATACGACTAGGTGATGTTTTATGATTAAAGAAAAAAGAAAAGCAAAAAAATATACTCAGGAACAAATGGCTCACAAGCTTGATATTAGTCTTAGACAATATGCTAGAATAGACAAAGAAGAAGACTTGCCTAGACGCGATGTTCTAAGAGCTATGATTGATGTTTTAGAGCTTAGCAATGAGGAAATAGGAGAGTATATCTGCAAAATCGTAAACAAATAACAAATAAAAAAATAACAATGAATGAAATTTTTATATTTCATTCATTGTTATTTTTTATTCGTCATCATCAATTTTAGTATTATTTCCATATCTCTTTATTTTCTGTGTTGTAGTCTTTTCTAACTCTTGATCCACTATTTTAAATCCCTTTATATGTTTGTAATTTGGGATTTTTGCATTTATTTTTTGAATACTATTTGTAACAACTTGCATTATTTGTTCTTTTGTAGGAAAATCCACTTTTAGCATTTTCTTTATAACTTCCATATTAGGGAAAATTTTTGCTTTTACTATTGTGTCATGATTTTTCTTGTCTTCTACTCCCAAAACAATTGCTTCTGCTATGGCTTCTTCCTCATTCAAATAATATTCTAGTTCTTCTGGATAAATATTTTTCCCATTGGTTGTTACTATTACACTTTTACTTCTTCCTGTTATATACAAATATCCATCTTCGTCAATTCTGCCTAAATCGCCTGTATAAAACCAGCCATCTTTTAACACATCATTTGTTGCTTCTTCATTTTTGTAGTATCCTAGCATTACATTCGGACCTTTTACAGCGATTTCCCCTACTCCTTCGTCATTTGGGCTATCTATTCTGTATTCTACATTTGGAATTGGCAAACCTACGGCATTATTTTTATGATAGAAATCATTATTTCCTGCAACTAATGGCGAACATTCTGTTAATCCATATCCTTGTAAAACCCTCATTCCAAATTTTTCTATTGAATACGAAACTTCTGGATTCATTGCTGCTGCTCCAACTATGAATGTATTTAAGCTTCCGCCAAAATTTTTCTTGATTTTTTTCCTTACAATTCCTCTTAGGAAAAATGGCAATGCATCTATTATGTTTTTGCCTTTATTAAAATATTTTTCATTAAGTGATTGTTTTAATGTTTTCATTATTTTTTTGTACATATTATCAAGTAACAATGGTACACATAATATTAGTGTTGGCTTGTATTCTTGCATATTTTGTAAAATGTATCTTAGTCCTTCGCAATGTGCTATACATCCTCCTGAATATATAACTAGCAAAAATCCCAGTGTACATTCATATGTATGATGTATTGGAAGTATTGATAATACTCGTGTTTTTGGAGTTACCTTTACTACTCCTGCAACAGATCTAATATTTGAACAAATATTCTTATGTGATAAACATACGGCTTTTGAACTTCCTGTTGTTCCTGATGTAAATAATAATATTTTCATTTCATCTGGATTTACTTTAATATTTTTAAATTCAGTATTATCCTTTACTAATAATTCATTTCCTGTTTTTAGCATATTTTCTAAGCTATTTTGTGAATTTTCCATATTTACTAATAATATATTTTTGTTATTGATTTTTTCAAAATTCTCTTGCAATTGTTTTATGTATTTTTCGTCTGCAAATATTGCCTCACATTCAGCAATATTCAAAGAATTTATTATATCGTCAATATGTAATTCTTTATCTAATGGAACTACAACTCCAATTATTACAGAAGCTAAATATGCAACTGACCATTGATAACTGTTTTTTCCTATTACTGCCACTTTTTTATCTTTCAAATTTGCTTTAATCATTGCTGTTCCTAATGCTTCTACATCAGTTTTGTATTTTTTATATGATATTTCTTCTATTTTTCCATCTTTATTTTTTACTTTAAATGCTGGTTTTTTTTCAAATTTTTCACTAGCTTTATATAGCATATCTTTTAAATCTGTAATCTCATATGTTTGCATATATTTTTTTTCTAATTTTTGCACTAATTCTGGTTTGTTATCCATGTTTTCTTTTCCCTCACTTACTTATTTTGTGCTATTTTATCATAATTGGTTTTAAAAAACAAGATTGCTTGAATAAGCCTTCAAAAAATGTTAAAATATACATTATTAAAATTAAGGAGATTTCTTATGGCTTTTGATGGAATTATTACAAAGACAATTGTTAATGAATTAAATAAAAATATAATTGGAGCTAAAATAAATAAAGTATTTGAACCTACTAAAAATGATATTATTTTAGGGCTTTATTGTAATGGAAAAAATTATGCGTTAAACATTTGTACAAATCCAAATAATTGTAGAGTTTGTTTAACTACACACTCCAAGTCCAATCCACAAGTTGCACCCAATTTCTGTATGCTTCTAAGGAAACATTTAATTGGAAGCAGAATTTTATCAATAAATACTTATGACCTAGAACGTACAGTAGAGTTTACTTTGGAGACTTATAATGAACTTAATGATAAAATAAACAAAAAGCTAATTGTTGAGATTATGGGACATTTTAGTAATGTTATTTTGCTTAACGAAAACAATAATATAATCGACTGTTTAAGGCATTTTGAAGCCCCACGAGAACTTATGCCAGCAAGAAGCTATATTCAAGCTAGTTCTGATAAAGCATCTTTTGCTAGTACTTCTTTTGAAAACTTTTTAGCTATGCTTGATACTAATCCTCTTGATAGTCAGCTTTCTAATCTTTTTATTGGTTTTTCTAAATCTTTTGTTCAAAACATATGCCAATTTTTGAATATAGACATAATTAATTTTTCCAAAAAAGATTTAGAAAATTTGTATAATTATCTAAAAAATATTGTAAACAATTTAGATACTAATATTGCCACTCTTTCTTCTAATGAAAAAGATTATTTTATTATAAATTCTGACAATCCCGAAAATTTGCAAGTCAACTTTTTCATTGACGATTTTTATTATAACAAAGAAGAAAAAGAAAAATTTGTATCACTTAGAAATAATTTATTAAAAGTTATTCTTACTGAACTAAAAAAATACAGTAAAAGACTTGAAAATATCAATTCCAAATTAGACGAATGTAAGAATATGGATCAATATAATTTATATGGCGAACTTTTAACATCAAATTTATACAGATTACGGTAAAACCGAAGAAGTTGCTACTGTTTTTAATTATTACACAGGAGAGAATATTACAATTAAGCTAGATTCCAACATTTCTCCTAGTAAAAATGCAGAAAGATTTTATAAAAAATACAATAAACTAAAAAATACTTTGCAAGTTGTATCTAAACAAAAAAAAGAAACCGAATTAGAACTTGAATATATTGAAAATCTAATTTTATCAGTAAATTCAGCCACAGATTTGTCAACTTTGGAAGATATCAATTTGGAAATTATAGAAAAATTTAATATACACTCTCAAAAATTAAATGCTAAAAACATTAAAGAAACTAAGGATGCACCTTTAAAATACAAAATAAACGGCTTTGACGTATTTGCACGGAAAAAACAATGTTCAAAATGATGCCTTAACCAAATCGGCACATGACAATGATTTATGGTTTCATACAAAAGATATTCACGGTAGCCATGTTATCTTAAAAACGGCCGGCAAGCCAGTAGACGACGACACAATATACAAATGTGCCAAAATAGCAGCCATAAGTAGTAAAGCTAAACACTCCTCAAACATCCCAGTAGACTACTGCTACATCAAACACGTAAAAAAGCCATCTGGTGCCAAACCAGGAATGGTTGTGTATACTAACTATAAAACAATTTTTGTAAAGTAAAAAGATGGCCTTTAAAAAGCCATCTTTTTGCTTTATTTTTGAATTTTATAAAAAACACTTTCATTCTAAATCTAAACTCTAAATTTCATGCCTAGCTTGTACTAACTCTAATATCTTCCAACTTCCTTCTTGTTTTGGTAATGCTGTAAATGTCATTTCTTCCTTGGTTATTGGGTGTGTTATGGTTAGTTCATATGCCCATAAGCAGATTTGTTTGCCCCTTCCTCTGGTTCCGTACTTTTGGTCTCCGTATAAACCATGACCGAAAGTTTGCAAATTGTAGTCTTATTTGGTGATGACGTCCTGTGTGAAGTGTTACTTTTACCAATGATAAGTCTGTTTCTTCATTATATGCAATCACTTCATATTCTAAATTTGCATATTTTGCATTTTTAGTTCCTTCTTCTACAACTTTGCTAGTATTGGTTCTTTCATTTTTTAGCAAATAATCTTCCAATACTCCGCTTCCATTTTCCATTTTCCCATCAACAATAGCCAAATACTTTTTCTTAAACTCCTTATTTCGCACCTGTTCACTTAGTCTTGCTGCTGCCTTGGAAGTTTTAGCAAATACCATAACCCCTCCAACAGGTCTATCTAATCTATGTATTAGACCCAAGTAGACATTTCCCGGCTTATTATATTTTTCTTTTAAATATTGCTTTATTATTGTAAGCATATCTATGTCGTTTGTTTTGTCCTGCTGTGAAGGCACATTTACTGGCTTTTCTACTACAATAATATGATTATCCTCATATATTACTTTTAAATCTGACATTTTATTTCTCCCAACGACCATAAATTCCACATGGCAATACTAGGTTTGAATTTTGCATAGGCAAACCTATTTCTCCTGCTGATATTTTTCCTTTATATTTCACATTTATTTTCAAAATATTGCTTAAAACTTCTGGTGAAATCCCTGTTGTATATGAATTTATTAAGAAAAATAGCGGATTATCTGATAATACTTTTGTGCATAAATTTACTAAATCAGATATATTTTCTTCAAACTGCCAAACCTCCCCTTTTGCACCTCTTCCATATGAAGGAGGGTCCATTATTATTGCATCATATGTATTGCCTCTTCTAATTTCTCTTTCAACAAATTTAACAACATCATCTATTATATATCTAACCGGCCTGTCCTGTAATTTTGAAGAAATTACATTTTCCTTTGCCCATTGAACCATTCCTTTTGAGCTATCTACATGACACACAGAAGCACCAGCTGAAAGGCAAGCAACAGTTGCGCCTCCTGTATATGCAAATAGATTTAGCACCTTTATATCTCTTTTTTCTTCCTGAATTTTATTTATCATCCAGTCCCAATTAACAGCTTGCTCTGGAAATAGTCCTGTGTGCTTAAATCCCATTGGTTTTATATTAAATACTAAATTTTTATACTTTATGCTCCATTTATCTGGTATTCTTGTCTTGTATTCCCAGTTTCCTCCTCCTGTTTTGCTTCTTGCATATCTTGCATTTGCACTTTTCCATTTTGAAGGGAAACTTTTTTCTTTCCATATGATTTGTGGGTCTGGCCTAATTAAAGTTATTCCTCCCCATCTCTCCAATTTTTCTCCATTTGCCATATCTATTATTTCGTAATCTTTCCAGTTATTTGCTAAATTCACTATTTTACTCCTTTTAGAAATTGGATAGTATTTTGAAGAAATTCATAATTAGCATTATATTTATTATGCTAAAAAGCATTGTAAACACTATAACCACACTAAATATGTGATTTTCAGCTACCCATTTCCATAATTTATTCTCTTTTTTAACACTTCTATATTGTAATCTTTCTTTTGTTAACTCCATAAACGCATTCCCCCTTGTTTCTATTTATATTCAGGGAAATACTCATTTATGCTTATAATCGTATGTCAAAATTCTTTATAATTCCTTAATATTATACGTTTTTGTACCTTAATTGTCAATTATTCAATGCTATCTTTATATTTTCGGCTAATTTTTTATTAATACCTTTTACTTTTTCAATTTCTTCTATATCTGCTTCTTTTATTTTTTCCGCACTTCCAAAATGTTTCAAAAGTTCTAGTTTTTTCTTCTCTCCAATTCCCTCTATATCGTCTAATGCAGATTTTTTCATTTCCTTATCTCTTAATTTTCTATGATATTCAATTGCAGTTTTATGAACTTCGTCTTGGAAATTAGTTATTAAATTGAACAATTTTTCAGAAATTTGGATTTCTTCTCTCTTATCATTTATTAAAGCTCTGGTTTGATGCTTATCGTTTTTTACCATTCCAAATACTGGAATATCCACATTCAATTCATCCAAAACTTTTTTTATAGCTCGAATTTGTGTAATTCCACCATCAGCAAAAATAACATCTGGAAGCCTGCCAAATCCTTTGGTATCGCCATTTAATGAATGTGTTATTCTTCTTCTTATAACTTCTTCTGTGCATTTTACATCATCTTGTCCTTCTACTGTTTTTATTTTAAACCTTCTTGATAAATTTCGTTTAATAACACCTTTTTCCATAACACACATTCCAGCAACCATGTAAGCGCCAGAAATATTTGAAATATCAAAACACTCTATCTTTTCTGGCAATTTATCTAAATTTAGTTTTTCTTTTAATTCTTGCAATACCTCTGTCTTGTCTTTTTCTTTGTTTTCAAGAGTTATCTTGGCATTATTTTCTGCCATTTCTACAAATCTTAGTTTTTCCCCTTTTTGAGGTGTTTTAAGCTCGACTTTTCTTTTAGCCATATTACTTAGCCATTCTTCAATTACGGCTTCATCTTCCAATGTCTCTCTTAACATTATTTTATGTGGAATTGCCAAACTATTCATATAATATTGTTTTATAAAGCCAGACAAAATTTCTGCATTTTCTAAATGCTTCATATTATCAAAAAAATAATGTTCTCTTGCTATCATTTTGCTGTTTCTTACAAAAAATATTTCTATGCAAACAGATAATTCATTTTTGTATAAACCAATAACATCAATATCATTTTCAGATATATTAGAAACTTTTTGCTTTTGGGAAATTCTTTCAATTGCAAGCTTTCTATCTCTAAGTTCTGCTGCTTTCTCAAATTCTAGCTTTTCAGCCTTTTCTTTTATATCGTCATCTAATTTTTTTATTATTTTATCAGTCTTTCCTTCTAAAAGCATAATAATCTCGTCAATTTGTTTCTTGTACTCTTCTTGTGTAATGTATCCCATACAAGGAGCAGGGCATCTTTTTATATGATAATTTAGGCAAGCTCTATCATTAAACTTAAAATTTCTACATTGCCTAATTTTGAACTTTTCCCTAATAAAATTAACCATTTCCTTAGCACTACCAGGATTAGCATAAGGTCCAAAATACTTAGCACCATCATTAATCATTCTTCTTGTAGTGGTAACCCCCGGATAATCAGACTTAACATCAATTTTTATATATGGATATGTCTTATCGTCTTTCAAAAGCACATTAAACTTTGGCCTATTTTGCTTAATCAAATTGCACTCCAAAATCAAAGCCTCTGCCTCACTATCAGTAACAATATACTCAAAATGGTCAATCAAAGACACCATCTTCAAAATTCTATTAGTCTTATTATTCTTCATAAAATACTGCCTAACTCTATTCTTCAAAACCACAGCTTTACCAACATAAAGAATATTATCATCCTTATCTCTCATAATGTAAACACCTGGTTTATCAGGCAATTTTTTTAATTCTTCCTTAATATCAAACATACTAAAAACCTCTACTTAAAACAAAAACTCTCCTTTTCGCATAGCAATATTATACTATATTGTTTGTAAAAATGTAAACAAGCTAGCTAAAAATTAGCTAGCTTGTTTAGGGATTTTACTTAGGTTAGAGCACTTTAATTGCCTGTTTTGCCAGTTCACTACGCAAGGATTTGTCTGCATTAAGCGTTACTTGGTAGCACAAACTGTTCCCTTTGAATTTTTCCGAAACAAACACCAAACCGTTTTTGCTTGGATTTAAACCTGGTTTATTTACCTGAGAAGGATCTCCCAACAAAACAAGTTTAGTTCCAAGACCTACACGAGTTACAATATCACGCAAAATGCTAGGTTTGATATTCTGGCAT
This sequence comes from uncultured Clostridium sp., assembly GCA_900555835.1. Lineage (GTDB taxonomy): Bacteria > Bacillota > Clostridia > TANB77 > CAG-508 > UMGS1864. The sequence continues at coordinate 22,963 of USMK01000011.1, forward strand.
TCGTCGATAATAAACATCGATTTTTGAATAGAACGTCCCCTTAAAAATCCAATAGGCTGAATGGAAATGAGTTTCTGTTCAAATAAAGTTTGAACATTAAACTCTAATTTGCGGTTATCAAGCTCCTCATTACGATTTCTAAAATACATCGTGAGGTTGTCCTTAACACCACCAAGATACGGACCTACTTTATCATTGATTTCACCAGGCAAATAGCCTAAATCCTCATCAATAGTTACAGTAGGTGCAGCCACAAGAATTTGCACATATGTCTTATCGTCGCTATATCCCGCTAAATGGTTTAAAGCAACAGACAAAGAACCATAGGTTTTACCAGTTCCCGCTTCACCCTTAACAATAACCAAAGGAACCTGTTCAGGTGGAGCCTCTAAGGCTTCAAGCAAATACCTTTGCTCATTATTCTTAGGTTTAAAAGAAGTAGCTTGTTGGTATTGCAGTTTAACAATTCTTCCACCAGTATATCTGCCAATCAAAGAATTATTCTTCTCGGATGTTAACTGAACAAACATATTTTCCTGCCAGTCAACACTTTCATACCCAAGGACACTTTCCTTTGAAATAAATCCATCTTGGAAAAATTTGTCCATTTCAGTTTGAGAAGTATATCCCTCATACCTTCCGCTATACTGTTCAGCAAGTGGAGGAAAAATTCTCTCTTTTAACGGCTGACACTTAATGTGCAATGTTGCTGCCTGAATACCAATTGCTGGGCTTTGCGAAATTAAAATAACTTCACTTCCTTTTGCGGCTTTTGCTCTGTCAAAACAAAGCTGGAAGATACGACGAGTAATGTTGGAAATATTAGCCTTTCCTTTCAGAATACCACTTATACTACCATTTTCACAAACCCGAAGTATACTACCATTTTTCTGCTTGCAACCATTTGTTGAAAGTCTGTCATATGGAAAACTTTTAATGTAATCCACAAGCTTAGATGCAAGGACTTTCTTTTCTTCTTCCCCTTTATATACAAAGAGAAGTTCCAGCACCGCCATCGGAATTGTTACATCATTATCTCCATCAAAAGACAATGTAATGTTTTCCGCAGTTAAGCACTCTTCAAGTCCAAGGATAAATTCTTTTTTCATAAGTCAAAACCCCTTTCGTTGTTGCCTTTGTTATTAAGCAAAGGCTTTCCTAAAATGTATCAGAACTTGACATAATTATTATACCATTTATTTTTATGTACGGCAAGGCTTATATCAAATTTTTCTATATTTCTCACTTTATCCCATCAGTAATTTAATCATAATAAGCACCACACTTCCAGGTATTCCTAGTAGTCCCACGAATACTGCTGTGGCTATATTTAGTCCAATATGAAAATTCCAAGTTGCTCCTACTAAGTTTATCAAAAATATTAAAACTCCACCCATTATTGAATTTAATAAAATTTTGAAAATCGCCTTTAATGGTACTATAAATATTTTACAAATCAAAAACGTAACTACAATTCCTGCTAAGTACGCCAATAATGTACCTTGTTCCAAGAATAATCACCTCTTAAATAATTATTATGATAATTCTTGGACAAATATTCTATATTGCCTCATTTTCGTCTAATCTAATTCGCATTTCACTAATCATATCTATCTCTATTTTCTTGCTTTTCGCTTTTTTTACTAAATAATCTAACTTAGACCTAGTTGCCTTTATTTGATAAACATAATAATCAATTAATTCCCCATCTGCATACTCAAAGTTTTTGCTTGCTAAATTTAGCTGTTTTTTTGCCTCTATAATAGACTTTATAAGTTCTGTTTGTAATTCATTTTCAGTTTTCTCTTTTATTTTTTTCTCTTTTTTATATACTTCTTCCATAAAATCCCCCATCTTTGTATAAATATATTATTACTATTATATGTAAGTATTTACCACATTATTCTTGATTTTTTCATATGTTTATAGTAAAATGTATAGGAAATTTAAGTATTTGGAATAATAAGTTAAATAGCGAGGAGGCAAATTATGGATAAAGTAGAAATTAGTAGAGTTTACAGACATTTTAAAGGAAATTATTATTTTGTTGAAAATATAGCTTATGATTCGGAAACAAAAGAAAGATTTGTTGTTTATAAACCTTTATACAACAGAGAAGATGGTCGCTCGATTTGGATTAGACCAGAAAAAATGTTTTTAGAAGAAATCCCTGAAAGACCAGATAATATAACAGGTCAAAAACATAGATTTGAATTAGTAAATGATATAGAAAAAAATTATATAAATTAGGAGAGATTATTATGTTAGATATAAAACTTATTAGAGAAGATGTAGATAGTGTTATAGCCAAATTAGAAAGACGTGGCAAGGATTTTAGTATTTTAAGAGATATAAAAAAAATGGATGAAGAAAAAAGATCTTTAACTCTTAAAGTAGACGAACTTAAAAATTTTAGAAATCAAAAATCAAAGGAAATTGGAAAAATAAAATCACAAGGTGGAGATATTTCTTCTGTTATGGCAGAAGTTTCTCACATTGGAAACGAAATTGACGAATTAGATGTTCAAATAAAAGATTTAGACAACAAAATATTCACTACACTTGCAGCAGTTCCAAATATTCCTCGTGATAGTATAAAAACAGGTAAAGACGAAACAGAAAACAGAGAATTAAGAAAATGGAATACACCAAGAACATTCGGTTTTGAAGCAAAACCACATTGGGACTTAGCAACAGACTTAGACATTCTAGACTTTGATAGAGCAACTAAAATAACAGGTAGCAGATTTACTGTATACAAAGGCGCTGGTGCTAGATTAGAGCGTGCACTTATTAACTTTATGCTTGATTTACATACACAAGAACAAGGCTATACAGAAGTATTTACACCAGTTATGGTAAATGCAAAAACAATGTTTGGAACAGGTCAACTTCCAAAATTCGAAGAAGACTTATTCAAAGTAAAAGACACAGACTATTACTTGATTCCAACAGCCGAAGTACCTGTTACAAACCTATTTGCAGGTGAAATAATAGATGGAGCCAAACTTCCAATTTACTACACAGCCTATACCCCATGTTTCAGATCAGAAGCAGGTGCAGCAGGACGTGATACACGTGGAATTATTAGACAACATCAATTCAACAAAGTTGAAATGGTAAAATTCTCAAAACCAGAAACATCTTATGAAGAATTAGAAAAATTAACAAACAATGCAGAAGAAGTTCTACAAAAATTAGGACTTCCATACAGAGTTATAGAACTTTGCACAGGAGACATCGGCTTTTCTTCTGCTTGTACTTACGATATAGAAGTATGGTTACCTTCTTATAATGCATACAAAGAAATATCTTCTTGCAGTAATATGACAGACTTTCAAGCAAGACGTGCAAATATTCGTTACAAAGAAAACAGTAACTCAAAATCTGAATATGTACACACACTAAACGGCTCAGGACTTGCAATTGGAAGAACAGTTGCAGCAATATTAGAAAATTACCAAAACGAAGATGGAAGTATCACAATTCCAGAAGTTTTAGTTCCATATATGAATGGTTTAACCAAAATTGAAAGGAAATAATTATGTTAGTAAAAAATCCAAAATTTGAAATATCAGCAGTCAGCCCCAAACAATACCCTACTGGCAACTTACCAGAAATCGTATTAGTAGGCAAATCAAATGTAGGCAAATCCTCTTTTGTAAACACAATGATAAACCGCAAAAGCCTAGCCCGCACAAGTAGCGAACCTCGGCAAAACAAGACAACTTAATTTTTACAACATAGACGACATATTCTACTTTGTAGACCTACCACGGTTACGGATACAGCAAAATGTCCAAACAAGAACAAATCAAAGTTGGCAACTTCATAGAAGAATATCTAACCAAGCGTCAAAACATCAGCCTAATAATATTCCTAATCGACATAAGACACGACCCAAGTGCCAACGACAAAATGATGTACAACTTCATAATAAAAAACAACCTACCATGCCTAGTCCTATGTGGCAAAGCCGACAAAATAGCAATAACCAAAGTAGAAGCCAGAATTCAACAAATGCAAAACCAACTAAACCCACTAAAAGACATCCTGTTTCTACCCTTCTCATCCGACCGCAAAATCTACTCAGACAAGGTTTGGCAAGAAATAGAAAAATATATCTAAATCGAAATACTAAAAAACTATAGACTCAGCACCAAACTAGACGCAAATAGCTAATATAAAAAAATAAAATTTAATGGCTCCATGCTTACGGGTATTCCCCCGCCTCAATGGGCTGTCGCCATTAAATTTTATTTTTTTATATTAGCTATTTGCGTCGGTAACATTGCCACTAATTCTTCCCTATTTCTAATTTTCCACATGCAAAAAAGGCTCATTTTTGAGCCTTTTTCACTATTTAATTGAGTACATTAAATTTTGTTCTGCCTAACCACATATTCGCAAATTCTCTGCCAAAACTTATTCATCAACGAGTTCTCATAATGTTGCCTTCCAAACTCCTTATCAAACTGCTCCTCATTAAGCCAGTAATCCGAAGAATTCTTCTCAGCATCAAACACCTCCAAAAACTCCTCATAAATTTTAGCCTTAGGAAAAGTAATATTTTCAATTACCCCCACCTGCTTAGCATAAATTTCGTCACCAAACCAAGCCGGAGTAAATCTAAAATAGAAATATAAAACAATCAATAATTTTATATCACATCTATTTTTAGACAATTTTTCTCCACTTTCTTGAATAGCCTTCAACATATACCCTGCAAGCTTAGCCAGATTCTCAAAATAAGCTTGTGCAAAATCAGCTTCTTTACTTAATTTATAAAGATATGTATCCTCCAATTTCAAATTTGGATCTATCATTTTCAAAACATACCTTAAATCATTTTCAGAAGTCTTGCACTTACTTAAATCGTGTTCAATAGAATTCATCACGCCTCTCCACCTTGCAGGCATATAAAAATTATCCACACCTTTTTCAATGGTCTTAATTTTAGCCATTTTCTCTTTATCGTCTAAATAAATTTCTTTTAGCGATTCAAGATACAAACCTAATTTTTGTTTAAGCTCTACCTCTTTTTTCTTCCAATAAAGCAAACCTTTATAAGATTCCCTTACTAATTGAAAAAACCGTGTTTCTGCATATTGCATTTGTAATTCCTCCTCGTGCATAAAAAACACCTCAATTAAATAAATATAAATTGAAAACATAAACATTATACCATAGATTTACATAAAGCGAAAGTCTTTTTACACATAATTACCAAAAAACCTTTTATTTTCGTGAAATTTATAGTATAATAATAGTGTATGATAATTAATTTAAGACATTTTGTCGGAAAAGGAGAATATTATGGCAATGTGGCAATTTTGGTTAATTGCAGCTGGTATTTTCTTAATAGGAGAAATTTTTACAGTCGGATTTCTTATCTTTTGGCTAGGTATTGCAGCAATTATCGCAATGATAGTAAGTTTATTTGTAGACAGTATATTAGTTCAAACAGCCGTATTCGTTATAGCATCTGCCCTACTTTTACTATTTACAAAACCATTTGTTGATAAATACATAAACAAAAATAAAGACACAGTTGCAACAAACGCTTTTTCTTTAATCGGAAAAAAAGGCATTGTAACAAAAGAGATAAATGGCCCAACTTCTTCATTTGGTCAAGTTAAAGTTGCAGAAGAAATTTGGAGTGCAATAAGCGAAGATGGTTCTTCAATTCCAGAAGATTCAGAAATTGAAGTTGTAAAAATCGATGGTGTTAAGTTAATTGTAAAACCAGCAAAAAACTTAGCAACCTCAAACTAGATTAGTTTTCAAAATTTAATTATATATTTTAGGAGGTATATTATGTGGTTTTTAATTTTATTACTTATTTTCATATTAGTAATAGCATTTAAATCTATTAAAGTTGTTAAACAAGCTGAGGTTTACATTATAGAAAGATTAGGTAAGTTCCATAAAATAGCTGATGCAGGTCTTACTATTATAGTTCCTTTCTTTGACCATGTACGTTCAGTTGTAAGTTTAAAACAACAAACAATGGATATCCCACCACAAGGGGTAATTACAAAGGATAATGTTACTATAACAATTGATACTGTTGTATTCTATCAAATTACAGACCCAGCAAAGGCTGTATATGAAATTCAATCTTTGAAAAAAGGTATTGAATACTTAGCAATTACAACAATTCGTGATATTGTTGGTAAAATGGACTTAGACGAAACATTTAGTTCAAGAGATGCTATAAACCAAAAATTAAGAGCAATTCTTGACGAAGCAACAGACAGATGGGGATGTAAAATTGACCGTGTTGAAATAAAAGACATTAACCCTCCTGCTGATATTCGTGACGCAATGGAAAAACAAATGAATGCAGAAAGAAATAAAAGAGCTATGATTTTACAAGCAGAAGCTGAAAGACAATCTGCAATCACCATTGCAGAAGGCCGTAAAGAAGCTGCAATACTAGATGCAGAAGCTGAAAAAGAAGCCCAAATAAGAAGAGCTGCCGGTGAAGCCGCAGCCATCGAAAGAGTTGCAGAAGCAAAAGCAAAAGAAGTTCAAATGGTATATGATGCAATAAAGAAAGCAAATCCAGATGACAAACTAGTACAACTAAAATCACTAGAAGCCCTAGAAGAAGTTGCCAAAGGAGATGCCAACAAAGTATTCATCCCATTCGAAGCCACAGCAGCCCTAAGCAGCCTAGGCGCAATGAGCGAAGTTGTAAAAAAGAAGAATAAGGAAGATAAATAATTAATCAAAAAAATAACCACTGTTTTTTACGAGTGGTTATTTTTTTATACTATGTACTTTTTATATTAGTTTTCATCCCATTTTGCTGATTTTAAAAAATCTGAATATTTAGTAAGTTCATTTCCATAATTAGTTTTATATTCTTCTGCCATAGGTTCATCCTCTACTGATAAAGGTTCATAAACAGTTCCTGTAAACCATACTTCGCCTGTTTCTTTATCTCTTATTATAAATAAATATGGTTTGTCAAATGTTAAATTGATTTCTTCTACGGGAACATCATATAAATATTCAAATCCTCCTGCGCCTCTACCTCCTCCATATGTGACAGCACCTGCTTTTATTCCATCTTGTGTAAACTCAATATTTGCTTTATGTTTTGCTTCACTTATATATGTATTTCCCTCATTTGTCATTCCTTTTAAATTTGCTTTATTTGGGTCAAATATATCCTTAACTCCCATAGTATTTAAGTCTTTTATCAAATCTAAATCATAATCAAATTTGAATTTAGGAATATATCCTAAAATCTGTGTAATAACACCTTCTTTAAAATTTTGATTTTTTATTTCTTTTAAGTTTCCTATAATTTTATTTATATCTTTTGCAGTAATATTGTTTATATATTTATCTAAATCTTCTTCTGGCATTATTGCTATATATTGCAATGTTGTTCCATTATACTCTTTTAAATCCTTAGCAAATGCTTTTACTTTTTCGTCATTATAAAAACAAAAATCAGTATTCTTATATATTTTTTTGTAATTTGAATTTATTGTTTGGATATATCCATCAACTATATCATTTGCAACAGTTTCAAGATCTTTATATCCTTCTACTTCTAAATAATATTGTGCTTCACTAGGATATTCTTCCAAATATTTTCTAACTTCAATTTGAATAGTTTGTCTAATATTATCTTCTCCTAATGTATTAACAATATCATAATTATTTATGGATGCAACTATTCCCATTCCAGATATTTCATTTTTTACATTTTTAAAATTATTTGAAAATAACTCATATGGTGATTCCCAACTATGTTTTTCATGCATATATTCAGTTCCAAAATCTATTGGTTCTAAGAATTTGTTTTGCCATTCCATGTCTATTCCCAATGCATTTACAAGTGCGAAACTTAAATCATTTACGTTTTCGTCGTCTATTATGCTATCGATAAGTCCTAGTGTTTTTTCTCTGGTCCATGAATTTATTCCTTGGGCAGATGTGAATGAATCATATTTTACATCTGCATTGTATTTTGTTTTTAAATTGTTGATATAGCTTTCTTTAATTGAATTTTTGTATGTATCTCTTATGAATAAAGCATTTGCAAATGACATATTTGCACTATTTATATATTTTTTGGCTTTATAATCTCCAATTAGGCTTGATATTTGTGTTTTTGTTTCTCCTTCTGCTCCTTCATTTAACATAGCCAAAGCATATTTTATAGAAAGTGGACTATATATTTTATTTTCTTTTGTATTTTCTAGTTGCAAAAATCTTATATCAAAATCTTCTAACGAATTTCCATTAAGAGCATACTTAAATGCCTGTTTATTATTCTCAGCCACCTCTGTAACCGTATTTTTATCAATCTGTTTCACCTCATTATCTTTTGCGATATTTGTATTTTCCATCTTCAAATAAAATATCACACCAGCCATCAATCCTATCAGTGCTATTGCAATAATCCAAACAACAGCTGTTCCAAAACTAATTCTTATTTCTTTTTTCTCATTCATTTCTCTATCTTCCTCCCCTTCGTATTTTTATTTTTTCCACTTTTCCTACCTCATAATATCATTACATATAAAAAAAGTAAATACAATTTTTAAAATTAAAACAAATTTTAAAAACTATATCTACTTTTTATTTATATATATGACAATAAGGTATTCCTAAATTCTAGTACATTCCTTCCATTCCGCCGGTTCCCATGGCTCCTTCGTGTGAGCAGTTGCAGTTTTTTTCGGGTTTGGTTGTTACTACGCTTTCAGTTGTTAGTACCATTGAGGCTACACTGGCTGCATTTTGAAGTGCGCTTCTGGTTACTTTCATTGGGTCTACTATTCCGGCTTTTTTCATGTCTACATATTGTTCGTTTAGGGCATCAAATCCAAAGCCTGGGGCACTTGATTTTACTTTTTCTAGTATTACTGAACCTTCTAATCCGGCATTTGTTGCTATTTGTTTTACTGGTTCTTCTAGGGCTTTTAGTATTATTTTTACACCTAGTTTTTCGTCTTCTTTTACTTCGTCTAGCAATTTTTCTAGTCTTGGTAATACATTTACATATGCTGTTCCACCACCGGCTACTATTCCTTCTTCTACTGCTGCTTTTGTTGCAGATAGAGCATCTTCTATTCTTAGTTTCATTTCTTTCATTTCAACTTCTGTTGCAGCTCCAACACCAATTACAGCTACTCCACCAGCTAATTTAGCTAATCTTTCTTGTAGGTTTTCTTTGTCAAAATCACTTGTTGTTTCATTTATAGCAGCTCTTATTTGTTTTACTCTTGATGCTATTTTTTCTTTTTCTCCTGCTCCGTCAACAATAATTGTTGATTCTTTTTGAATTTTTACTTGTCTTGCTCTTCCTAGTTGTTCTATTTGTGTATCTTTTAGTTCTAATCCTAAATCACTTGTAATAACTTCTCCACCAGTTAAGATTGCTATATCTTGTAACATTTCTTTTCTCTTATCTCCAAATCCTGGTGCTTTTACAGCAACTACATTTAATACACCTCTTAATTTGTTTAGTATCAATGTAGATAATGCTTCTCCTTCTATATCGTCTGCAATTATTACTAATTTGCCAGATGCTTGCATTAAGCTTTCAAGTATTGGCAATATTTCTTGAATATTGCTTATTTTTTTATCTGTTATCAATATATATGGATTATCCATAACAGCTTCCATTTTTTCTGTGTCTGTTACCATATATGGAGATATGTAACCTTTATCAAATTGCATTCCTTCTACTACTTCTAGTTCTGTTTGAGCTGTTTTTGATTCTTCAATTGTTATTACTCCATCTTTTGATACTTTTTCCATTGCTTCTGCAATTAAATCTCCTATTTTTTTGTTGTTAGCAGATATGCTTGCAACTCTTGCTATGTCTTCTTTTCCGTTTATTCCAGAACTAATTTCTTTTAATCCTTTTACAGCTTCGTCTACTGCTTTATCCATTCCTCTTTTTATTGCCATTGGATCTCCTCCTGCTGCAACATTTTTTACACCTTCTCTTATTATAGCTTGTGCTAGAAGTGTTGCTGTTGTAGTTCCATCTCCTGCTACATCATTTGTTTTTGTAGAAACTTCTTTTACTAAACGAGCTCCTACATTTTCATATGAATCTTCTAGTTCAATCTCTTTTGCTATTGTTACACCATCATTGGTGATAAGTGGTGCTCCAAAATTTTTATCTAGAACTACATTTCTTCCTTTTGGTCCTATTGTTACCTTTACGGTATCTGCTAATTTATTAACTCCTTCTAGTAAAGCCTTTCTTGCTTCTTCTCCATATTTAATATCTTTTGCCATAATTTATTTACCTCCTAAATTTTCTTTTTTACTTATCTAATCAACTAATGCAAGTACATCACTTTGTTTTACAATAATTAAATCTTCGCCTTCATATTTGATTTCTGTTCCAGAATATTTATTTACAATTACTTTATCGCCTTTTTTTAGTTTCATTTCTTCTTGCTTTCCGTCTACAATTTCTCCTGGTCCAACTTCTAATACTTCGGCAATTTGTGGTCTTTCTTTTGCGGCTGATGCTAAAATTATTCCACTTTTTGTGGTCTCCTCACTTTCTATCATTTTAATTAAAATTCTACTTCCTAATGGTTTTATCATATATATTCCTCCTTCTAATTATTAGCACTCTATTTGTTTAACTGCTAATAATTTATACCCTTTTTATATAAAAGTCAATACTATTTTTCAAATTTTCACATAGATTTCACAATCCATTTTATATTATATGCTTGCATTTATAAATAAATGACTAATATTAAAAGAAAAGTAGCAAATATCTAAAAATATATTTTCATAATTTCTTAGATATTTGCTACTTTCTTTTCTTGGGAATACTGTCAAGATTTAGACAGCTCTATATCTTTCGACATTTTCCACTCGTTTGGCAACAACATCAATGTATTGTTTTAATGTTAATAAATCTTGTTTAGTCTCTTTTCTCATTTGGTTAACAGTTCCTTCAAGTTTATCAACTCTACCATTTAACTTAACTATTTCCTTAGTATTTTCTGCAATATTCTTCGTATTTTCTGCAATAGCTTTTGTATTTGCTTCTACTTTTGCGTTTAATACTTCAATTGCTTCTGTATTCGCCTCTACTTTTGCGTTTAATACTTCAATTGCTTCTGTATTCGCTTCTACTTTTACGTTTAATTCTTTGATTGCTTCATTTGCTTTATTTAGTCCACTTTGAAGCTTTTGAACTTCTTTTAAAATAGTAATTGTTGTTGCTTGGTTTTCTAGCATTATTTCTAGCATTTTGTCTTCTTTCATGATTTCACCTCCTAATATTTATTTGCTACATAAATATTGTAACATATAAAATTCAGGCAAGTCAACTTCTGTGAGACAAATTTTACATAAATCGTTCGACAAAAATCGACTTTTCTTTTGCTTCGATAAAGTATCTAAATAAAAAAACTTGGAAGTTAATCCAAGTTTTTTTATTTAGATATTATCTGTTATTAATGGTAATAATTGTTTCTTTCTTGAAACAATTCCTTCTGCAAATGCTTTGTTGTTTTCTAGTTTATATGTTTTTTCTACTATATCTGTTCTATCTCCTATTGCAATTAACTCTGAATTGCTGTTTAAAATATCTGTTATAGCAAACACAAATAAATCTAAGTTTTCTTCTTTTACTTTTTTGTTTATAGCTTCTTCGATTTTTTCTTGTCTTTTTAATACATCTGGAATGCTTACAGTATTAATTTGTGCAATTTTGAATTTTATATCTCCTGAGTTAAATTCTTTTGCATCTAGTGTTATCAATTGTTCCTCTGTTAAGTCATCTAAGTCTGTTCCTGCTTTTAACATTTCTAATCCATATGAATTAACATCTATGTTAGCAATTTTTTGTAATGCTTCTGCTGCTCTTTTATCGTCCTCTGTACATGTTGGTGATTTGAATAATAATGTATCTGATACAATTGAGCTAAGCATTAGTGAAGCCATTTTTGGTTCGATTTCTACTCCATTCATATTGTATAATTTATAAAGAATTGTTCCTGTACATCCAACTGGTTCAGAGAACATATATACTGGTTCTGATGTTTTGAAATCTGCTACTCTATGGTGATCTACCAACATTTTAATATTAGCTTTTTCAATTCCATCTGCACTTTGTGAAAATTCATTGTGATCTACTAATATTACATTGCTTCCTTCATCTAATTTATCTAATAATCTTGGTGGTTCAATATTGAAATGTTTGAAAGCATATTCTGTTTCTTTATTTAAATTTCCAAGTCTTACAGCTTCTACGTCTTCTCCTAATTTTGAACGTAAGTTAGCCATTACGACTGATGAACATATAGAATCTGTGTCTGGATTCTTATGTCCAAATACAAAAACTTTATCTTTTTTCTCCATTTACTTCATCCCTTTTCACTTCTATTTTTTCTACAACAATATAATTATAGCATAATTATGAAAAAAATGGAAGTGTTTTATGTAAATTCGTGTGTTTTTCTCTACAATTACTGCATTTTAACTATCTTGATATTTCAAGAACTTTGTATTTTATTGTTCCAGCAGGTGCTAAAACTTCTATTTCTTGGCCTTTTTTTGCTCCTAATAAAGCAGCTCCAATTGGTGATTCATTTGATATTTTATTTTGTGCTAGATCAACTTCTGTTGAACCTACTATTGTGTATTCTAATTCTTCATCAAATTCTTCATCTAAAATTTTTACTTTGTTACCAACTTGTACTGTTTTGTTATCAATTTCAGATTCATCTATTATTCTTGCATATCTTACTTTGTTTTCTAATTCAGCTATTTTTATTTCATTTGCAGCCTGTGCATTTTTAGCCTCGTCATATTCAGAGTTTTCAGATAAATCTCCAAATCCTAGTGCTACTTTTATTCTTTCTGAAATTTCAGCTCTTTTCTCTGTTTTTAAATATTCTAGTTCTTTTTCTAGATTATCATACCCTTCTTGTGTTAATAATATTTCTTTTTCGTCCATTTTCAATTTCTCCTTTTTTGACTTTTATTCATTAATTTAATTAATTAGTTTAATATCAACATTTTGTCAATAGATTTTACATAAAATTTACATTTTTCTTCAAATTCTTTTTTATTTATACTTCCATTATTTCCTATTAAAGAAGTTACATTTACATTATCTTTTTGAAATTTTTTCTTAATTTCTTCAAAAGACATATTTTTTATAGAAGCCTCATATAATTCGGCTTCTTCAAAATCATTAAATATCTTGTTTTGTTCAAATTCTGTATTATAGTTTGTTTTCATTGATATTTTAATATTATTTGCATTTATCCCTTTGAATTTTTTTGACTTTATTTTTACGTTTTGTCCTATATTTACTATTATAGCTTCTGGATTTATAGCATATTTATTTATAAGTTCTTCTGGAAAGTCTAAATTTATTATTATTTGCGAATTTGCTAACCCTTTTCTTTTGTTGTTTGTTATTCTTATTAGAATTCCAAGTAGTTCTTGAATTTTTTGTTCAACATTTTTAAATCTTTCTACATTATTTGTTATAATTTTTATGTTCTTAATATTTTCAGCTATATTTATAATATTTTTCATATAATCAAATTTATTATCATTGGCTAAAATTGTTACATCTACATCTTTTGCAGAAATATTCATACTATTTGCTACATATATCACTATTTCTAGTAGTAAATTTTCTTTTAAAAATGTACCATCCAAAATTTTTATGTTTTCTTTATTAATACATTCTTTAACTCCATTTATATTTTTTAAAGAATTTGATAATACAATTGTATCACAATTTCTATCATATAAAATATTAACTAAATCTGGAATTATTTTAACTGTTTTTTCATTATTTTTATATCTTGGTATTATAATTACGTCATTTCCACTCACTGGCTTTATTGTAAATACCTTAAATATCTTTTTATATTCATATATAAGCCATTTTATAATATATGGCATTTTTTGATTTTTAGAACTAATTATTTCGTCCAAGTAATCAATTCCTTTTACATAACAAATATTTATAGTAACTCGCCTCCTAAATAATTATATGAGGCTCGTACTATAAATATTACATTTTATTTTTCCTTTTCTACTACTTTTATATGAACTTCTTCTAATTGTTTTTCTGTTACTTCTGATGGAGCTCCCATTAGTAAATCTTGTGCTTTACTGTTCATTGGGAATGCTATTACTTCTCTTATATTATCTTCATTTTTTAACATCATTAAAATTCTATCTAATCCTGGTGCTATTCCAGCATGTGGTGGTGCTCCATAGTGGAACGCATTAAATAATGCTGGGAATTTTTCTTCTATAACTTTTTTGTCATATCCAGCTATTTCAAATGCTTTTAACATTATTTCTGGGTCATGATTTCTTACAGCACCTGATGATAGCTCAATTCCATTACATACAATATCATATTGATATGCAAGTATATCTAGTGGTTCTTGTGAATTTAATGCTTCAAGTCCCCCTTGTGGCATTGAGAATGGATTATGGCAGAAATCTATTTTTCCTTCGTCTGATAATTCATACATTGGGAAATCTACTATCCAACAGAATCTGTATATGTCTTTTTCTAATAAATCTAGTCTTATTCCTAGTTCTTGTCTTATTTGTCCTGCTAATTTTTCTACTATTCCAGGAACCTCTGCTATAAAGAATATTGCATCTCCTGGGTTAGCACCAATTTGTGTAAGCATTTCTTCTCTTTTTTCTTCTAGGAATTTAGCAATAGGTCCTTGAAGTGTTCTATCTTCATTTACTTTAAGCCATGCTAATCCTTTTGCTTTACATTCTGATATTGCAAAATCTGTCATTCCTTCAAAGAAGCTTCTTGGATTATCTGCTCCATTTGGAACAACAATTACTCTTACTGTTTTATTGGCAAATGCTTTGAACTCTAAATTTTCAAATATATTTGTAATATCTTGAATTATTAGAGGATTTCTTAAATCTGGTTTGTCTGAACCATATTTTAGCATTGCCTCTCTATATGGTATTCTTGGGAATGGATGGTCTCCTACTTTTATGTTTGAGAATTCTGTAAATAAATTGTACATTACTTCTTCAATTACCTTAAATACATCTTCTTGTGTTGCAAATGCCATTTCCATATCTAATTGATAGAATTCGCCTGGTGCTCTATCAGCTCTTGCATCCTCATCTCTAAAACAAGGTGCTATTTGGAAATATTTATCTATTCCAGATACCATTAACAATTGTTTAAATTGTTGTGGTGCTTGTGGTAAAGCATAAAATTTACCTGGATGGACTCTACTTGGTACTAGATAATCTCTTGCACCTTCTGGTGATGAGCTTGTAAGTATAGGAGTCTGAACTTCCAAAAATCCTCTTTCTGTCATTTGATTTCTTATATATTGAAGAACTTTTGCTCTTAATATAAGATTTTCTTTTAATCTATTATTTCTTAAATCTAAAAATCTGTATTGTAATCTTAAATCTTCTCTTACTTCTTTGTCTGTGTTTACTTCAAAAGGTAAATTTTTTAATCTTTTTCCTAATATTACAATTTCTTTTGCAAATAGTTCAACTTCACCTGTTGCAATATTTTTATTTATTGTTTCTTCATCTCTTTTTCTTACTATTCCTAAAATACTTACAGTAGATTCAGTTGGTATTCTTTTTGCTTGTTCAACAAGCTCATCATTTCCAGATACTACAATTTGGGTTATTCCATATTGATCTCTTAAATCTAAGAATATTACTCCTCCTAAATCTCTTATTGTTTCTACCCATCCAGCTAATTTAATTTCTTGTCCTACATGATCTAATCTAATTTCTGAACAATTATGTGTTCTGTATTGATGCATTTTCCTCACTATCCCTTTCTATTTATTGTTATTAAAAATAATTTCATTTACTAAATTCCAAACTTCTTCTGATTCTCTATCTTTTGCCCAAAAAGCTACTCCTGCCAATCCTTTTTCTCCTACTATTCCAAGTTTTTCTCTTATTGAAGCTAAATCCTCAATCCATATTTTGCATGTATTGTTTCCTTGTTTGTATTCTATATAATTTTGTCTTGTTGTAGTATCCCAGGTAGTTTCTCCTTTTCCAGCAATCAGGGTATTTACATCTTTCATATTAACAATACTTGATTTTATAAGTTCTCCATTCGAATTTTCTGTCCAAACTCTTGTGTAGAATGGTATTGCTAATATTAGTTTTTCATTACTTACAGCTTCTTGACCTAGGAATTTGTTTACATTAGCTTTTACCCAGCCATATCCAGCAACAGTTCCAGCTTTTATGCTATTTGCATTATTCTGGTCATATGCCATAAATACTAAATAATCTGCATTATCAGCTAAGGCATCTCTATCATAACACAAAGACCAATTGTCCCCACCATCTGGTGCAGTCACATCTACTGTTAAAGTCATTCCTAAATCTTTTAATCTTGGATATAATTCAACAACAAATCTTGTAAACATATCTTTATCTTCTTTATAAATGTTTTCAAAATCTAAGTTAATTCCATCTACTCCATATTTAACAGCTAAATTTACTATATTTTCAATTGTTTGCTGTCTTGTTTTATAATCATTTAAAATTTCGCTCGTAGTTTCTATCATAGAGTCATTGCTAAACATTGCCCATACTTTATAATTATTCCCTTTTGCCCATTCAATATACTTTTTACCAGCATCTTGTGCTTTATCTATAATCTCTCCATTTCCTAGTTTTTTAAGAACAAAGAATGATGGTGCAACAACATTTACTCCTTTTATAGTTGTTCCAGTTCTAGTTGGAGCTACTCTGCTCTCTGAATAATAATCCCATACAATACTTATTTTTTCACCAGAAATTTGTTTTTCTTCTTCCATATTTTCTCTAACTTTTGTTTCATTTTGCAATTTATCTGTTTTTACATAACCAATTATTCCATCAACAGTTCTTACTTTTGACCATCCACTTTGCAATTTAGATATTACTACAACTTGGTCTCCTTTTTTTATTTTTTCAAGAGTTCTAGATAAAGTTTTAGCTTTTAGCTTTATGCTCAAATTCTTAGTAACCTCTGCCTTTGTTTGCTCTCTATCTAAGGAATCAATTAGCACTATATTAGTTTCTTCTATATTTTGTACATCTACATTATATATATCCTTCATTTCTGAAAAAGGTAAATACACTGTTCCATTTTTTTCAATTACAGTTCCAGCAATCGGTGTACTAACCCCATTAACTTCAATTTTGTATTCACCAACCGTAATTGAAGCTACTTTTGTGCTTGTAGTTGTAATATACTTATTATATTGTTTCTCATAATACAAATATTTATCAAAAAATCTAGTTATATCTTCTTTTGATAAATACACAATACCATTTTCAACAACTAAATCATTGCTTAATCTATCATTACTTGTTAAGTTTTTATTATTTATAATCAAATGAGTTTTTCCATCATCTTGATCTTTTGTGTAATTTGGTGCAATTATAAATATCGCAGCCGCAATTATTAGTGCCACAACAGCAATAATAATATTTCGTACAAACTTAACCGTATTTATTTTTAATTTTCTATTCTCATCTTTTCCCATAGTTTTCTCCTATATTTTTTAGTTCTTTAAATAATATCACATAAACTACATATTTTCAATCTTTTTAGCACAATTTGCAACTTTTTGTAGAGCAAAAAAACAAGCTATGTTCCCATAGCCTGTTTTTTGCTAATTTTTGTGGCACTATAAAAATGCAATTACTACTTGTAATTGTTACTTGCGTAGCATCAATTTCTCCCTTTCCAAAAGTTATCTCACAACTTCCTAAGCTAAAAAGAAATTCACACTCAACAAGATGTGTCCCCTATGAATCAATACCTAATGTTCTCCTCTACCCTCTGGCAAGGCATTTGACATATCTATTCTTATTCTTATCTTGAATAAGCAAGATACTGCTTTTCCTATTTTGCTTTGTTTTATTCTTTCCCATAGTGTTGGTTTTACTTCAACTCTTGTTTCTGCTATGTAGTTATCTGTATCAACTTCTACTGGTGTTTCAACTTTCTCTGGTTCGTCATCGATTGGTGTTGGTATTCCTTTTAATGCTTCTGCTATTTCTATTCCTATATAGCTTAATGCTTTTGATCTATCCTCTATTCTTTCCATATCTATTTCTATATGTAAATTAGATTCTAGGTTTGCAATTCTTGCATTAACAAGTTTTATAGCATCTTGATAGTTTTCAGATTTCTTTGTTCTACATCTTCCGATTAAAGAAAGTGTATCTATTATATCTTCTGGAAAATCGTCTGATACTTCATTTATTCTATCTTTCCAGTCTTTGTCTTTTTCTTCTACTACTGCTAAAACTTCTCTTAGTTCAGATGCTAAACCAATATTTTTTTCTCTTTGTCTTATTAAATCCTCTATTTGTTTTGTATTTTCTTCAAATTGATTTGTTGCATATTCTACTAATCCATAAGCTGCTTTGTATACACTCTTTGGAAAGTTTTTCTTTTTTGGATATTCAATTAAGTACATTTTTATAGATTCTATTAAATCTTTAAAATATGTATCTTCATCCAATTGTATTATTTGCTTTTTACTATTTGGATTTATTATTTTTTGGACTTTATCTATATTTGATAAAATCTTTTCTTCCGTAATTACCATTCTTACGTTTACTATGCCTGGTCTATAAAATAATGACATTGTAAACCTGCCCTCCTTTATCCTCAGTTACATGATTTTTTCCTTGATAATATTATACAATTATTTACGGAAAATCACAATAGGATTTAATAAATTTAATTTATCTATTTGATTACAATTCTATTACAAAATAATGACATAAGTCAAGTGTTTTTGACAAGTTTTTTTTGTTTTTTACAAGATATTCTTATAGTGTCAGTTCAAAGGCCTGTACATTGGACTTCCGTAGAGCATTTTTGCCACTCTTTTAATAAAAAATAACTATTATTACTTCAAACAATAGTTATTTCCCACATTCTTAATTCAAAATCTTTTTTAATTCTTCGTGTCTTTTTATTTTTTGTGTTGTTGTTTTTATTAATTCTTCGTCTGTTACTATTACTTCTTTTATGTATTTGTAAGTTGGCATTGTTTTGTTTATCTCTTTTACTTTTTGCCACATGTATTCTTTTATTTTTTCTTCGTCTTCTAGCCCATGTGTTTCTTTCATTATTTCTTTGTCATAAACTATTTTTACACATATTTTCACATCATCTTCATTGCCTTCTTCTGGTTTTCCATATATCATAGATTCTTTTACTCCATCTATTCTATTTACCAATGTTTCCATTTCTTCTGGGAAAATGTTTTTTCCGTTTTTTAGTACTATTACACTTTTGCATCTTCCAGATATGTATAAGAAATTATCTTTATCAAAATATCCTAGGTCCCCTGTATAGAACCATCCATCTTTTAAAGATTCTTTGTTAGCTTCTTCATTATTGTAATATCCAAGCATTACTGATGGACCTTTTACTATTATTTCTCCAACCCCATCTTTGTCTTTGTTTATTATTTTTACTTTTAGGCTTGGTAATACTTTTCCTATTGAACCTATTCTTATTTTAAAATCGTTTTCAGCTGCAACAACTGGTGATGTTTCTGTTAGTCCATATCCTTGTAATGTTCTTATTCCTAAATCATTAAATCCTTTTTCTACTTCTGGATCTAATGCAGCTGCACCATTAACAAATAGTCTTAACTTTCCTCCAAAAGAATCATGAATTTCGCTGAATATTTTTCTTCTCATATCCACTCCGAATTTCATTAAGACATTGCTAATTTTCATTCCTTTTTCCACCATTTCTAGTTTGCCTTTTTTCTCTATTGATTTCATTACTTTTCTATACATTGCTTCATATAAAGCAGGTACAGAAATCATAGCTGAAACTTTGTAATCTCTGATGTCGTCCGCAATATGTCTTATTCCACTACAAAAGGCAATTTTACAGCCTTTTGAAATAGGGTATAAAAATCCAACTGTACATTCAAATGTGTGGTGTAATGGTAAAAATGATAACATTGTATCTTCTTCTGTTAATTTTATAACAGCAGCTATATCCATTAAATTGGTGCATATATTTTTGTGTGATAACATTACTGCTTTTGATTTTGATGTAGTTCCTGATGTAAATAGCATAATACCCATTTTTTCTGCATCAATTTCAGCATCTAAAAATTTTCTATTTCCCTCTTCTAATAATTTCTTACCTTTTTCAATAAGCTCTTTTTGAGATAAAACTCCATCTTGTTTTTCTTCTAAATCCATTGATATATAATATCTTAAATCTGTTGTATTTCTTGATTTTATATCTTTCATAATATCATCATAATGGTTTGAATAAAAGATAGCTTCAACACCTGAGCGGACTATTAAACTTTCTATCTCATTTGCAGGTAATGCTTTATCTAATGGAACAATAACACCAACACCACAAACAGCAGCTAAATATGCAACATTCCATTCATACCTATTTTCTGAAATTACAGCTATTTTCTTATCTTTAAGTCCCATTTCAATTAACATAGAACCCAAGGCATCAACTTTTTCTTTTAATTCATTATATGAAATTGTAGTAAACTCTCCTGGTGTAGCAGTTTTAAATATATAAGCAGGCTTTTCTCCAAATTTTTCTACCGACTTATTTAACATGTCTTTTAAATCTGTAAATTTCTCAAATTTATTTAGTTTCATAATAATCCCTCTTATTCCAAATTATTTTATCATATTATATATTACAATTTTACATTTTGCAATATTACTGACCATCAAGTATATTATATAAATTTTCAAATACATATCCGTTATTTTTAAAATACTCTATAATCTCTGGTAATGCTTCATATGTTGTTTTTTTATTGCCAGCATCATGCATTAGCACTACTACGCTGTTTTTATCTTGTGATGTATTTATTACATTTTGCACTAAGGTATCTTTATCGAAACTTCCTTCTGCATCTCGACTTAGGCAGTTCCAGTCTAGATGTGCTACATTGTTTTTTTCTAACATAGCTGCCGCTTCTTTCTTCAAGTTGGCAGATTTTCCTCCTGGCAATCCTCCTGGAAACCTAAACACATTGGAATAATATTCTGGCAATTCTAGTGCATTTCTTATTATATTTTCTGTATTTCTATACTCCTCTAAAACATTATCAACAGAAGCATATATACTGCTATATTTATGGGAATATCCATGATTTGCAATATAGTGCCCTTTATTATATTCTTCTTTTAATAAATCTGAATTTAGCTCTGCTCTACTTCCTAATACGAAAAATGTTGCTTTTACATTGTATTCGTCTAGAATTCGTAAAATCTCTGGTGTAACTGTTGTAGATGGTCCATCATCAAATGTTAAAAAAACTCTTTTATAATCTGAATGATATATATTTTTAACTCTTTCTATTCCTTCGGCATCAATTACTGGATAAGTTTTTTTCTCTTCTCGTACTGGTGTTTCGCCTTTGTCTTTGTTGTCTAATATAACCTGTATAGCATTTTCGTCACGATTTGAGTTTTGTTCTCCTTGTTCTTGATTATTCTGATTTTCCTTTGTCTGGTCGGTAATTTCTGGCAATATAATTCCTATATATATGCAAGCAACAGCAAAAATTATAATTGCTACTACTAATATTACCTTTTTATAATTTAACTTTTTATCTTCTCCCATATATATATACACGGTTTATTCCTCCATCTATTCTTCGTCCTTACTGGTATTTATTTTTAGCAATTTAAATATTTCTACAATCGCTATTGGTGCCAAACTTAAAATAATTACTTCTAAAATATTTTCTTTTGGTAGCATAGCTATACCAAATATATCTCTTAAAGCAGGAATAAACAAGATCACAAGCATTAACATTGCAGAAATTAAAGTTGCAAATAGTAAATACTTATTTCCTCCTATTCCAGTTTTAAATATTGATTCTTTGTTATTTCTTATATTAAACACATGTGTTAATTCTGAAAATGCTAGTACTACAAACGCCATGGTTTGTGCATCTTGTATTCTTGTACTTTCGTCTACATTTGTTGTAGAAAGTCCGATCATATATGCAATTAAGGTAAGTGCACCTATCATAATTCCTTGGTATGCGATTCTCCATATCATTCCTTTTGTAAAAATGCCACTTCCTGCTGAATTTGGTTTTCTATTCATTATATTGCTAGTAGCAGGATCAACCGCAAGTGCCAATGCTTGCAAAGAATCTGTTACTAAATTTATCCATAAAATTTGAATTGGTAGTAAAACTTCTAATGCAGAAACATTTGTAATTCCAAACCATTTTACAAAAAGAGGTAAGCACATTGTTGCCATAAATATTACCACAATTTCACCAACATTACTAGATAGTAAAAATTGTATTGATTTTAAAATATTATCATAAATTCTTCTGCCTTCTTCAACAGCCGAAACAACAGTTGCAAAATTATCGTCTGTTAAAATCACATCAGCAGCTTCTTTTGCCACATCTGTTCCCACTTTTCCCATAGCGCAACCAATATCAGCATTTTTAAGTGCAGGAGCATCATTTACTCCATCACCAGTCATAGCAACAACTTGACCTTTTGTCTGCCATGCTTTTACAATTCTTACTTTATGTTCAGGAGATACTCTTGCATAAACTGAATATTTTTCAATATTTTGAGTTAACTCCTCTTGGCTCATATCTTCTAGCATATCTCCGGTAATTGCCTCAGCTTCATTTTCCAATATTCCTAGCTTTTTAGCAATTGCTATTGCAGTTATTTTATGATCTCCTGTAATCATAACAGGTTTAATTCCAGCATTTTTGCATTTTTGAACAGCAACTTTGGCTTCTTCTCTTGGTGGATCTATCATACCTACCATTCCGGTAAAAATCAAATCTTTTTCCATTTCTTCTTTACTAGGCAATTTATCTGTTATCTTATATGCCATAGCAAGCACTCTTAATGCTTCTGATGCCATATTTTTATTTTGTTCATTTATTGTATTTCCATAGTTCTCTAAATCTGATTTAACCTCTCCATTTAGAGCATATGAGCCACATCTTTTTAGTAACTCGTCAACTGCACCTTTTGTATATACAAGGTATTTTCCTTCTTTTTCTATAACAATAGTCATTAGTTTTCTATCAGAATCAAACGGTATTTCATCTTTTCTTTCAATATTTAAAAATTCTTTATTATATCCTAATTTAAATCCAATATCTGTTAAAGCAGTTTCAGTTGGATCTCCCGTAAATTCATTATCATTTGATACTTTTGTATCATTGCATAACATTCCAATTTCAATTACTTTTCTTTCTTCACTTGATAGTTCATTTATATCTTCCACACTTTTTGCTATTCCATTTGCAAATACCTTTTGTACTGTCATTTTATTTTGTGTAAGAGTCCCTGTTTTATCTGAACAAATTACACTAGCACTTCCCAATGTTTCAACAGAAGGCAAATTCTTAACAATAGCATTCTTTTTTACCATTCTTTGAACCCCAATAGCAAGCACAATAGTAGAAACAGCTGGCAAACCTTCTGGAATAGCAGCAACAGCCAAGGTAACAGCTGTCATAAACATACTAATTATTTCTTTTCCATTTATTAAACCAATTACAAAAATAAGCACACAAATAATAAGGGCAAAAATACCTAGCGTTTTTCCCAATTGATTTAATTTCTTTTGAAGTGGAGTTTCTGTATTTAAGCTAGAATTCATCATATCAGCAATCTTTCCAACTTCTGTATTCATACCAGTTTCAACTACAATAGCCTTTCCTCTACCATATGTAATTAAACTAGAAGAAAATAGCATATTACTTCTATCACCAATGCCTACTTTTTCGCCTTCAATAATATCACTCATTTTATCAACAGGCAAAGATTCTCCTGTTAAAGAAGCCTCTTGTGCTTTCAAATTGTGTGCCTCAATAATTCTCAAATCAGCAGGCACAAAGTCACCAGTTTCCAAAACTACAATATCTCCTGGTACAAGCTCTTTCGAAGGAATTACATCTAATTTTCCATTTCTAATAACCTTAGCCATATGACTACTTAACTTCTTCAAAGCCTCCAAAGACTTTTCTGCCTTACTTTCCTGTGCAACACCAATAATAGCATTAAGAATAATAACAAACATAATAATAATAGTATCAGTAATGCCCTCTCCATTCGCAATACCCACAAAACCAGACACAATAGCCGAAATAATAAGCACCATAATCATAAAATCCTTAAACTGTTCCAAAAATCTAACCACCAAACTCTTCTTCTTTCCAGCCCTAAGCTCATTAAATCCAAACTCATCTCTTTTTTTATTAACATCCTCTAAATTTAAGCCATTCTCAATATCACTATTCAAACCACGAGCAACCTCACTCGCTTCAATATCATACCACTTATTCTCCATTAAAAAAGCACTTCCTATCTTATGTTCTATTATTAGTAAAATCCCCAAAAAATATTCTTTCACAATACCACAATTATATCTTTCTATCCGACTTTTGTCAAACCCCACTTTCTTTTTTCCTCAACATCTTTCTCATTTTTAGCTGAACTTATTTCCCAACTTTCTAAGCGAAAAAGTAAAATATAAAATTTAAAAATCGAGTTTGACCTTCCCTGCTTTCCTTAGAGTAGTTGAAAAAGGAGTAATAATATAAAATTTATGTAATGACGAATGTGCCGCGTAGTAACCGTACGAAATCTTAAT
>USMK01000012.1 GCA_900555835.1 uncultured Clostridium sp.
AAAAGGCAAATTCCAATTTGAAAAATGTAATGAAAAATGTGAAATTTATACAGGGAAAAGGAGAGAATATAAGTATAGTAACACAAAATGGAGAAATATATGAAAAAGTGAGCCAAAATGCTAATTCAAAGATAAAAGATGCAAGAAAAATAATATCATCTTCTAATTCAAAGTATGTGATAAAAAATGATGGAACCTTATGGGCAAAGGGAATGTACACAACTGGAATGTGGGGGGAACCAACGCATAAAGACGACTACGTACAAGTAACGAAAGATGGCACGAATGCTTTCTCAAATGTGAAAGACATATTTACTTCTACTAGAGGATTTTGTGCATTATTTATAACAATGGATAATAAAATATATTGGGCAGGAGATGATGGATATATAACATTTCCACAAACAGAGGGAGATTATAAATATCAAACATCAATATTAACATATTATCCCAAAGAAGTAACTAGTGATGTAATTGAGAGTATAAAAAATAAAATAAAAGATATAGAATATTCGAATATAAATAGAGCAGGTATTGTAGGTGGAAATACACTAATATTAACAGAAGATGGAAAACTATATACAATGGCACATAATAGGAATATGTCAGGGAATAATACTTATGTAGATAAAGAAAACGGAGACTTCACTGAATTAACGATAAAAGAAGGAACTACGGTAAAACAAATCCTAACCGAAGATGGATTTAGTCTAGCTCTATTATCAAACGGCGAGGTCTACGGTTGGGGCTACAATACCTACGGTATCTTAGGTCCAAACTACGAAATAGGAGGAGTATACCCAACTCCAGTAAAACTAGAAGGATTACCAGCCAACATTCGCTATATGAGCCTAGGCAATGGATTTGCAATATTTGCAAGCAAAAGTGGAGAAGTATACGGAATAGGCAAAAATGACTACGGCCAACTAGGTACAGGCGACAGCATAGGCAGAACTGAATTTGTAAGATGCACTAAGTTGGAAGAATAAGAGCCAATGTTTATTGAAACAGAGTAAAAAGACATTAAGGAATCTTGTGGGACTATATCCTAAGAATCACAAGGAATATATAAAATAAAAGCAACAAAATATTTTTTGTGTTTTGTTGCTTTTTTAATTTATTTGGATTGAAATTAGTTAAACTATGTATTAAAAAGAATTAGGATATTATGATTTAGCTTTGATGTTATGATTTGTCCTGAAAATGGGGACAGTTTAAAAAATATATTGAAAAATAATATTGATATAAGTTTGATACAAAAATGTACAGGATTAAGCTTTGGAGAAGTGAAGAAGATTAAAATGTAAGGTTTATTTTTAAATAATCATATATTTTTCAAAAAAAGTGTTCAAATTGTTAAAATAATGATATAATAGCTAACAAAACAGAAGATTTTGGAGGAGAACATAGAATATGGGAAAAATTGTGTTATTAGATGAACTTACTATAAATCAAATTGCGGCAGGTGAGGTTATTGAGAGACCGGCATCTGTTGTTAAGGAAATGGTGGAGAATTCCATAGATGCTGGGGCAAGTAATATTTGTGTTGATATAAAAAATGGTGGAATTTCAAGTATTAGAATTACTGATAATGGTAAAGGAATTGCTCCTGATGATATGGAGATTGCTTTTGAGAGACATGCTACAAGTAAGATAAGAACAGCCGAAGATTTAACTACTGTTAAATCTATGGGGTTTAGAGGCGAGGCTTTGGCTAGTATTGCTTCTATTGCTAATGTGGAAATGATTTCTAGAACAGAGGATGAAGAATTTGGACAAAAAATAGTTGTTGAAGCTGGAAAATTGCTAGAAAGAGAAGAAGTTGGAGCAGGTGTTGGTACTACTATTACTGTTAAAAATTTGTTTTTTAATACACCGGTTAGATATAAATTTTTAAAAAAGGATTATACCGAAACTGGTTATATTGAAGATGCCATAACCCGTTTGGCTCTAATCAATCCTAATATAGCATTTAAATTAACTAATAATGAAAAAACTATTATTCAAACAACAGGGGACGGAAACATAAAGAATTGTATTTATAGTATTTTTGGAAAAGAAATTGCAAATGGAATTATAGATGTTAATTATGAATATGAAGGCATTAAGATTTCAGGAGTTATAGGAAAACCTGATATTGCAAGAAATAATAGAATAAATCAAATGTTTTTTGTAAATAAAAGATATGTAAAAGACAAAACATTATCTGCTTCAATTGAGCAAGCATACAAAGGAATGCTAACAATCGGAAAACACGCATTTTGCATAATAAATATTGATTTAAATCCTAGCGAGGTTGATGTAAATGTGCATCCTGCTAAATTGGAAGTGAGATTTAAAGAAGAAAACAAGGTGTTTAAAGCAATTTATCATGGAGTAAAAGAGGCTTTGCTAACATCTGATTTGGTTGTACATACTGAAAAAAGTGAAGAACAAACTAGATTAAACGAAGTGCAAGCTGATATTCCTGCTAAATTTAGAGAAGAACCTGAAAATAATAGCAGAAATAAATTTGCTAGTTTATTTAAGAGAAAGCCACAAGAATTAAATTGGGAAAAAGAAGAAGTTAGTGAAAGATTAAATTTGGTAGAGGCATTATATAATCAGAAAAAAGAAGAAAATGCAAATAAAACAATAGAGTCAAATGAAGAACAAAAAGTAGAAAATACTGTTCAAAAAACAGAACAACAAATGGCACAAAACGTTCAAGGAACAGAAGAACGAATGAACCCAGAAGTGCAAGGATTGGAAATAAGAAATGAACAATTTAATACACTAGCAGAAAACAAAGACGGAGAAAAAAGACAAACAACAGAAGAAATGAATTACAAATTTGAAGAAATGTATGAAAAAACATTTGGAAAGAAAATAACAGACAAATTACAAGAAGAAGGAACTGCATACTCAGTAGAAAATAAAGATGAACAACCTCAAATAGGACAAGTGGCAGAAGAAAGTGCAATGACTACTACTACTGAGACTGTTAAAGAATTACAAAAACAAGAACAACAAAATATGTTTGAAAATAAAGAGACTTTTGTAGAACCTGTAAAATACAAATTTATAGGAATTGTATTTTCAACTTATATAATATTAGAAATTGACAAAGAAATGTACATATTAGATCAACATGCTGCACATGAAAGAATAATGTACGAAAAAATAAAAAAGAACTTTTATAACAATGAAGCCAAAGACTCACAACTTATGTTACTTCCAGATATAATTACTTTAACACATAAGGAAATGGATATTGCCAGATCTAATTACCAAATGTTTGAACAAGCTGGATTTACATTAGAGGAGTTTGGCGAAAACACAATAAAATTAACTGGTGTGCCTAATATTTGTATAGATTTGGATACTAAAGAATTGTTTATGAACATATTAGATGAAATTGATACTGTTGCAGTTACTGCTAGACAACAAATTGAAGAAAAATTTATAGCAACTGTTGCTTGCAAAGCGGCTGTAAAGGCAAATATGGCATTGGATGCACAAGAAGTGGAAGCTTTAATGAATGAACTTTTGAAATTGCCAAATCCATTTACTTGTCCACACGGAAGACCAACTGCAATAAGAATGAGCAAATTTGATATAGAAAGAAAATTTAGTAGGAGATAATATGGAAAAGCAAAAAGTTATAGCTATTGTAGGACCAACGGCTTCTGGAAAGACTGATTTAGCAATAGAATTAGCTGAAAAAATCAATGGAGAAATAATATCTTGTGATTCAATGCAAATTTATAAAGAAATGGATATTGGAACTGCAAAACCAACTGAGGAAGAACAAAAAAGGATAAAACATTATTTGATAGATGTTGTTTCACCAGAGGAAAGATTTAGTGTATCTGATTATCAAAAACAAGCAGAACAAGCTATTGAGAAAGTTTTAAGCAAAAACAAAGTGCCTATTATTGTTGGAGGAACTGGTTTGTATGCTAATTCCTTAATTTATGGAATAAAATTTTTAGATATAAAATTTGATGCAAATTACAGAAGAAAATTAGAAGAAAGAGTAGAAAAAGAAGGATTAGAAAAATTATATAATGAAGCAAAACAAATTGACGAAGAAGCAATGAAAACAATAAGTATAAATGACAAAAAGAGAATTCTTCGTGTTTTAGAAATTTATAAACAAACAGGAAAAACTAAAACAGAACAAGACATTTTATCAAGGATTCAAGAAGTTAAATATGATTATAAAGTGTTTGGAATAAATATGGACAGACAGCTACTTTACAATAGAATAAATTTAAGAGTAGACAAAATGATAGAAAATGGATTGATTGAAGAAGTGCAAGATATATACAAAAAATATAATTCTTTTCCAACAGCTTTACAGGCAATTGGTTATAAGGAAGTTGTAGAATATCTAAAAAAAGAGATAACCAAAGAAGAAATGATAGAAAAAATAAAAATGGAATCTAGAAGATATGCTAAAAGACAACTTACATGGTTTAGAAAAAATAAAGAAATAATATGGCTAGATGGATTAGAAGATAAACAAAATAATATAGAGATTATTTTGGAGGAATATAGTGGAAAAAAAGAACAAGAAGGTAACAAAGAAAAGCAAAGTTAATATAATAATGCCAATGATAATTACAACAATTGTTGTTGCGATAATTATTTTGTATATAGGAAATTCTATGTATGATTGGCTAAAACAGCCTACCAACGTATTTTTAGTTGAAAATGGAGAGGTAATACAAGAAGAAACGGCAACTGGATATGTTATTAGAGATGAAAGTGTTGTTCAAGGTGAGAATTACAAAAATGGAATATTGAAAATAAAAACAGAGGGGCAAAGAGTTTCAAAGGGAGATTCTATTTTTAGATATTTAAGTGAGTCAGAAGAAAGTATAAAACAACAAATATCAGAAATTGACAACCAAATTCAAAAAATAATGGACAATAATGCTAGTGGATTTTCAAGTGAAAAAAAATTACTGGAAAATCAAATAAAAGCACAGGTTGACGAATTATATAAAAATAACAATATACAAAAAAATAATGAATACAAAAAAGAGATAGATTCAGCAATAACAAAAAAAGCCAGAGCTATTGGTGAACTTAGTCCGACAGGAAGCGAACTTAAAAATTTAATTAACAAAAGGGATGAATTGGAAAATAAATTAAAAGCTAATTCAGAATATATAAAAGCTCCTATAAGTGGAATTGTTTCATATAGGATTGACGGACTAGAAGATAAGTTGAAAATTGACGATTTTTCGTATTTGAACAAGAATTTCTTAGAAAGTTTGAATTTAAAGACAGGTAGTGTAATTGCTGAAAATGACGAAAAAGGGAAGATTATAAATAATTTTGAATGTTATATTGCTGTTATTTTAAATTCTAATGAGGCAAAGAATGCCAGACTTGGAGATAAAGTAAA
Source organism: uncultured Clostridium sp. (assembly GCA_900555835.1). Taxonomy (GTDB): domain Bacteria; phylum Bacillota; class Clostridia; order TANB77; family CAG-508; genus UMGS1864. The sequence goes on from USMK01000012.1 coordinate 5,399, forward strand.
ATTAATATTATCTAATTTAGAGGAAATTTCGGCTATAATATCGTATATTAATGTAGAAGAAGATGACACTAGGACAATAATATTTAAAATTACAAATAATATAGAAGAATTAATAAAATACAGAAAGATTTCAATTGATATAGTTTGGTGGAATTACAAGGGATTAAGAGTTCCAAATTCTTCTATTATAACAGAAGATGGAAAAGCGTATGTTGTAAGAAATAGAGCTGGATATTTGGATAAAATTTTAGTTAAAATATTAAGACAAAACGAAACATACTCAATAATAGATAGATATACCACAGAAGAATTTAAAGATATGGGATATACGGCAAAAGAAATAAATAGTATGCCTAAAATTTCATTATATGATGAAATTTTAATAACCCCAAGCAGGTAATTTGTTACAATAATATTACAGCAATGTTATTTTTAGATTACAAACAGCAAAAATGCTTGACAAAATTCTCTAAAAGGTGGATACTATATGTAAAGTTTTAAAAACAAAGGAAAATTGTGGGAGGTATTCGTATGGCAGGAGCTATAATGAACAAAGTGTTAGATTTTTTAGGAATGGAACAAGAAGATGAAGAAGATTTCGATGTACAAGAAGAAAATGTACAATACGGAATGGAAGATGATGAAGAAACATCTGATAAACGATTTTTTGGAAAAAGAGGAAAAGTTGTGAATATGGCACAAACACAACAAGTAAAAATGGTTGTGTTCCAAGTAACATCTTTTGAACAATCAGAAACAATATGTAATATGTTAAAACAAAAACAATCTGTTATTGTTAGTTTAGAATATGTAAACAAAGATATTGCAAGAAGAGTTGTTGATTTTATAAGTGGTAGTGTTCATGCATTAGATGGACATATTCAAAAAGTTTCAAATGCAATATTTGTAGTTGCACCATTTAACTATGAAATATCTAATGAACTTGCAAGAGAAGAAATAAAAAATAAACTTTCTGTATCTTGGTTAAAAAATAACAATAATAATAATGGATTCTAAAAAACATTTAATTAGGAGGCAAATATATGTTAACACCTTTAGACATTGAAAACAAGAAATTTTCAAAGCAAATGATGAATGGATATAGTGTTTCAGAGGTTGATGACTTTTTAGACGAATTAACATCAGATTACGAAAAAATGTATAAAGAAAATTCGGATTTAAAGGATAAACTAGAAGCTGCATCAAACAATTTGAGTCAATATAAATCAATTGAAACAACATTGCAAAATACATTAGTAATGGCTCAAAGCACTGCTGAAAATATACAAAATGTTGCTAAACAAAAAGCAGATCAATTAATAAAAGAAGCAGAATCAGGAGCAAGACAATCTGTACTTGAATTAGAACAAGAGATTGTTTTAAAACAAAAAGAATTAGAGAATACCAAAAAACAATTTGATATATATAAAGCAAAAATGGAATCATTGTTAATTTCACAATTGGAATTATTAAAAGATATGAAAGCAGAAGATTAAACAAAAGCGGGAAAATTTATCCCGCTTTTTAGCACACTTATCACATATGAAAAATATTAAGAAAATTTAACAAGTGTTACATATTTATTAAATATATATTACAATTCTGTTATTACTATTGACATATAGATAAATAATTATAAAATATATATGTGATTAGAGGTGCAATATGAGGATAATAAGTGGAAAAGCTAGAGGAACAAAGCTATTTACGTTAGATGGATTAAACACAAGGCCAACACTAGATAGAGTAAAAGAACCACTATTTAGCATAATTCAAGAATATGTGGTAGATTCAAATGTACTTGATTTATTTGCAGGAAGTGGAGCTTTAGGACTAGAAGCACTAAGCAGAGGCGCAAAAAGTGCAATCCTTTGTGATAATTCAAAAGAGGCTGTTGATATAATTTATAAAAATATTACCAAAACAAAGCTAAATGCAGAAGTGATTAATAATGATTTTGTTAAAACTTTAAAAAGACTGGATGGAAGGCAATTTGATATAATATTTCTAGACCCTCCATATGAAACCAATTATTTAGAAGAAGCGATAAACAAAATATTAGAATTAAATTTACTAAAAGAAAATGGCTTAGTAATAGCCGAAACCGATAATCAAGAAAAAGTAGAAAAAATTAAAAAATTAGATATAACAATAAGCGATATAAGAAAATATGGAAGAGTTATTCTAATATTTTTGAATCGAAAGGGGTAAAACAATGGAAATTTTTACATTGCTAGAAACTTTGGAAGATATTTTAGAAAGAAGCAAGACAGTTCCATTTACAAACAAAGGGATTGTTGAAAAAGAAGAATTGCTTGATATAATAAAAGAAATTAGACTTAAATTACCAGATGAGCTAAAACAAGCTAAATGGGTAAAAGAAGAAAGACAAAGAATATTAGAAGAAGCTCAAAAAGAAGCAGACGATATTGTAAAAGAAGCAGAAAATAGAATAATAGCAATGATTGACGAACACGAAATAACAAAAAAAGCATATGAACAAAAAACAGAAATAATTGAACTTGCGAATGAAATGTCAAGAGAAATTTCAAAAGGAACAAAAGCATATGCTGACAAAATTCTTGAAAATGTAGAAGATACATTACAAAAATCATTACAAACAATGAAAGCAACTGTTGATGATGCTCTTCAAACAATGCAAAATCAAGTTGGTGGAGCTTTAACAGGAATTGAGAATGATTTTGAACAAACAGTTGATGGAGTAATTAAAACTGTAAGAGAAAATAGAAGAGAATTGGAGTAAGATAATAGGAAAGTCAGAATTTGGAAGTCAGAGAAGGAACAAATTTGATTTCCTGTTCTGACTTTTTGCATTAAAGGAGCGATTTTTTATGGCAAAAAGAAAGAAAAAACAAACACAGGATTTGAATGCTACTATATGGGTTATTACATTAATTGCAATAAGCTTATTATCAGCAGTACTAATATACTCAGAATCTGGAAGCATTGGACAAACACTTAGCCCAATACTTGGAGGATTATTGGGATTTATAAAATACATATTACCAGTTGGTATATTTATTATGGCAATAAGCATTGCTTGTGATAAAAAGGAATATGCAATAAAGAAAATAATTGAATACGGAATAGTTTTACTATGTATATCTGTTATATTATGTGTATGGCAAATAAATGCAGGTAACCTAAATATTTCTGGTGAGTTTTGGGATGGGGTAAAGAATGCATATGCCTTAGGTGAACAAAACAAAGGCGGAGGAGCTATTGGCTCAATGGTAGCGATTTTACTATATAATTTAGTCGGAGGTTTAGCTACATTAATTATAAGTGCAATAGCAATAATTGCTATGTTGGTAATTGCATTAAAAATAGACGTAAATAGCTGGATTGCAGGCAAGGTTGAAGAAATACATGAAGACAGGCAAGAACAAAAAGAGGAAAGAAAGAAAAAACAAAAAGAAATAAAAGTAAAACCACAACAACAATTACAACCAGAAGTTTTAGAAGACCAGATAACTATTGATATTCCATCTTTTAAAAATGCTGAAAAAGAAGAAAAGAAAAAGTCCAAATTTTTAAAAAAACAAGTGATGGAGCCTGAGGACGATTACATAGAAGCAAATTTATTTAAAAAGGAAAAAGAACAAAAAGAAGAAAAAACAAAAGAAGTTTTAACATTAGACCATACTTTAACAGTAGAAGATGAGCATTACGAATTTCCACCAGTTGAGCTATTAGAAAAAACACCTAAAACCTCAAAAACTGGTAAAAAGTCTGTAACAGAAACGGCTAATAAATTACAAAAAACATTGTATAATTTTGGGGTTAGTGCAAAAGTAGAAAAGGTATCTGTTGGACCTTCTATAACTAGATATGAATTAAGACCAGCAGAAGGAGTAAGAGTAAGCAAAATTGCAAAACTTTCAGATGATATTGCACTTAATTTAGCAGCAGAATCCATAAGAATAGAGGCTCCAATCCCAGGGAAACAGGCTGTTGGAATTGAGGTACCAAATAAAGAGAATGAAATAGTTCATTTTAGAGAAATTATAGAATCAGATGCATTTATAAATGCAGAATCTAAACTATCAATGGCACTTGGAAAAGACGTAGCAGGGGAGCCAGTAGTTACAGACATAGCTAAAATGCCCCATGTTTTAATTGCAGGTTCAACTGGTTCTGGTAAGAGTGTTTGCATAAATACACTTATTGCAAGTATAATATACAAAGCCAAACCAAGTGAAGTAAAACTTGTAATGGTTGACCCAAAGGTAGTTGAACTTTCTGTATATAATGGGATACCACATTTACTAATACCAGTTGTTACAGACCCTAAAAAAGCCGCTGGCGCACTAGAATGGGCTGTTCAAGAAATGGTTAAAAGATATGGTTTATTTGCAGAAAAAGGTGTAAGAGATATAAAAGGATACAATGCTGAACTTGAAAAAGAAGATGGTGGAGAAAAATTACCACAAATAGTAATTATAATAGACGAACTTGCAGATTTAATGATGGTTGCAGCAAAAGAAGTAGAAGATGCAATTTGTAGATTAGCCCAAATGGCAAGAGCTGCTGGAATGCATTTGGTAATTGCAACTCAAAGACCATCTGTTGATGTAATTACAGGTATAATTAAAGCCAACATCCCATCTAGAATTGCATTTGCGGTATCTTCAGGAGTAGATTCTAGAACAATTTTGGATATGGTTGGAGCAGAAAAACTGCTAGGAAAAGGAGATATGCTATTTGCACCTATAGGAGCAGCAAAACCACAAAGAATACAAGGTGCTTTTGTATCAGATAAAGAGGTTGAAAAAATAGTAGATTTCCTAAAAGCCGGAGGAGAAGTTACATATAATGAAGATATTTTGGAAAAAATAGAAAATAGTGGAAAATCTGATAAAGAATTAGATGAAGATGCTGATGATGACACAGACGAAAGACTAATGGAAGCAATAGAAGAAGTTATAAATGCAGACCAAGCATCAACATCTTTTATACAAAAAAGATTAAAAGTAGGATATGCAAGAGCTGGAAGAATAATTGACCAAATGGAAGAAAGAGGAATTGTATCAGGCTATGCAGGGAGTAAACCAAGACAGGTTTTAATGACAAAAGAACGCTGGCAAGAATTAAAAACAACACCAGCAACAAATGTTAATAATGAAGAAAACTAATGAAAAAGGAGGTTTTAATATGACTAAAAAAGACTTTTTTTCTAAACTAAAAAATTATAATAATGAATTAGAACAAGTTTTAGAGAAAAAAACATTTTCAAGTGATATAAAAAACCTCCTTTTAAGCATGTTTTATAAAGTTGAAGTATCGTATAAAGATTATCAAAAAGTTAAAAGAGTTGATAAAGATAAAAACGACTTAATGGAAGAACTTATAAAAGTAATTGAAAAAAATTGCAATAAAATTGAAATAGTAGAGCCAAATTCTTCAAAAGGGAAGGTACTACAAAAATATAACTTGCATTCAATTTCAGATAGAACATACAAAAAAATAATATCATATCCAATAGAAGCAGATTTGTTATATGCAATTGCAGATATTGAAAGAAGCTATTATTATATAAATGAAGACCACTATATAGAAAATAAAATTTTTGAAAAAATGCTAAGTATAGGTTATTGCATGAATTTAAAAGAAATAATAAGAGATTTTAGTGGTTGGTCTTGGAAAATAGAAACAAAGGAAATTGAGAATATTTCTTATAATTTAATATATCAAATTATAAGAATATTGGTAGGATACAAATTCTTGGAAGACTGGAAAAATGACGGAACAGAAAAAACAGATTATGTGATAAAATTGCAAGAAAAATTAAGCCATAATTATGGAGCACAAAACGCAGTTCTATTATACAAAAGTCTATATGTGGCACTTGCAGTAATTGCGTGCGAAAAAAATGAGAAACTAAAACAAGAATTAGCAGAAGAAAACAAAAAAGCATTGTACGAAATAGAAGTAGTACAAGATAAAGTAAAATATTTAGACGAAATAACCAATAGCAAAAAACAAATGGCAAAACAAATAAAACAAATAGATGAAACAATAAATAATGAAAAATTATTAGAAAAAGAGCTTGAAAAAAGAAGAAAAAAAATGGGTAAAAAGAGTCAATTGCTTAACAAACAATATTTAAAAGCATTGCTAAGTGATGAAAGAAGAAAAATTATAGAAAAAATGCAAAAGCTAACCTATTTAATGAACCCCAAAAATTATGAATCAAACAAAGAAAAAATAGAAGAAAAATACGAAAAAACAAATGAAATATTGCAAATATTAGAAACACAAACAGCATATGAAAGTTTACTAGAACTTCAAAAACAATTTTTAAATTGTATGGAAGTAAAAGTAAAAAATACAAATAATAAAAAAGAGCTAATAAATTTAATATATTATATTAGATATTATGTGCAATTACCTATAAATGAGGAAAAAGCAATAAAAGATCTAGATAAATTAAGAATGCAAATAAATAAAATAGAAGAAATGATAATTGCAAAATGCATTAATTTGAAAATTATAAATGTAATAACTCATAATGGAGAAATAAATTATCGAATAATTAAAAAAATATTACTATCACAAGCTGTAAACTTAGAAAACTTAGAAATAGAAGCAAAACCAAAATACAATAAATTAAAAATAAATGTTTATGATGGAGAAGAATTGGAAGACAGCTTTGAAATAGAAGTAGAAGGAACAGCAGAAAAAGTAAATATCAAAACAGAAAAGAAATTAAAATTATTTAATTAAATGGAGGGAACATATGAAAATAACTTTTTTAGGAGCAACTAAAACTGTAACAGGTTCAAATTTCTTAGTAGAAGGAGCAGGAAAAAAATTCTTAGTAGACTGTGGTTTATACCAAGGAAAAGCCATAGACGAATGGAAAAATGAAGAAGACTTTGCTTATGATGTAAACTCAATAGATTTTATGCTATTAACACATGCTCATATAGATCATTCTGGAAGGATACCAAAACTATATAACGAAGGATTTAGAGGTGAAATATATGCAACAAAAGCGACTTGCGACTTATGCTCAATAATGTTACCAGATAGTGGGCATATTCAAGAAAACGAGGTAGAATGGAAAAACCGAAAAAGAAGAAGAGAAGGACTTTCAGAATTACCACCATTATACACGGCAGAAGATGCTATAAAATGTATGGAAGTATTCCATCCAGTAAAATATGACGAAATAATAGAAATCAGTGACAAAATAAAAGTAAGGTTTAATGATGCTGGACATATGCTAGGTTCTAGCATAATAGAAATTTGGGTTACAGAAAATGATAAAACTGAAAAAGTAGTATTTACAGGAGATTTAGGAAATAATGATATTCCACTTTTAGATGCACCAACAATGATAGACAATGCAGACTACTTAGTAATGGAATCCACATATGGAAACAGACTTCATATAAGAAATGATGATAAAGCAGAACTATTTTTGGATATAGTATCAGAAACCTTAGATAAAGGTGGAAATGTAGTAATACCATCATTTGCAGTAGGTAGAACACAAGAAATTTTATATGAACTAAATAAATTAAAAGAAAGAAATAAGGATAACGAAGAATTCAAAAGAAAATATCAAAAACTAATGGATTCACAAGTATTTGTAGACAGTCCGCTAGCAATATCTGCAACAGAAGTGTTCAGAGAAAATATGGACTTATTTGATGAAGAAGTAAGAAAAGAAATAGCAAGTGGAGATAATCCACTAGAATTTCCTGGATTGCAATTTACAAGAACAGCAGACGAATCAAAAGCTTTAAATGAAACAGCACATACATCAATAATAATATCAGCAAGTGGGATGTGCGAAGTAGGAAGAATAAAACATCACTTAAAACACAATTTGTGGAACCCAATAAATACAATACTATTTGTAGGATACCAAGCACCAGGAACACTTGGAAGAAATATTGTAGATGGAGCTAAAAAAGTAAAAATATTTGGAGAAGAAATTGCGGTAAATGCCAGAATAGAATATATAGAAGGCTACTCAGGACACGCCGACCAAGAATGGCTACTAAACTTTGTGTATTCATTCATAAACAAACCAAAACACATCTTCCTAGTACACGGAGAACCAGAAGGGCAAATAGTGCTAAAACAAAAACTACTAGAAACAACAAAAATACCAGTAACAATCCCAGACTTTGGAGATGTATATGAACTAAATGATGAACTAAAACTACTAGAAAAAGTAGAAGTACCAGACAAATACAAATACATCCGCCTAGCCATCCTAGAAAGAATAGACACCCTAAAAGAAGAAATCGAAGACATGGGCGAAATAATAAAAGACACAATGCTATCAGAAGACACCAAAGACGAAGACCTATCCAAACTAAACGACAAAGTAAAAGACCTAGAACAACAAATAGTAAAAATAATAGAAAACACATAGGGGACGTTTCCTTTTGAGTCAAAATGACTCATTGGGGACACATCTATGGTGAAAAAGGAAGAGAAAAATGAGAAATAAATATTTTAATGATGCGATAATTGGTAATAAGAATATGGTTGCAAGTTTTAGTGAAAAGGGCGAGTTGTTGCGCCTTTTTTATCCTCAATCAGATTATAAGCAATTTGTTGATTTTTTTGATGTTGGAATGAAAATAAATGATTCTGGAATTATATATATGCACAATGATATAAATAATAGCTATAATCAGTATTATTCGGAAAATACAAATGTTTTGAATACTGAAATAACAAATTCATATTTTGAAATAACAGTATTGCAAACTGATTTTGTGCCAATGAGAGAAAATGTTTTGATTAAAAGATATACATTTGAAAATAAAAATTCAATAGACTTAAATATAAATTTGCTAATTCATTCTGGGCTATTAACTAATGCAAATAATCAAGTAAGCGGAGCATACAAAGAAGAAACTTTGATGCAATATACTCATGATTATACATTTTCAATATTTTCAAAACAAAGTCCACTTAGCTTCCAAATAAATAACACAAAAGAAAACATCACAAGTGGAGTAATTGGAGGAAAAGATTATGTTGGAATGTCAAATGATTCTAGCATAAGTTATGATATTGGTACTATAAAGCCCGGTGAGAAAAAGACTATTGATGTATGCATATACATAAGCGAAAATAGTCAAAATACTGGGCTTGCAGAAAAATTAGTTGAACTAAGAAAAATGGATACAAAATCAGAGCTAGAAGCAACTAAAAGACATTGGAGAAAATATGTTGCAAACCATATGGGAATTGAGTTAGAAGAACCCAAAAGTGAATATGATAAAAAAATATATAACATATACACTAGAACTATATTGCTATTTCCACTTATTATTAATGAGAAAACAGGAGGAATATCAGCTGCAATAGAGGTAGATGAAGACAGGACAAGATGTGGAAGGTATTCATATTGCTGGCCAAGAGATGCAGTATCTATAACAGAAGCATTTGATATATTGAAAATGAGAAAAGAAACAGAAAAGTTCTATAAAAATTTCTGCAAAAACACGCAAAATAAAGATGGAATGTGGGAACAACGTTTCTACACAGACGGAACACTTGCACCTTGTTGGGGATACCAAATAGACGAAACAGCATCAGTTGTATATGGGGTGTATCAACATTATTTAGAAGTTAAAGACGAGAAATTTATAAAAGACAACCTAAAAATGTGCGAAAAAGCAGTACATTTCTTAGAAAGATACATAGACGATTTACTAGAAGGAACAAACAAATTCGGAAAAAGCTATGATTTATGGGAAGAAACAGAAGATGTTCATACATATTCGCTATCTGCAATATTTGCAGCATTTGAAGCCATGCTAAAAATGTATGAAATAATAAAACCGCAATATGAAGAAAACAGGCTAAAAATAGAGCAAATAGCAAAAGCAAACAGAAGACTTGGAAAGAAACTAATACAAATAAAAGAATATGTATTAAAAAATCTATATAATAATGAAACTAAAACATTTGTAAGAAACAGTAAAGACGGTAAAATGGACATAAGTTTACTTGGATTAGTATATCCATTCAAAATGTTCACACCATCAGAAAAACAAATCGAAAACACAGTAGAAAAAATAAATTTAACACTAAGAACCTACACAGGAGGCTATTTAAGATACGAAGGAGACAACTACATAAACGGAAACCCTTGGATAATCTCAAACATGTGGCTTGCCAACTACTACCTAGACAAAGGCAACAAAAACAAAGCCAAAGAATGTTTCGACTTCGCAGTAAAAACAGCAACAAAACACGGCTACCTAGGCGAACAAGTCAACAACCAAACCCTAACCCCAGCCTGGGTAACCGGCCTAGGCTGGTCCCACGCCATGTTCATAATAACATTAAAGAGATTGTTTTCATAGGGGACGTTTCCTTTTGAAGCATTTTGCTTCATTTGGGACACATCTTAGGACACACAATGAACATAAATATAATGTATAATTATAAAAATTAAAAAGAGAAATCAAATATTTATTATAATGGGGGCTAAATGATAAAGAAATAGGGAGGAATTCATTTGGCTCGAATGGCAAGAACGATTAGCTCAACAGGGGTTTATCACATAATTTTAAGAGGGATAAACAAAGAAAGAATATTCATAACGGAATATGATAGGGAAAAATTGATAAAAGAATTAAAAAGAACAAAAGAAAAATTTCATTATAGTATTTTAGCATATTGTTTAATGGATAACCACATTCATCTGTTAGTTAAAGATAATGAAAACAATCTTTCAAAGGCAATACAAAGCTTTGCTGTTGCTTATGCTTTATATTTTAACAAAAGGTATAATAGAGTAGGACATCTATTTCAAAATAGGTATCATAGTAGATGTGTTGAGAGTGAAAATTATTTATTGAATGTGCAAAGATATATACATAGAAATCCGGAAAAAGCAGGAATAGCTAAGACTGAACAATATCATTGGAGTAGCTATAGTGAATATATTGGGCAAGAAGAGATTTCTGATACAAAACTTATATTGGATATATTTGGAGACAATCGAAAAGAAGCAAAGAAAAATTTTGCTATTTTTAATACAAAAAATTGTGTTGAGAATGAATTATGTCAATATATGGAATTTGAGATAATGAATAAATTAGAGGATAATGAAGCTAAGGAATTAATTGAAAAATATTTAGAAATAGATAACATAGAAGAAATAAAAGATTACAATAAAACAATAATTGGAAATACATTAAAAAAATTAAAAGGGATAAAGGGAATATCTGTGAGACAAATTTCAAGAATAACAGGGATTGAATTAACTGCTATACAGCGAATTTTTAAATAAAGATGTGTCCCAAGTGAAGCATTTTGCTTCAAAAGGAAACGTCCCTTAGGAGGTAAAAATGGCGAAGGGTAAGAGTGTGTTTGTTTGTGGTGAGTGTGGGTATGAGTCGGCTAAGTGGCTGGGGAAGTGCCCTGGGTGTGGTGCTTGGAATAGCTTTTATGAGGAGAAAGTTGTTAAGGATAGTGGTAGTAAGAGTGGTGGAGAGAAGAGAAAGAGTGCTACTGCTAGGAAACTTAATAGTTTGGAGAGTAAGAAAACTACTAGAATGTCGACTGGTATTGGGGAACTTAATAGAGTGCTAGGCGGTGGATTGGTTGAAGGTTCTTTGGTGCTTTTGGGAGGAGAACCTGGCATTGGAAAGTCTACTTTGATTTTGCAAATTTGTGATAAGGTTGAAGCTAATGGGCCTGTTTTATATGTATCTGGCGAAGAATCTGCTGAGCAGATTAAGATTAGAGCCGACAGGCTTAATATAAAGAGCGAGAATATCTTATTTTTGGCTGAAACCGATATTGATTTAATCGAAGAAACAATTACCACTCTAAACCCTAAACTTGTGATAATAGATTCCATACAAACAATGTACTCTGATGACATAACCTCTGCACCTGGTAGTGTGAGCCAAGTTAGAGAAATTACTGCTCGTATTATGAAAATGTGCAAATCAAATGGAATTACAACAATCATAATTGGACATGTTACAAAAGACGGAAATATAGCAGGACCAAGAGTCCTAGAACACATGGTAGATACAGTTTTATATCTAGAAGGAGAAAGGTATTTCTCATACAGAATTCTAAGAGGTGTTAAAAACAGATTCGGTTCTACTAATGAAATTGGAATGTTTGAAATGCAAAGCGAAGGAATGGTGGAAATAGATAATCCATCTTCAATACTAATTTCAGAACGTGAAGACAATCCATCACGGTTCAGTCATAGTTGCTAGCTTAGAAGGAACAAGAGTGCTTTTAATTGAGTTACAAGCCCTTACAACTCCAACTATATTTGGAATGCCAAGAAGAACAGCTAATGGAATTGACTACAACAGATTAACTCTTCTAATTGCAGTGTTGGAGAAAAAAGCAGGACTAAACCTAGGCAACCAGGATGTATACCTAAATGTAGTAGGAGGACTTAAAGTAAATGAACCAGCTGTTGACTTAGGAATGGTTTTAGCTTCTGCTTCAAGTTTTAAAAACATAAGTATAAAGCAAGATACTGTCGTAATAGGTGAGGTTCGGACTAACAGGTGAAGTTAGAGCAGTAAATCTAATAGAAAAAAGATTAAAGGAAGCCGAAAAATTAGGTTTTAAAACTTGCATTATACCAGAAAATAACAAAAAACTATTGAAAGAGAAATTTAAATTAGATATAATAGGTGTGAAAAATATAAATGATGCAATGAGAGCCATTGGTTTAAAATAAGGATGTGAGATTTCTTTGGAAGAAAATGCAAAAAAAGAAGATATGCTAACAGAAATTTTAAAATTGATAGCACCTGGAACAGCCTTACGTGAAGGCTTAGAAAATATTTTAAAAGCAAAAACAGGTGCTTTAATAATAATTGGAGATTCAAAAGAAATAATGGAAATAGTGGATGGTGGTTTCAAAATAAACGAAGACTATACTCCTGCTAGACTATACGAGCTAGCAAAAATGGATGGAGCAATTGTGCTAAGTAGTGATATGAAAAAAATTCTGCTTGCAAATGCACAAATAATGCCATCACACACAATTCCTACACAAGAAACAGGTACACGTCACAGAACAGCAGAACGTACAGCAAAACAAACTGACGAATTGGTAATTAGTATATCTCAAAGAAGAAATATAATAACAGTATTTAAAGGAAATTTAAGATATACAATAGAAGAAACATCAAAAATAATAACAAAAGCTAACCAAGCACTTCAAATTCTAGAAAAATACAAAAAAGTATTTGATAGTAACCTAAGCATATTAAATGAATATGAATTCAATGATATCGTAACACTAGACAATGTAATAAACTGTTTACAAAGAGCAGAAAAAGTTATGATGGTTGTAGAAGAAGTTAAGAAAAGCATATATCAACTTGGAACAGATGGAAGGCTTGTGCAAATGCAGTTAGACGAGTTAATCGGAGGCTTAGAAAACGAAGAATTACTAATGATAAAAGACTATTTAGCACAAACCAAAAGAAAAGCACCAGAAAAAGTTTTAGAAGAAATAAGAAAAACAGGTGCAAATATAAATGAAATAATAATAGCAAAAGTATTGGGATACGAAAATTTCGAAAATTACGAAGAAATTGCAGTATATCCAAAAGGATACAGAATACTAAGCAAGGTGCCAAAAGTTCCATCAAACATAGTTGATAATCTGGTAAAATATTTCAAATCATTCCAACACATATTACTTGCCGAAATAGAAGAACTAGACAAAGTAGAAGGAATAGGCGAAATCAGAGCCAAAAACATAAAACAAACATTAAAAAGAATGCAAGAACAATTTGTGTTTGATAATATAATGATATAACAAAAGAAGGGAGAACAAATATGCTATCTTCAAATAAAGGTATAACTCTAATGATGCTAATAATTACAATAATAGTGCTTTCAATATTAACAGCAGTAACTGTATCAGTCGGAAGCAGTACACTTAAAGAGATGCAAGTTGAAGCATATGTTGCAAAAATGAATATGGTGCAATCAAGAGTTAATGTAATAAGTCAAAAGGTGCAAGAAGGGGATACTTCATATGCTAATATAGGAACTGAGATAAGCGCACTTAGTGAAACTAATAAAAATAAAGTTGCCAACATATTAAATGGAATTTCAAGTGATGGATTTAAATTCTATAACCAAACAGATTTAAAAGAATTGGGAGTAGAAAAAATAGATGAAGATGTTATTATAAACCTAAACACGAAAAAAATTTACTCAATGGTAGGAATAAAATATGAAGGCAAAACTTACTATAATCAATATGATTTACCAAATGGAGTGCAAGTAGTTGACTATGGAACCTTACAAACACAAGGACCAGACTTCACCATTGAAAAGGAAAACTATGGTTTAACAGTAAAGGTCAATATAACAAACATAATATATGACGAGCAAATAAATGGCTCAGATATATATTATGGAGAAGTAACAGATAGTACAACAAATCCGGTAACAGTAAGCTTTTGGCAAAGAGCAAATGGTACAAGCTTTCAAGTAACCAAAACTGCAACATATGCTGTAAAAGTGGTTGACAAAAACAATGGTCAAACCATAAAAACAGTAGATGTAGTAACATGCAACAGCCCAGAAATAACAACAGGAATGGTGCCAGTAATATACGAAAATGGCAAATGGAAGAAAGTACAAGACAATGAAATTGGCAAGTGGTATGATTATGCTGAGAAAAAATGGGCTAATATAATGTTAAGTGATGGGCTAGTAGTAAATGCAGATGGAACGATAGACGAGAATAAAATGGGAAGTATGTTTGTGTGGATACCTAGGTATGCTTATCAGATTACAAGCAATTACCATAATGGAGGAGAAGGAATAAGCGGAAATATAAATGTTAAGTTTTTGAAAAATTTAACTTATTTAGCAACAGATGAAACAACTACTAAAATGACCAATGCATCAGGAGAAGGCAACTGGAATGTACATCCTGCATTTACAGATGGAAGTGAGAATAATTATGCAAACGGAGGCTGGGACAGAGAGCTAACTGGTATTTGGGTAGCTAAATTTGAAGCTAGTAGTTCTTCTCCAAGTTTGGATTATGGTGGGGGAGATGTGACAACACTTAATGTGAAGGTGTTGCCTAATGTAACTAGTTGGAGAAATATTAGCATAACAAATATGTTTAGTAATTGTTTGAGTATGAATGGAAGCGGGAATATATATGGAATTCCTAGTAATGCAGTAACTCATTTGATGAAGAATAGTGAGTGGGGGGCTGTGGCTTATTTGACGCATAGTAGGTATGGTAGAAATGGGGAAGAAGTTACTATAAATAATAGTAGTTCGTATATTACAGGAAATGCCGGTAATACAGTATCAGCAGAAGGTGCTAGTGGAGTAACTAATGCTTATAATACTGATAAAGGTGTATTGGCAAGTACGACGGGAAATGTGTATGGAATATATGATATGAGTGGAGGAGCTGACGAAATGGTTGCTGCTACATTGAAAAAGTTTATGAGTACGGTTTTCCCAAGTGCTAGTTCGAAAATGATAGATACATATGATGGTGAAGGAACCTATGAACAAGTGTATGAAAAAAATTCGAAAAGGTATGGAGATGCTGGCTATGAAATATCAAAAGCTGGAAATAGAGGAAATTATTCAGATTCATGGAATGGAGATGCAGCACTAGAACTTTTTGCAGAAGAAGGAAACATAAAAATACATATTAAGAAAAGGGGAAATACTTTTGATAGAACTGTTAATGCTGGAATTTTTTCTTTTTATGAAACACATGCCGTTAATTTAGAAAATACCAGTGCCGCTTATCAGGGATTTCGTCCAACAATAGTAATTGAATGATTTTTGAGAACGTAGGAAAAAAGTAGATCTTAAAATTGGCTGTTGAAAAAAGGAGGTAGAATATAAAATTTGATTAAGATTTCGTACGGATATTCCGCGGCACATTCCTCCTTTGTCAACTACTCTATGTAGTTAAGGTAAGAAATATAAATTGGAAAAATAAAATTTGAGAAAAGGTGAACAAAAAATGAGCGAAAGAAAAGAAATAAAAATGAGTTTGGGATGTTTTATTGCAATTGTGGTTGTAATGGTGATTTTGATTGTAACTATTATAATTGCTGGATTTAATATTATGAATAAGGAAAAAGAAAATCAAATAAATGAAAGCCAAAAAGATATGGAAATTGTGAGTAATACAATAAAAAAAACGGAAGATAGTAATATTACAAGCAATAATAACATAAGTAGCAATTCTACATCTTCATATAATCCTACTGAAACTAAAACAAATAATGCAACTGCAATAGATCTTAAACAATATATTTTATATAAAACTGGAAAAAGAGGAAAAATGGATAAAGACGATTTAGATTATAATACTGTTTTGAGAAGTGAAATAAATCCAGATAAAGATGTAAATAGTGTTACAAATTATACAAGCTCAATGAAATGGTCAGTATATAGTAATTCTGATTATAGTATAGAATATCCAACAGGTTGGACTGTAGAGTATCCAACAAATGGGATAGAAGAAATTAGAGTTTCTGGAAAACTTGTAGGTAAACAGGCAGTAGATGCTGGGGTAAATGGAGATAAAGTTGTAGAGGCAGAAACAATTCTTGTGGCATATAAAGCAGTAACCTGCACATTAGAGGAGATAAATCAAATAGGATTAGAACAAGATTATTGTGGTGCTATAGAGGGCGAGTATGGGAGATGGACACAAACAAGCTTAGAGGGGAAAAATGTAAATGCCTTAGATAATTATCAATTTATAGATAATGGTGATGGAACATATAAAGTTATCAAAACAAGAGTTTTAAATTCAAATGACGAAGAAACTACACATAAAACACTTAACCTAGAAACTCATTTTGTATGTGAAACAAAAGTAAAATGATTTTGGAATAAAAAATAGAACAGGAAGGAGCGAAAGAATGGCATATGAACTTACAGGAATATAAACAAAAGATTATAGATTTTTTAACTGAAAAGACCAATTGCTGTGCTATTGTGGTATTTGGAAGTTTTGCTCGTGATAGCCAAAGAATGGATAGCGATATAGATATTGCTATTAAAACTGATAAAAAGATAACAAATACGGAATTGTTTTATTTGCAAAATGAACTTGCCGATATATTAAAAAGAGATGTGGACCTAATTGACTTATCTTCTGATTTGGGAGATGGTTTTAGATATGAAATATTGATAAATGGTGTATTGATTTATTGTACAAATGAATTTGAATTTGATTTATATAAATTAAGAATGTTTAGAGAGTATTTAGAATTAAATGAAAGCAGAGCAGAAATATTAAGGAAAATTAAGGAAGGAAAATAATATGGAAAACAAAGCTGTTATAATAAATAAATACGAGATAATTAAAAGATGTATTAATAGAATAAACGAAGAATATGCCGAGAATCCTGATAGTTTAGAAGATTACAGAAAAGAAGACTGTATTGTATTAAATTTACAAAGAGCATGCGAAGCTGTTATTGATATTGCAATGTATGAAGTTTCTACTAAAAGATTAGGTGTGCCACAGAGCAAAAGAGAAGCTATTGAGCTTTTGTATAAAAATAATTTGATTGAGGAAAAATGCTATAAAAATATAAAAAACATGATAGGTTTTAGAAATATTGCAGTCCACGATTACCGAAAAATAGAACCAGAGATATTACAAGATGTGATTGAAAATCATTTAAAAGATTTAGAAGATTTCGCAAAGAATTTTATTTAGTGCTTTGGAAGAACGAAGGAAAATGGAAGAGGTATTTTTCCTCTGTTCCCAACAATAGGTGTGTGAAAGTTTGGTAAAATTGGAAATCTGTATTGACACATTTTGAAAATAAATATATAATTCAAAAATAGAAAAAGGGCTATATGCCGAAGAAAGAGGAGAGAAAATGAAAAATTCAAGAACATGGTTAATTGTGTTGTTGGTGGCACTTTTAGTTGTTGCTGTAATACTTGGTATAGGGTATTATAAAAAATTAACTGAAAATAAACAAAATCCAATAGTTACAATGAATATTAAAGATTATGGTACTATAAAAATGGAATTATACCCAGATATAGCACCTAATACTGTGGCTAATTTTATAAAATTGGCTCAAAATGGATATTATGATGGCTTGACTTTCCATAGAGTTGTAAAAGATTTTATGATTCAAGGTGGAGATAAAAAAGGTGATGGGACAGGCTCTGTTACTTTAAAAGATTTATATCCAGATGGAGATAGTGAAGACGAGTATACAATTGAGGGAGAGTTTGTGGCTAATAATTATACAAAAAATACTCTAAAATTTGAAAGAGGAGTATTGGCAATGGCTAGAGGAGATTATACTTCTATTAGTTCTTCTTTAAAAACACAGTCTTACAATTCAGCAGGTTCACAATTCTTTATTATGGTAAAGGATACACCAAGATTAAACGGACAATATGCTGCTTTTGGTAGAGTTTTAGAGGGAATGGACATTGTTGACCAAATTGTAAACTTAGAAACTGCAACTGAAACAAACGAAAAAACAGGAGAAACAACTACAACAGATACACCTGTTGATAAACCTGTAATTGAGAGTGTTACAGTTGAAACATATGGAAAAGATTATGGTAATCCAACTACACAAAAGCCATTTGATTATATGAGTTATTTAATGTCATTATATAATTCAAGTTCTAGTAGTAAATAATATTAAAAGAGTAGATAAAATATCTACTCTTTTAACACAAGGAGGATAAAAAAATGGAAAAAAACACATTAATTATAGTAGAAGGCCCACAAGGCGCGGGAAAAAGCACTTTTACTAATTATTTAAGAGAAAACCTAGGTTCTAGCGATTTGCATAGATTAACAGGGATTAAGGACAAAACCAAAACAGGACTTACAAAAGTAACAAAAAGATTTCAAAGAGAGTTAGATTATATAAAACAAGGAACAGACGCATCAAATCCAATTATGGTTTACGATAGGCACTTTTTTACAGACGAAGTGTATGCTCGTCTTGGATATAAGGAATATTCTTTTGAAGAACAATATCAAAATTTTCTAAAACAACTAAATGAAATGGAATTAAATATATTTTTGATTATTCTTTATTTAAAAGATGAAAGTTTATATGAGGAAAGATTGGCAAGTAGAAGTAAATTTGAGTATCAAAAATTCGATATTCAAAATAGCATAAATCAACAAAGGGAATATTTAAAACTAGCAGACGAAATAGAAAAGCAGTCTACAAATATAAATGTAATTAGATTTGCTAATGATAATGAAGAAATGTTTGAAACACAAATGAAAGATTTTTTTGAAAAAATACAAAAGCCCTAAATGCTTGCAAGAGTAAGTAAATATTTGTATGTGGATGCTTTTTTGAAAAAATATAAAATTTTTTTCAAAAAAGTATTGACATATGGTTCTATATAGTTTATAATCATACTTGTCGAGAGGAACAGGAACAAAATATGCGGGTGTAGTTCAATGGTAGAATCCCAGCCTTCCAAGCTGGCTACGTGGGTTCGATTCCCACTACCCGCTCCAAACATTAAAATCTTGTAAGTGCTTTAAATTAGTGCTTACAAGATTTTTTATTTATAAAACAAGACTATTAATATGTAATAGATTTAAATTTTATAATACTTTAAGTTAGGAGATAAAGCATATGAAAGAAATAACAAGACCAACATTTATGGAAATCAGTTTAGACAATTTTTATTATAATATAAAGCAAATAAAAGCAAAATTAGAATCAAATGTTAAAATAATGCCTGTTATAAAAGGCAATGCCTATGGTACATATATAAACCATAGATTAGATGTTATAAACCATTTTGATATAGTTGCTGTTGCAACAGTTGATGAAGGTGTGTTTTTAAGAAATTTAGGCTATGAAAAAGAAATCTTCGTACTAAATCAACCTTTTGAAACTGAAATTGATAAAATTATAAAATACAATATTGTTGTGGGAATTAGCTCAAATCATTTTGCTCAAAGTTTGGGAGAGTATAAGCAAAATATAAAAGTTCATTTAGAAATTGGAACTGGAATGGGAAGAACAGGAATAAATCCTAACAGAGTTGAGGAATATTTGAATGCTTTGCCTAAGAATATTCAAATAGAAGGAGTATATACACATTTTTCTTCTGCTGATACAGATGACGAGTATTCTAAAAAGCAATTAGCATCATTCAATGTGGCAATCGATAAAGTAAAAAGCATGATTGGAGAAATAAAATATATCCATGCTTCTGCTTCTAATGCAATTTTGAATTATCCAGAAGCTCATTTTAATCTAGTTAGACCTGGAATTATAATGTACGGATACGCAGGAGCCGATGATACTTTGCAAAAAATTGATTTAAAACCAGTTACAAAATTAAAGTCAACAATAACGTTTTTAAAAGAAGTTAAAGAAGGTACTAGCATTGGATATAACAGAAGCTATGTTACTACAAAGCAAACAAAAGTAGCAACAGTCCCAATTGGCTACGCTGATGGATTCAGAAGAACTTTTTCAAATGGCTGGCAAGTACTTATTAATGGAAAAAAAGTGCCTATAATAGGAAAAGTGTGTATGGATAGCTGTATGGTAGATGTTACAGGACTTCCAAACGTAAAAGTAGGTGACGAAGTTGTTATTTGGGATAATGAAAATATAAAAGTTGAAGATTTAGCCGAAAAATGCCAAACTATAAATCACGAAATCTTATGCATGATAACTGATCGTGTTCCTAGAAAATTTATTTGTCAAAATTATCATAATATGGTATAATTATCTTATCTTTAACAAATGAGGTGTTAGGAAATGGAAGTTTTGGCAGTTATATACATTTTGGTTTTTTTAATTTTTGCATTGATTGCCTTTGCGGTAATGCAGATTAAAATGTCAGGTTTGAAAGTAAAAGATTTCTTTTCTTTTATTGAAGCCAACGAAATGTTAGATAAATTATATAGATTTGCAGTTAGGTATGAAAAACTAACTCCAATGGAACAATTGATTTTTTTGAAAGAAGCAGAAAAGGTATTTAATGCCTATGAAAAAGTTCCCGAAATTTTATGGGAAGACGAATATCAAAAATATATGGAAGTTTTAAATACTTATAAAGACATAAAAGTATTAAGATGGGTATCGTAAAAAGCGCACGAAAGTGCGTTTTTTGTTGCAATTTTGGTAAGTTATTGTTATAATTTACAGTAAGTTATATGAGGTGAAATTATGGAAGAAAATTTAGTAGTGCCAAACCTTATGGACAAGGAAGAAGAAAAAGTTGAAAATTCTTTAAGACCAAAATGTTTGGATGAATATATTGGACAAGAGAAAATAAAAGAAAGTTTAAAAATATATATAGAAGCAGCCAAAAAAAGAGGAGAACCACTAGACCATGTTTTGTTATATGGACCTCCGGGACTTGGAAAAACTACGCTTTCTAATATTATAGCAACTGAAATGAATTCTAATATAAGAATTACATCAGGTCCAGCAATTGAAAAGCCTGGTGATTTAGCTGCTTTATTAACAAATTTATCTGAAAATGATGTGCTTTTTATTGACGAAATTCATAGAATGCACAGAAGTATAGAGGAAATTTTGTATCCTGCTTTGGAAGATTATAGCTTGGATATAATAATTGGAAAAGGTCCAAGTGCAAGGTCTATAAGACTTGACTTGCCTAAATTTACTTTAATTGGAGCAACAACAAAGGCTGGTTCGCTTTCAACACCTCTTCGTGATAGATTTGGGATTGTAAATAGACTAGAATTATATACAACAGACGAGCTTGAAACAATTGTAAAACGTTCAGCTAAAATTATGAATATTCAAATTGAAGAAGAAGGAGCAAAAGAAATAGCATCAAGGTCAAGAGGAACACCGAGAATTGCAAATAGATTGCTTAAAAGAGTAAGAGATTATGCATTAGTGCTATCAGATGGAAATATTGATTTGAAATTGGCAAAAAATGCTCTAAGCAAGCTAGAAATAGACGAATTAGGACTAGACAGTATAGATAGAAAAATTCTTGAAACAATAATATTAAAATATGCGGGCGGACCTGTTGGAATAGAAACTTTATCTGCAACAATTGGCGAAGAAACCGACACAATCGAGGATGTATATGAGCCATATTTAATGCAAATTGGATATATAGCAAGAACCCCAAGAGGAAGGGTTGCAACACCACTTGCTTATGAACATATAGGAGTAGAATATAATAAATAGGAGCTAATAAAAATGAAAATATTGTTACATACTTGCTGTGCACCTTGTAGTGTGTATTGCATAGATAGATTAAGACAACTGAACATAGATATGGATGTGTATTGGTATAATCCCAACATACATCCATATCTAGAATATAAGCAAAGACGTGATTGCTTAAAAGAATATGCTAAATCAATAAATGTAAATGCTGTATTTGAGGATGAATATGGGCTAGACGAATTTTGCAAAAACGTTGTATATGATTTAAAAAATAGGTGTATGAATTATTGTTACAAAGTAAGATTAG
The DNA here is from genome assembly GCA_900555835.1 of uncultured Clostridium sp. Taxonomy (GTDB): domain Bacteria; phylum Bacillota; class Clostridia; order TANB77; family CAG-508; genus UMGS1864. The sequence continues at coordinate 27,890 of USMK01000012.1, forward strand.
AAAGAACAGCAGAATATGCAAAAAAAAATAATTATGATGCTTTTTCGACAACATTACTTGTAAGTCCGTATCAAAACCATGAAGGTATAAAACAAATTGCTGAGGAAGTAGCAAAAAAATATGAGATTCAATTTTGGTATGAAGATTTTAGAGTAGGTTTTCATCAAGGGCAAAACAAAGCAAGAGAATTGGGATTATATATGCAAAAATATTGTGGCTGTGTATTTTCAACTACACCAGCAAATATGACACAAGAAATTAACAAACCTAAGTTACCAGAAGGGTTTGAATTTCTTCCGGTAGAAAGAAGTATAAATATAAAAAAAGAAAAAGTTAATAAAGAAAAATATAGGGATTTACTGTTTGAAACAGAGCCAAATAAAAAGATAATAGATAGTTATTTAAGAGATGGAGATTTGTTTGTATTGACATATAAACATGAGGTGGCATGTATAGCAGTTGTATTAGAAATAGATAAAGATATAGTAGAATTAAAAAATATGGTAACTAAAAACAAATACATAGGACAAGATCTAGAAGGTAATCTGCTAAAATATTTAGCAGACAATTATAAAACACAATACAAAAAAATGATTGTTGGAACATCAGAAAATAAAATTCCTTTTTATGTAAAACACGGGTTTGATCAATATGAGAAAACAATAAAAAATTATTTTGTGGATAATTATGGAAGAGAGATAATAGATGGAGAAACAAGATGTATTGACATTTACTATTATTCAAAAAAGTTAAAGTAAAATTGTAAGGAAGATAAAGAGATGAAAGTAAACAAGAAAAAATTATTATTAATTGCTGCCATTGTATGGTGTATCGCGGTTTTTTATTCAGGAATAGGAGCTTCACTACTAATGGCTGGAATTTTGTTCGGAATAAAGTATTTCTCTAAAAAAATATTATATAAAAAAAGAAAATTATATTGAGGATTATTATACGAGGAGAATAAGTTATGAATTTTAAAGAAAACACGGAATGTATGGAATGTGAAAGCTTTGAAAAAGAGTTGGAAAGAAGAGTAAGATTAAGGGTGCAAAAAAATGCACAAGATTTTTTTATAAGTTTTAAGCAAGGAGATAATATATCTGATATAGCAAAAGAAGAATTACAAGGACTTGATGATACTTTGTATGAGTATTATATTAGTGCATTTGGAACAAGCAACGAATGGAATAAATTAAGTAATGAAGATAGGTGGGATATTTTAGATGAAAAAGTTGATAAATTTTTTCACAATTTTACAGATAATAAATTGAAGGAAATGTATGCAAATATTAGTTTTACAGAAGAAGAAAATAAATATATTCAATTAAAAAATATGAGATATATACAAGATCAAACATCAGCAAAAAATGCTTTAATTGAAATTCTAATAAGAAGGAAACTTTTTGAAGTGTTTGGAAAAGAAGAAATTTCAAAAATGTTAATGATTATATCCCAAAAAAATTTTAAAGGTAGAGAACATATTGAGCAATTGATGTCAGATAAACCATTTGGTAAAGATGTAATAGAAAGATGGAAAAAGGAAATTGATGAAAGAGTTCAGTATTCCTTTAATAATAGTATAAATTGTGGGGGCTATGCTTTTAAAATAGACCAATGTTTTTGGACACCTACATCTAATAAAGAAAATGAGAAAATAAAGGTTGTCGAAGAAGATGCACAAGTAATTTCATCGTATTTAGAAAAATTTCCGTTTATAAGATTATTAGGAAATACCAAACTAGAAGATGATGAATATATGGTTATTTATAGAACTGTAATGGGGCATGCATCTGAATATCGCCATTTTATACGAGTTGAAAAAGATGGAACAATAACAGAAAAAGATGGTAATGGACCTATAAGAGAATTTGAAAAATGGAGTTCTACTTTTCAAAATGAAGATAAAATTGAAGAAGTTGTTTTTGCTGTAAAAGAAAAACATCCCATGTTTGGATATACATTGGATGATGTAAATTCTAATTGTAATGGTAAAAACTTTGAACAAACAGTAGAACAAGCTATAAAAGAACAAAAAAATGCTTTGGAATATCATTGTAAAGAATATTTTTTGAAAAAAGATAAAGAAGGAAATGTTATGGTGTGTTCTACGGAGGGAGAAAAAAATGTTATTGTAGCAGATGTTCTTTTAGATAATGAAGCAGATGAACATATAGAATGTGCTACTGTGATAAGAGAAGGGTACAATGGAATGATTGAAAATTATGAAGGAAAAATAAAGCCAATTATAGTAGAAGGTAAACTGGTAAATTATAATTCTTTTAGAAATGCTAAGAATAAAGTTGAAGAAAAAGAATTTATGGAGAATGATAACCGTTTTTAAAAATATCTAATGTGATTTATAAAAAAATGGTGAATAGAAATAATGGAGGATTATTATGAAGTTTAATAGCTTGATTCCAGAATTCAGTGTGTCGAATATTGACAATAATATAACTAAGCATAAAATTTGATATAATGATAAAAAGACTGCAAAAAGTACATAAGAGGTTGTATATATGAAGGAAAAAAGTAAATTTGATAAATTAAAAAAAGGAATTGGAGTAGGAATACTTGCGGGAACACTAGGATTGGCTAATGTAAGTGGTTCAAATGATTCTATGAATTTAGATGATAGTGAACAAGGAACAAAGATTAAAAATTCTATTTTATTAGATAAACCGATTAACCTAAATTTGAAGGATGGTATTTCACTTGAAGATAATAAAGTACCTAACAAAAAGTTTTTTGAAAAACGAATAAGTGAAATGGAAGTAGATGATTCACTAAAACCAATTTTAGTAGATATTTTAATGAGAAGAAGCTTGGAATATGAACTAAATAAAGAAGAAATAGAAAGAGATCTTAATAGACTTAACAATAACGTAGAAGAAATAATTGTAGATGACAATGAAGGAAAAGATTGGGGAGGATTAACAACTCCTGCTGAAAGAACAATAAGATTAGGAACTACATATTTAGATGCTATTAAATTAGACAAAAATAACAGAGCGATATTATATGAAACTTTAACACATGAAGTTTATCATGCCTTAGATTACAATGAGGAAGATGACAAGTTCGGATTAGAAGGTGAAGATGGATTTGTAAATAGACCTTTACATGAAATAATTGTTGAAAAGGCAGCAGATAGAATGCTAAGTGAAAATAATAGTTTAATAAATTTACCTCACGAATGGAATTACACAAATGGTTACCGAAATTCTACATTTATTACTGATATAATAGAATCTACATATGGAGTAACGGAAAAAGAGTTTTTAAGTAGTGCTATAAAGGGTGGAAAAGAGAGGCTGATTAAAACTTTGGCTAATAAGGTGGGAGAAGAACCAGAAGAAACAAAAAAGTTTTTAGAAGATATTCAAACACATTTTAATACACAATTTTATTTGTATTATTACAAAGAAGAAGAAACAAAAAAGAATGTTGACAAAGATAAAGTGAAAATATCAATGGCCAATATATATAAAGTTAGTATAAATAAAATGAATAGTTTAATTCAAAATAAAAAACTTAATAATTTAGAAGAAACCAAAGAGTATGTTGAAAATTTAAAGTATAATTATAATAAATTAAATCGAACTATGGAACAAAGTTTGAGCATTCAAAGGATACAAGGTACTGTGTATGACTCAGCTTTTAGAGAAACCATATCAGATAGAGCCATATTAGAAAATAGAATACATAATATGGATGAAATATTAAAATATAGTAATGAAATTGAATCAAAAGAAAATATACTAAAAATGTTAAACGATGCAAAAGACAATAAAATCTCTAAGGAAGATGAAAATATAAAAAAAATAGACGAAAAGAGCAAAATAAAAAGAAGTAAAATAAAAAGTAATTTGCAAATTGATGGAAATTTAAGAAATGAATATAATATTGGAATTACAGATTGTGAATACTGGGAAAATAGAGATAAAAGCAATTTTTTTTGGAATATTGGAATTGAGAATAGTAATGTGAAAACAAAAGAAAAATATATTAAATCAGATTCTCATAAAAAATGGAATAATGAAGAAGTAGGAAATCAATTGAAAGATGGTTATATGAAATTATATTCCGAACATAAAAAAGAAAGCAGATTCAAATCAGGAATAAGATTTATGAGGGCAGCAAAAAACTATTATACTGCTAAAATAAAAAATATAGTGAAAACCTGGTTTAAAAATATAAAAGATAAAGTATTTTTGAAAAAAGCACCTCTAATGCTTAATAGTGGTGAAGAGGAGAAACATACTAGAACCTTAGAAGAACAAAAGAAGGAATTTATGGATGAAATAAAGGTTGATTTGGTTAAAATGAAATCTTTAAAAGATGAAAAATCAATGTCTATAATAGATAAAAACAAAGAAAAAAAGGAAGAAATCGAGAGAACAATATAGAAAATAGGGGTAGTGCATTTGGAACAAGCAAAGAAGGAAATGTTATGGCGTGTTCTAAGGAGGGGGAAAAGGCAGAAGAAAAAGAATTTATGGAATAAATTTATTTGAGATTAAACGAGGTAAAGAGATGAAAGAATTTATAGAAAAAAATTTGAAATGGATTATATTATTTATTTGCTTAATTGGATTTTTAGCACTGGCAGAAGATGTATTTCACCAGGAAATAATGCAAGGAGATATAATAGGATATGAGTTTGTATCAAAATTTTTAATCTCTGATTTTGTAACACCAATAGCAAAATTTGTTACAAATTTTGGAGGAGCAATATTTTTAATATCACTTACAGTTATTTTATTTATAGTAATAAAGAATAAGAAAATTGGAGTATCAATTTTAGGTAATTTAGTTATTGTTACAATATTAAATCAAGTATTGAAAGCAATACTACAAAGACCTCGCCCAACAGAATTTAGAATAGTAGAAGAAACTGGATATAGCTTTCCATCAGGACATTCTATGGCAAGCATGGCTTTTTATGGATATTTAATATATTTGATTTATAAACACATTGAAAACAAATACATAAAATGGACGTTAATTGCACTATTGAGCATACTAATTTATACTATCGGTGTAAGCAGAATTTACTTAGGAGTACATTACACAAGTGATGTTTTAGGCGGATTTTTAATATCAATTTCATATTTGATTATTTACATAAATTTAGTTAAAAAAATTTAAAAATATTATTTGAAGTAGCTATAAAAGCAATTATAGTATTTAAAGTAGTGAAAATATTGATATTTAGAAATGCACTTAGAAGGTTAGAAAAATAATCTCCTAAGTGTATTTTCCGTTAATCATAGTATGATATATATTCTTATTTGCAAGCCATTGGAGTGATATATTCACATGAGGAGGAGTGCTTTATGTATAGAAAATGAAGGTATCTATAAAATTTCTACAAAATTTCCCAAAATCATAGCCAAAATTAAATTGGTATGATATAGTAAGGGAAAAAGAGAGCGAAAGGATATTTTTAAATGTTGGAGAATAAATTGGGAATAACTAATGCCATAGAGCTAGCTAAGGAAGAGGAAAGAATTACTAAGAAAAAGGCTTTGGAGTTGTTTGAAAATAATATGTTGGATAATTTGGAAGTTGGAACTTTTAAAGGATTGGCAGAAATTCATAGATATTTGTTTGAGGATATTTATGAATTTGCTGGCAAACTTAGAAAAGAAAATATTTCTAAGAGTAATTTTAGATTTGCTTCTGCTATGTATTTGAAAGAGGCCTTGGAAAAAATAGATAAAATGCCTCAAACTAATTTTGAAGAGATTATTGATAAGTATGTTGAAATGAATATTGCACATCCTTTTAGAGAAGGTAATGGAAGAAGCACAAGGATTTGGCTAGATTTGATTTTGAAGAAAGAGCTTGGAAAAGTTGTTGATTGGAGTTTGGTTAATAAAGAGGATTATTTGCTTGCTATGGAAAGAAGTCCAATAAAAGATACCGAAATAAAATTATTATTGGAAAGTGCTTTAACAGATAAAATTGACGATAGAGAAGTGTACATGAAAGGCATTGATGCAAGTTATAATTATGAAGGATATAGTGTGTATAAAACAGAGAATTTATAAATAAAAAGGGGTGTAACCTATGTTAAGGTTGGAGAATGTTTCGAAATTTTATTATAATAAGGGAATTATTGCATCTGGTTTTACAAAGGTTAATTTGGAGCTGAAAATAGGAGAATTTGTTGCTATTACGGGTGAGTCTGGAAGCGGAAAGAGTACATTGCTTAATGTTATTTCTGGGCTAGATAGCTATGAAGAAGGCGAAATGTACATAAATGGCAAGGAAACTAGCCATTATTCTGAAAAGGATTTTGAGGATTATAGAAGAAAATACATAGCAAATATTTTTCAAAGTTTTAATTTGATAAATAGTTATACTGTATATCAAAACATAGAACTTGTATTATTACTTAATGGCTATAAAAAGCACAAAGTAAAGAAAAAAATCTTGGATATTATAGATCAAGTGGGCCTTACAAAATTCAAAAATACAAAAGTTTCCAAATTATCTGGTGGGCAGAAACAAAGAGTTGCAATTGCAAGAGCCATGGTAAAAGATACTCCAATTATTGTAGCAGACGAGCCAACTGGAAACTTGGATTCAGAGTCTGCAAAAGAGGTTATTAAAATTCTAAAAGAAGTTGCTAAAAACAAACTTGTAGTAATTGTAACTCACAATATAGAGCAAATTGAAGAATATGCAACAAGAATAATAAAAATGTATGATGGAAGAATTATACAAAATACAGAAGTAAAAAAGATTGAAGAAGAACCAAAGGCCATAGAGAGCGAATATACCAATATTAGCTTAATAAATAAATACAGATTAGGCATAAGAAATACATTTAATATTGCATCAAAGTTTTTGCTATTATTTGCAGTATTTTTCTTTATGAGTTCAGCAATTTTAGCAGAATATGCCAGCTTCCAAATGTCAGAAGAAGAAAGCACGGATGAAGGATATAGCATAGGTTTTACAGATTTATCTGAAAATAGAATTTTGATAAACAGAAAGGATAGAACGTATTTTACAGAAGAAGATTATGAAAAAATTAAGACTTTGCCTAATATAGATTATGTGGTTGAAGATGATGTTTTTATAGATAGCGGAGTACCAATTGCTAATAATGACAGGAGCTTTTTTGGAAATTTGTTAGATATAAATAATTTCAAAGGTGATTTGACATATGGAAGAATGCCAGAGAATGAAAATGAAATTGTTTTAAAAATCAATGAAAATAATTTTTATGTAAAAGAAGAAATGAATGAATTATTAAACAAAACATATTCACTTTTAAAATCCTCAGGCTATAATTCTTGGACAGATGAAAGAGTAAAAGAGTTGATAATAGTTGGAATACAAACATATAAAGATTCTAGTTATAATTGCAAATTCTATGTTTCAAAAAGTGTATTAGATTCATTAAGAAGTAATATGAACAAAAATTATAGTAAAATGAAACTAATGTTAAACAATAAGTATGTAGACTACACCATAGAGCCAAACGATAATGTAGAAAGTGGAAAAGCAATAGTTGATGACGAGCTTAAATATCAATTTAAAAATAACAAAATTACAAATCAACCAATATATGTTTATGTTGATAATATTTACTATAAAGGTGAACTGGATTTAACTGTATCTAGAACATATACAAAATCTAATTTCAAAAGAACTTTGGGATTAGATAAATATGATAATAATAGATATAAAATATTCATAAATACAAACGACTATAATTCACTTTTCGACAAACCTTCATATCAATCTAGTGTATATGTAGAAGATACAAAATTGATAGACGAAACCATGAGTGAGTTAGAAAACCTAGGAGTAACACCTAAGAAAGTAACTGATTTTAAGGTAAATCAAGGCGAAATTTATAAAAGAATAATTAAAATAATCAAAGTAGTTGTAACAATTGTGCTTCTTATAGTTTTATTCTTTATTTCATATTTGATTATAAAAATTATACTAAAATCAAGAAACATCTATTATACAACATTAAGAATACTTGGTGCCACATATAAAAATGTAAGAAGAATTTTAGATATAGAGCTATTTGCAAATTCTACACTTGCATATATTGCATTGATGGTGTTTATCAAATTGGTAAATATGAATGTTATAAATTTAGAGTATATAGCAAAACTTAGCGAGTTTTTGAGCATAAGAGAATATGCGGGAATGTACATTATACTAATTGTAATATCAAGATTGATCTCAATAAAATTTGCTAGAAAATTGTTTAAATCCACTGCTATAAATACTTATAATGAGGAGGTGTAGTAATATGGTAAAAATAGAGAAAGTAAATAAATATTTTAATAGAAGAAGAAAAAACGAAATCCATATTATTAACAATGCTTCATTAGAACTTGGAGATAAGGGGCTTGTAGCAATACTTGGACCATCCGGAAGCGGAAAAACCACACTTTTGAATGCAATAGGTGGACTTGACAAAGTAAATAAAGGTAAAATTTATATAAATGGCAAAAAGATAACAAGAAGAAGATCAAATACTGTTGATAAAATAAGAAATTTGAATATTGGCTATATTTTTCAAGATTATAAATTGATAGAAAATATGTCTGTATTTGACAATATTGCAATTAGTTTAAGAATGATAGGTGTAAAAAACAAGGTAGAAATCAAAAAAAGAGTTGATTATGTTTTAGAAGCTGTAAATATGTACAGATACAGAAATAGACCAGCAGGAATGCTATCAGGAGGAGAAAAACAAAGAGTAGCAATAGCAAGAGCTATTGTAAAAAATCCAAGTATAGTTATTGCTGACGAGCCAACTGGAAATTTGGATAGCAAAAATTCACTAGAAATAATGAATATTATAAAAGCTATATCAAAAGAAAAATTAGTTATTTTGGTAACACACGAAGTGGATTTAGCAAATTTCTATGCAACTAGAATAATAGAGGTACAGGATGGTAAAATAGTAAAAGACCACGAAAATGAAAACAAAGAAGCCCTAGAATACAGATTAGATAATAAGATTTACTTAAAAGATTTAAAGCAAATTGACGACTTAAAAAGTGAAAAAGTAAAGGTAAATATCTATTCAGATGAAGAAAATAATTCGGAATTAGATATAAAATTAGTCATAAAAAATGGAAATATATTCATTCAAGCTGAAAACAGAAAAATAGAAGTAGTAGACTCCAATTCTGCAATAGAGCTTATAGATGGTCATTATGAGAAAATAGATAAAAGTATATATGAAAAATATAAATACAATATGGATGAAATAATAGACAAAAAATATAAACCAAGATATAGCTCAATATATGGAATGGTAAAATCAATAAAAGTCCGGATTTAACCGAATTTTAAATTATTCTGTACTTAGAAAAATACTGTTATTAGGATTTTTTGCATCTGCAATGTTTATTATATATGGCATAAGTAATATTGCTGGAATAACAAATATAAAAGAATCTGATTATATAAATATAGACAGAAATTATTTACAAGTAGATATGGCAAAAGTAAATGTAGACGATTATTTAAAATACGAAAACCTAGAAGGAATAGATTATTTATTACCACGGAGATGGGAAAGCAAGTTTTAAAATTAAAATGGATACATATTATCAGTTATCTAATTATACATTCGAACTTTCTGGAACACTTGTAAGTAGCGAAAAATTAAATGAGGACCAATTGATAAAAGGCAGAATGCCAACAAATGATTATGAAATTGTGGTAGATAAAAAAATAATAGACAATATGCTAAATAGTGATTTTTCGTCATTTTCAAGCATGGGAATAAAAGATGAAGACGAGCTTATAAATAAACAAGTAAAAATAAATGATATGAAAGACTTTACAATAGTTGGATTTTCAGATACCAGCACAGATTCAATATATGTAAATAAAAATTTATTTGTAAATATATTCAATTTATCAGAACAAAGTGATTTTTCATTTGGGTTATATTATACAGACAGCGAAAATTCTGGTTCAACAGTAAAAGACTATAATTTGTATTTAGATGATATTTCTATTACCAAAGGTAGATTGCCAGAAAATGACTATGAAGTAATTATAAATAAAGCGAACCAAGATACAGTAAAATTAAATAAAACTATAAAAACAGAAGTTAATGGAAAACAGCTAACAGTTGTAGGATATTATGATAGCAAAAGCAACAGACAAGATTATTTAGTAAATAACAATACTGTAAAATATGATGTTATTTCAAAACGCAATGGATTTATGATATATGCAAATGATAAATATGGAGTAATGGATAAATTTCAAAATGAATATCGTTTAAACATAATAGATAAATATGAAAAAGACAAAGAAACATATCTTGAAGAAAAGCAAAATGAAATCCGTAGTGCTGTAATATTTGCAGGAGTTATTTTAGCAATATCTTTAATAGAGATATATTTAATGATAAGATCTTCATTCTTATCAAGAATAAAAGAAATAGGAGTGCTAAGAGCAATAGGGGTAAAGAAAAGAGATATTTACAGAATGTTTGTAGGAGAAATTATATCAATAACAACAATTGCCAGTGTACCTCGGAATAGTATTAATGTCCTACATATTAAGCCAAGTATCAAAAATACCATATGTAGATAGAATGTTCATAATAAACTTTGCAACAGTAGGGCTTAGCCTACTAATAGTATACGGCTTCAACATTCTAGTCCGGACTACTTCCACTATTTAAAGTAATCCGCAAAACACCAGCCAAAATTCTAGCAAGACATGATTTGGAATAAATAAAAAAGGACACTTATATAAGTAAAAAAGAAAGGAGAAAACTAAAAATGAAGAAAAAAGTTTTAATAATTATAGCCATAATAGTTGCAATTGTAATTGGAGTAGTAGCGTATTTTGTTGTTTCTGACATAAATCAAGAAGAAAAATTGAGAACAGAAATATCTGAAATTGATACTTTAATAGAGGATTTAAATAATGATGCCATAAAACAAAAATTAGATACAATAGTAACAAAGGGAGACTATGCTATTGTAGAAAAAGCATACAAACAATACTTAAAAGATATTTGTAATAATGCAGAAAAAATAGCTAGTATATTAGAAGACGATAATATAACAAAATTGTTAACAGCAGAAAATTATAAAATAGATGGACCAGAGTTTAAAATAACAAAACAATATATCACAGAAACTATGCAAACATTAGAAGAATGTAAAAATAAATATTATGATTTACTAACAGAAAAAACAGCAATGTCTTACATAAATGACAAAGGGTTAGATAGCTATTATACAGATTTTTATAAACAAGAATTTTTAACAGAATTAGAACAAGAAAGAAATGACACAACTATTCAAAATTCAATAGACGACCTAATCTCAATGCTCCAAAATGCAAAAAAAATAATAGACTTCCTAATCCAAAATAAAGGCGCCTGGGAAATAGATGGAGAAACAATTGTCTTTGATTCAGATAGTTTAATAGATGAATATGGAAAATTGACAGACCAATTGTAAACAGTACCGAAAGAAAAATTTTTTGGGGGGACGGAGGAAAAAACATTAATAAAATGTTTTTTCTTCTGTCCTCAAACTTTAACCAAATTCATTAATAATTATAGAAAAAAATAATTTAATATGATATAATTTGCAATAAGTTTTAGGAGGAATAAGATTATGGCAAAATTATTAGTAATCGACGGAAATAGTATAATAAACAGGGCTTTTTATGGGATTATGGGCAGTAAAATGCTTATGACAGCTGATGGAAAATACACAAATGCGGTATATGGATTTTTGGCAATCATGTTTAAAATAATGGAGGAAACAAATCCGGATTATATGGCAATTGCATTTGATTTAAAAGCTCCAACTAAAAGACATCAGTTATACAAAGAATACAAAGGCACAAGAAAAGGTATGCCTAATGAACTTGCAGAACAAATGCCAATTTTAAAGAATTTACTTAGAGCAATGAATATCGTAATAATTGAAAAGGAAGAATATGAAGCAGATGATATACTAGGAACTCTTGCAAATTTAGCTAAAAAAGAAGATATAGAAACAACAATATTATCAGGAGATAGAGATACATTTCAGTTAATCAATGATAAAATAAATGTAAAAATACCACATACAAAAGCAGGCAAGACTGAAACAGAAGAATACAATGAGGAAAAAATCAAAGAAATCTACGGAATTGAGCCAATTAAATTGATAGAAGTAAAAGGGTTAATGGGGGATACTTCTGACAATATTCCAGGTGTCCCAGGTGTTGGAGAAAAAACAGCACTAAAATTGGTTAAAGAATATGGTAGTATAGAAAAATTATATGAAGCAGTAGACGAAGGAAGAGCTGAACTAAAAGGTGCTTTAAAGGGAAAAATAACACAAAATAAAGATTTAGCAATGCTTTCAAAAAAATTACGGAACTATAGATACAAATGTACCATTAGATGTAAAAATAGAAGAATTAAAAATTCAAGAATGGGACAAAGAAAAGGTATTGCAAATTTTCAAAGAATTAAAATTTAGTAGATATATAGAAAGATTTGGATTAGTTGAAGATAAAAAGCAAGTTCCAATAGAAGAAATAGAAACAGAATTGGTAGAGATTACATATAAGTCTAAGCTAGTTAATTTAATAAAAGAAATACAACAAGAAAAAATAATGTATTATATGTTTGAAAAAATAGATAGTGCAAATGACGAGTTAATTATAAAAAAGAAAATCAATGCTATAAGCATATACAGTAAAGCACAAAATAAAGTATATTATATAGTTGCAAATAATAATTTAGGTAATTTAAAAGAGCTTTTTGAAGACGACCAAATACAAAAATGCAGTTATGAATTAAAAGAAGATATTATATTATTAAAACAAATAGGTATAGAATCACAAAATATGAGCTTTGATATAAAAATTGCTGCATATATACTAAATTCAGCAACAAATCAATATGATATCAAAAACTTAACAGAAGAATATTTAGGCATAAATGCAGAAGATTATATAAAAGACGAGGAAAATGCGAATAATAAAAATCAAATTAGCCTGTTTGAAGAAACTAAATTAGAAGTAAACAAATGGGAAACAGTAAAAGCATTGATGGTTTATAAATTAAAAGCAATATTAGAAGAAAAGCTAAAAGAAAATGATGGTTTTGAGTTATTTACAAACATAGAAATGCCACTAGCACCGGTACTTGCGGAGATGGAATATAACGGAATGTATGTAGACAAAGAAGGATTAATCGAATTTGGCAAACAATTGCAACAAAGAATAGAAGAAATGACAAAAGAAATTCACGAGCTAGCAGGAGAAGAATTTAATATCAATTCTCCAAAACAATTAGGTGAAGTTTTATTTGAAAAACTAAAATTAACGGTATATAAAAAGACTAAAACAGGATATTCAACAGATGTAGAAATCCTAGAAAAACTAAGAGAAGAACATCCAATAATTGAAAAAATACTAGAATATAGACAACTTGCAAAAATCAATTCAACATTTGTTGAAGGTTTAATACCTTTTATAAATCCAAAAACAAAAAGAATACATTCACATTTCCATCAAACTGTAACTGCAACAGGAAGAATTAGTAGTTCAGATCCAAATATGCAAAATATTCCTACAAGAGTAGAACTAGGAAAAATGCTAAGAAAAGTATTTGTCGCAGAAGGAAATGATAAAATTTATATAGATGCAGATTATTCTCAGATTGAATTAAGAGTATTTGCACATATCTCACAAGATGAAGAAATGATCAAAGCATTTAACAAAGATGAAGACATACATGCCCAAGTTGCTAGTAAAGTTTTTGGTGTAAATATAAAAGATGTAACATCAGAACTTAGAACAAAAGCAAAAGCTGTAAACTTCGGAATTGTATATGGAATAAGTGATTATGGACTAGCTGCACAATTAAAAGTAAGAAAATCAGAAGCCAAAGAATATATAGAACAATATTTAAACAAATATAAGGGAATAAAGGCTTTTATGGAAGAAACACCTAAAAAGGTAAAAGAAATCGGCTATGTAGAAACTTTATTTAAAAGAAGAAGATATGTTCCAGAAGTAAATTCAAACAATTATATGGTAAGACAATTTGGAAATAGAGTTGCTATGAATATGCCAATACAAGGAACAGCAGCAGATATAATTAAAATAGCAATGATAAATGTTGACAAGGAGCTAAAAAAGCAAAATTTAAAATCAAAACTAATTTTGCAAGTACATGACGAATTATTGATTGAAACTTATGAAGATGAAAAAGAAGTTGTAAGAAATATATTGAAAAATTGCATGGAAAATGTTATAAATTTAAGTGTGCCTTTAAAAGTAGATATAAACGAGGGGAAAAATTGGTACGAAGCAAAATAATAATGTATCAAGGAGAGAAAAAATTTGAAAATAATAAAAAAACTTATAATAATATTTTGTGTTATTATAGGCATTTTAATAATATTTAAAATATCGGGACTTTATGAATACACATTAAAGGAAATGTATCCATTACAACATCAGGAATATGTAGAAAAATATTCCGAAGAATTTGGGGTAGATAAATATTACATTTATGCTATAATTAAGGCTGAAAGCAATTATGACACACAAGCAAGCTCACATAAAGGAGCGCAAGGCTTAATGCAAATATTACCAGCTACTGCAAAAGAAATTGCAAGTAGTTTAGGAATGAATGTTACAGAGGAAAATTTATATGAGGTAGAAACCAATATAATGCTAGGAACAAAATATTTTGCAAATCTACAAAAAAGCTATAACAATGTAATGTTAGCATTAGCAGCATATAATGCAGGACCACGGAAATGTAAACAAATGGATAGAAGACCGGAAGTCTGCAAAAAGATGGCTCAGATATAGAAAATATTCCATATAAAGAAACAAATATGTATGTTAGAAAAATAGTACAAAATTATAAAATATATAAAAATTTATATAAATAGAAGAAAAAGAAAGGTGGAATGTAAAAATGGCAATATTAGTAACAGGAGGAGCTGGCTTTATAGGAAGCCATATATGCGTAGAATTATTAAAACAGGGAAAAGAGGTAATAGTTGTAGATAATTTCTGTAATAGCAAACCAGAAGTGTTAGACTATATAAAAGATATAACAGGAAAAACATTTAAATTTTATGAAATAGATATGACAGACAAAAAAGCCTTGGATAAGGTATTTTTCAAAAATCATATAGATTCAGTTATTCACTTAGCAGGACTAAAAGCAGTTGGAGAATCAGTAGAAAAGCCAATTGAATATTATTCAAATAATTTAATTTCTAACTTAAATTTATTAACACTAATGAAAAAATATAGATGCAAGAAATTAGTATTTAGTTCTTCTGCAACAGTATATGGAGATCCAGAAACTGTTCCAATACCAGAAACAGCAGGACGTTCAACAACAAATCCATATGGAGCAACAAAACTTATGATGGAAGATATATTAATGGATGTTGCAAAAGCTGATAACACATTTAGCATAGTTTTACTTAGATATTTCAATCCAATAGGAGCAGACGAAATTGGATTAATAGGCGAAAATCCAGAAGGAATACCAAATAACCTAATGCCATATATTGCAAATGTCGCAGCAGGTAAATTAGAAGAATTAAAAGTTTTCGGAAATGACTATCCAACAAAGGATGGAACAGGTGTAAGAGACTTTATTCATGTAGTTGATTTAGCAAAAGGACATTTAAAAGCATTAGAAAAAATAGATAATGAAAAAGGTTTATTTATATACAATTTAGGAACAGGAAAAGGATATTCAGTATTAGACTTAGTAAATACATTTGAAAGAGTAAATAACGTAAAAGTTCCATACAAAATAATAGAAAGA
Source organism: uncultured Clostridium sp. (assembly GCA_900555835.1). GTDB lineage: Bacteria > Bacillota > Clostridia > TANB77 > CAG-508 > UMGS1864. The sequence continues at coordinate 43,716 of USMK01000012.1, forward strand.
AGACCAGGAGATATTGCAGAATGTTATGCAGATCCAACTAAGGCAAAAGAAGAATTAGGCTGGAATGCTACAAAAACACTAGAAGATATGTGCAGAGATTCTTGGAACTTTATAAAAAAGCAAAATAATATGTAATTAAATGTAACCCTAAATAGACTAATGAAAAGAATTTAAGATAATACAGTAAAGGGGAAAAATAATGATTATAGAAAGAATAATCTTTAATTTATTAGCATTTACACTATTTATACTAATGTTTGCAAAAATGATAAGCAAAAATGACACCAATTATATAGCCATAATTGCACTTCAAGCATTAGGAATGGCTATTAGCTTTTTTGAAACTGTACTAGGGCAAAGCTTATGGATAGGACTTAAAATATTAACATATGCGTTATCTATAATATTGCCAGCTGTAATAATATATTTCGATTTTAAAAAAGTGAATTTAGTAGAGCAAACATATGCTATATTAGGAAAAATCTTATTTCACTTAGGATATAGGAAAACTGCTAAAAAGATATTAGTGAATATAGTTACAAAATATCCTGAAAGCTACAAAGGACACAAATATTTAGCAGAACTGTATGAAAGAGAAGGTGGAATGAGAAGGTCAATAGACGAATATGTAAAAGCCATAGATATTAGAAAAAACGACTATGATTCTTATTATAAAATAGCTGAGTTGCTAAATGGATTATCTCAAAAAGAGGAAGCTGTAACAATGTTAAATAATCTGTTAAGGAAAAAGCCAGATTTCTACAAAGCTTCTAATTTGTTAGGAGAATTACTGATAGAAAATCAAAAATATAAGGAAGCAACAAATGTATATTTAGATGCATTAAAATACAGACCAGCAGACTATGAAATGTACTATAATTTGGGTATTACATATACAATGCTAAATGATTTTCAAAATGCAGAGTCAGCATATAAAAGAGCTGCACAAATAAATCATTTAAAATATAATACAAGCTATACACTTGGTCAAATTGCACTAATTTGTGACGAAATAGAAAAAGCAGAAAAATATTTTACAGAAGCTTTATATGGAGAAGAAGTAGAACCACTTGCATATTTTGAACTTTCAAAAATTTGCTTAAAAAAAGGCGAAAAAGAAAGAGCAATAGCATTTTTAAACAAAGCCCTAGAATTGGAGCCAGAGCTTGAAGAAAAAATGAAAGACGAAGAAATATTTATACCAATAAAAGCATACATTGTAAAAAATGAAAATATTGAAAAAACAGAACGCAAAAAACTAAAAGAAAAAGAAAAAAAGGTTCAAAAACATTTAGAAGAAACTTTGCAAAAAGTACAAAAATTAAATATAAGAAGTAATTATAGAAAAATAAAAACAGAACAAAAGGAAAAGCAAACAGAAGAAAAATCAAAGGAAAAATTTTAGAAAAAGAGGGAGAAAAAGATGGATATATTTCAAGCATTGGTACTAGGAATAGTACAAGGATTAACAGAATTATTGCCAGTATCTAGTTCAGCACATTTATTTTTAATACCATGGATATTTGGATGGCAAGAAATAGGAGATTTTGATGTTGCGTTACATTTTGGAACTTTACTTGCAATAGGAATTTTCTTTTTTAAAGATTGGATTGAGCTTATAAAAGGCGGATATAATCAAGTTGTAAAAAAAGAAAACTCAACAGAGGGAAGAATGTTTTGGTACATAGTAATTGCAACTATACCAGGTGGGGCAATAGGATTTTTGCTTGATCACTTTGCAGATGATATTTTGACAAATCAATTTATAATAGCAACTGCGCTTATTATTATGGGTATTATTTTGTATGTGGTAGATAAAAAATCAAAGTCAGAAGTAGAATATAAAGATATGACATTTAAGCAAACTTTCTTAATTGGATTATCACAGGCATTAGCTTTTATACCAGGAGTGTCACGTTCAGGAGTAACTATGACAACTGCAAGAGCAATGGGAGTAAAAAGAGAAGCAGCTGCAAAATACTCATTTATGCTATCAGCTCCAATAGTACTTGCTGCAACTGCCTACAAAATAAAAGATTTCGCATTTGGCGACATATCTTTCTACATAGGAGTACTAGCAAGCTTTATAGTAGGAATTTTAGTAATCAAATTTTTACTACAATACCTACAAAAAGGGAGCTTCAAAGGTTTTGCCATATACAGAATAATCCTAGGAGTTATCGTCCTAGCAATAGCTTTTGCGAGACTATAGGGGACGTTTCCTTTTGAGTCATTTTGACTCATTGGGGACATAGGTTTGATGTATTTGGTTTAGGAGAATTTTGAATGGATAAATTAGTTACGATAGAAAATGTATTATTGTATTTAATAATTATAAATGTTGTAGGATTTCTTGCTATGGGAATTGATAAGGCTAAGGCTAGGAGACGGAAGCTGGCGTATTCCGGAGAAGACGTTGTTTACAATTACCGTTTTGGGTGGTGGAGTTGGTACTGTTTTGGGAATGTATGCTTTTAGGCATAAGACACAAAAGCCACAGTTTGTGATTGGGTTTCCTACGATTTTGATATGCGAAATTGCAATTGCTATATATGTTTGGATAAAATATTTTAAATAGAGTAGAGAAGTATGAAAATTTGAGTGATTTTGAAGAAATTTTCATACTTTTTATTTTTACCAAAATATTGTTCTGGACACATAATGCAAAACGAAACGAAAATAAAGTTACCATAATATAATAACGTAGAAGAAATGTGAACAAAATGTGAACAAATTATGCCCATATATAAACTATCCACAGACTTATCCACATTATCCACAGTTATTATTTCGACAAAGATGTGTATAAAATTAGTTACATAATGTCGATTTATTGCCATATAAACTAAAAAATAGTCAATTGTTTGCAAACGGTTTAACTACTTTTGCTTTGTTTATTTTACTTATAAAATTGACAGGAAAAATTGGAAAATGAGCAAAAGGTATTGCAATTTGGAAATTTGTTGTGGTAA
>USMK01000013.1 GCA_900555835.1 uncultured Clostridium sp.
TAAGAATTCCTAGTGGATGGATTGCTGCAAAGTATAATGGAAATACATATGTAAAATAAAAAATGGGCTAGTTTTAGGACTAGCCCTATATTTAATATTAAATGAATGAGGTGGAATATATGTCATCATATACAATAAAATATGGAGATACTTTAAGTGGAATTGCTAAAAGATATAATACAGATGTTTCAACATTAATGAGCTTAAACCCTTATATAAAGAATGCAAATAAAATATATGCTGGAAAGAGCCTTAATTTACCGGAGGCACAAACTAATACTGCTTCTGTTCAGTCAACAGCTCCTGTACAAAACACAACTAATCAGGTTACGCAAGTTGCACCAACAGTTACTCAAAATTCTGTGCCAGAGAAAACAACTCAACAATTGGCAGAGGAATATGCTAATAATCAAACGGCTAATACTGGAAATGATACTCAGGCTTTATTAGCACAATATGAGAAAATAGCAGAACAACAGAAACAAGGCTTAGCTAAGCAAAGGGAGTTAGCTAATAGCCAAATAACAGCTCAAAAAGATAATGTAATGCAAACATACAATGATAATGCTAGACAAGCATATATCAACTCAATGCTTGGTAAGAAGAGTGTTGAACAGAATTTATCACAAGCTGGATTAAATACAAGTGGTTTATTAGGTAGTGCGTATGCTAATGTTGAGAATACTTATGGAAATAATTTAGCTAATTTACAAAACAATAGGGATAATGCAATAAATGATATTAACAAACAATTAAATGAAAGCAATATGCAATATGACATACAAGAAAATGAGTTAGCTTCAAATATAGAAAATGCTAAATTAGAACTACAAAAATACGGAAATGAACTTGCTTATCAGAAATATCAAGATGCATTGAGTAATTATATGACATTTGCTAATTATGAATATCAAAAAGCAAGAGACCAAATTGCTGATAATAGATACTTAACTGAATGGGAAAGACAAAAACAATTAGATGCATTAGACCAAGAATGGAAACAAAAAGAATTTGAGTATCAAAAAGAAAGAGACAGAGTAGCTGACAGTCAATGGCAACAAGAGTATCAATTATCAAAAAAAAAAGTAGCTAGTTTATCAGGCCGTAGTTCAAGTTCAACAGGTATGAAAGTAAGACAAGGAGATGATATTACAGCACAGGATATTGCTAAAAATACTGCTAAAAGTGTTGCAAATGGCATTGCTCAAAGTTCCTTTGATGTTCAAAAGGCAAATGAAGAAAGAGCAAAAAATAATGAGGAAAAATTATATCAATATGTTGATAGTCTAGTTTCAGTTGCTAAAAGGAATCCGACTCTTGCTCAAAATCAACTAAATGTTTTAGTGAAAACAGGTCAAATATCTAGTGAGGAAAGAAGCCAAATTCTTTCTATAATGAAACAGGAGATGTAATGTATGAGTAATTTAGTAGATAGATTAAAGAAAAAGTATGGAATAGACGATGAGGAATTACCAACAGCGAATACAAAAATGACAAATAGAGAAAAATTAATTAAAGAAAAGGAAAGTACAGTAAGCGAAAACCCTAATAACACAACTAGAAATGAGAATAACACAAGAAATACTACCAGTTTTAGAAGTAGAGTTAATCAAGAAAGTAGTGTACTCCCAAGAGCAAGAGAGGTTTCTGGATCTAAAAGTAATAGAGAAAAAGCCAAAGAATATAGTGAGAGATATAATAAATCTTCTAATAGAGATAATTCAGAGAAATATAAAAGTTTTAATAGTTTGAGTGAAATGGGAAAATATTTATTACAAAATTCAAATCAAGTTACTTCAAAGGTAACAAATGTTCTTTCTGGTTTAGAGGCAGGAGAAATTAACTCTACTAATAATTTACAAAAAAAGTCTAATCTTATTGGACTAAATGCAAAGCAAGGTATATTTGATAATGTTATAGGTGTGGCTAGTGCTGGATTAACTCCGGTAATGGAAGGATTAAAAGGACTTGGAAAACTTACTAACAATGAAAATTTATATCAATATGGGAACTCAGGACAAAATGCATTGAAATCTCTTCAAGAAGTCAACAGTTATGGTAGTCAAGTAGCCTCAAAAGTAGATAGTAATGTACTAAGAACTGCTAGTAATGTATCAAGAACAATAGGAAATATGGCTCCTTCAATTGCTTTAAGTGCATTAACTGGTGGGACTAGTAATGCAAGTAAAGTGGGAAGCTATTTGCTAAAAAATTCAGGAGGGTTACTTCAAGCTACAAATGTAGCAGGAAATGAAACATTAAGGACATTAGATGACGAAAACTCTAATTATGGAAAATCAGCATTAACAGGTGTTTTAAAAGGAACTGTTGAGTATGGTACAGAAAAAATAACTGGCGGTAATATTCTAGCAAAGGGTACAAGTTTAGATAGAATGGTTAGTGAAGGTATTGCTAACAATATAAAAAGTAAAATTGGTCAAAGATTATTAAGTAAAGGGTATGAGTATTCAGGAGAAGTTGCAGAGGAAATCATAAGTGATACTGCTGGAAATTTTATTGACAAAATAGTTAATGGTAAGGATTTACCTTCTTTAAAGGAATGGTGGGCAAATTCAAAAGAAACTGCCAAAGAAACCATCATAACAACTGCTATATTGGATTTACTAGGCGTAGGTGGAGGCACTTATCAAGAAGTAAAAGAATTAAGCTTGAATAAGCAACAACAGGCAGAGTTGGATAAGGCTATTCAAGATACCAATACCGAACTAACTAATAATATTTTCAATGATAATATAGAGCAAAGGCCATTATTAAATGAAAAAAATAGATATAATGTAAAAGCACAAGAAGAAAATTTAATAACAACAGCTCAAAAGTACGATATAAATTATAAAGATACAAGATTAACAGGAATTCAGAACGCATTAGATAAAAAAGGAATAAAGAGCAAATTTGACGATACACAGTTTACAAATCCAGCCGAAGGAGCTAGATGGAGTATGACAACAGACGAAAATGGAAATGTAACAAGAGAAATTGTGTTAAATCCTAATGCTAATGAAGAAACGATTGTACAAGAATTAGCAATACATGAATTAACACACGATATTGTATCAAAGAATACTGAAACATCTAAAAAATTATATGACGAAGTTGTAGATTATTTGAAAAAAGACGAAGAATTTAATACCTATTACAACCAATTAAAAGAGATGTATAAGGATAAGTATAATGCTGAAAATACAATTGAAGAAGAAGCGGTAGCAAAAGCATTACAAACTAAGTTTGGAACACAAGAGGAAGTAACAAGGCTTGTAAATTATAAACCAACATTGGCTAGAAGAATATATGATTGGGTTGTAGATAAGCTAAACAATATTACAGGTGGAAGAATTGAGAAGTTATATTGGGAAGATGTAAGAAATAAATTTGAGAGAGCTTATAATGAAGAATATAATGCAAAAGGCAATCAAGACAAATCAAGATATAGTATAGAAACAGATGGAAATGGAAATCAATATGTAAAGGTAAATACAGACCAGGATATATTTGAAGGAATAGAAGAAAAAGATTACAATAAGGTTGCAAAAATGTATATCCAAGATTATTTGATGGGAGAAACAACGTTATCTAAAAACAATACTGCTATTATAGATAGAAAAAGTGCTAATAAGTATACAAACCCAGGGAAAAGACAACAAAATTTTACTGAAAAGATGCAATTAACACCAGAATTAAAAAATGTGTTAAGTATAGCACAAAAAGAAAGTGCTTCATTGCCAACCAAAGATATAAGTAAATATTCAAATTGGGAATATTATAAGTTCAAATTTGAACTTAGTGGAAAATCTTTTGAAGGAACTGTGAATATTGGAATTGATAGTAACGGAAATAGACATTTTTATGAAATAAATAAAATAAAAGAAGTATCTGATATATCAGGAACAAGCCTGAATCGTTCAGATACTTCTTCTATTGACAATAGTATAGCATCAACCAATGAAAATGTCAATACTACTGAATATTCTATGCAAAAATCTGAAAACAATGCAAACTCTGCTAATTCTAGCAGTATTAAATATTCTATTGCTGGGAAAATTGGTATGAAAAATGCGATACAGAATGATTATTCAAATAGAGTAATAGAGCAATCGTATAATCAAGCATTGCAATTAAAAGATAGAGGTGTAGACAATGAAAGCATAAGACAAAGCACTAATTGGTTTCAAGATAAAAACGGAGATTGGAAGTTTGAATTTTCTGATAAGGATATGACTATAAAACAAGGAGTACAGCTAAAACAAGATAAGAACTATAAATTAGGAAATATTTTAGAACATGACATATTGTTTGAAGTATATCCAGAATTGAAAGATTATAAGGTAGAAATAAACCACGATATAAAAGCAAGTGGAATATTTAGAAAACAAGACAATAAAATTCTATTAAATTCAAATATAGTTAATAATAAGCAAAAAACAGAGGGAACATTGATTCATGAAATACAACATGCAATACAGAATATTGAAGGATTTGAAGGAGGAATGAGCAGTAAATTAAGTAGACTCGCTTATTATAATAGCTTAGGAGAGATTGAAGCAACAGATACAAAGTCAAGATTTTTAAATGAAAAATACAAAAACAAAGATATGTCGAATATTGCACCTGAAAGCTCTAAGGCTAATCCTCAACATAAAAAGCTAAATAAATATTTAAAAGATAGAAAACTACTTGATAAAGTAAAAGATAGTGTATATAATTATTTCGACAAGAAAGGTGGAAATAGTTATGAAGTTTCTAATGAAAAGTATCAAGGAAGTAAAAGAAAAAATAATTCAAAAGTTAGCAAAAATGTACTTCAAGAGAATGGAGAAGGACTTAGAAAAACATGGGACAGATTGGGGGATAATAGAAGAGGACGATTAGAAACTGAAAAAGGTTCAAATAAAAAATCTTCTTTTGCCAATGAAAACATAGATACTTACTTAGAAAAAAGAATAGGCAAAACCGGAATAAGAACTACACTAAAAGAATTAAAGTTATCTAAGGCAGAAAATGCTGATAGCTTTTCAAGTAAACAGAAAATAGAAAATAATATAAAAACGGAGAAAGCAACAAAACAGGAAATAGCAAAAATTCTAGAACAGCCAGTAGACAAGGTGGATAAGAAAAGCAGAGCCTGGGCAATTGTGAAGGCTAGTCTTATTGATAAAGGAATTGTGTTTGAAGAACTTGCCAATAAAACTAATAATAGAGATTTACAGGGAAAGTGGGATTATACATTATCAGCAAATGCAAGAGGACAATATGCAATAGGAAATGATAGATATATTATAGATCCTAAAAGCAAAACTAAAAAGCAAATTAGTAAAAGCTTGGAAGCAATAAGAACAGAAGTAGAACACGAGAATATAAATGATTTTCAAAATTATATGTATCATTTATTAAATATTGATAGAATGACATTACAGGATAGATATGGTATAGATAACAAGCCTGTTTTTGGAGATAATATTGGAGCAGAATTTTCAAGGCAACAAGTAGCAAAATATGAAAAGAATAATCCTAAATTCAAGTTATATGCACAAGATGTATATGACTTTTTAGATGCCAATATGCAAGAATTAGTAGACAAAGGAGTAGTGTCAAAAGAATTAAAAGAAAATCTAAAAGAAAGATATCCTCACTATGTGCCAATAAAAAGAGTAGATACAAGAGGAAAAGCAATACAAGTACCATTGGATACTAGAAGAACAGGAGTAAATACACCTTTAAAGAAAGCTACTGGTGGAAGTACAGATATACAACCACTATTTCAGACAATTGCTGATAGAACTATGCAAACGTATACTGCAAGTGCAAGAAATAATTTTGGCGTAGAGTTAATGAATACATTAAATAGTAACAAAATTTCTGAACAAACAGACATAGAAACTATTGTAGAACAAATAACCGAAAGTAATGAAGAATTATTAAAGAAAGGTAAAAATGGAGAGCTACCAACTTTTACTGTATTCGATAAAGGCCAGAAGGTTACTTTTGAAATATCAGAGAATATGTATGATGCATTAAAACCTGTAAATCAGAAATTAACAGAAATGAGTAATTCAAAACTCGCAAAAGGACTAAACAAAGTAAATAATTTCAGAAGAGGAGTATTAACTGAATATAATCCACTATTTTTAATAACAAATGGTATAAAAGATGCACAAGATGTATTGCTTAATTCACAACATGCTACAAAAACATATGCTAAAATACCAGAAGCATATGCTCAAATTGTGAAAAAAGGATACTGGTTTGAAGAATATATACAAAATGGTGGAGAACAGAACAGCTATTTTAAAGATGGAGAGTTTACAAGTGATAAAAAAACATCTGTTGCAAAGAAAGCAATACAAGTACCATTAGAAAAGATTAGCCAAATCAATAATGTAGTTGAGATGGCTCCAAGACTTGCCGAATATATTGCTAGTAGAGAAAAAGGAGCTAGTATAGAAACTGCAATGTTAGATGCTGCAAGGGTAACTACTAACTTTAAAGCTGGTGGAGATGTTACTAAATTTGCTAATAGAAATGGAGCTACATTCTTAAATGCATCAGTACAAGGTGCAATGCAAGTTGTAAGAAATGTTAAAGAAGCTAATGCAAAAGGAATTAAAGGCTGGACAGTTTTAGCTGGAAAAACAATTGTAGCAGGATTACCAGCAATTATATTAAATAATATGTTCTGGGGAGACGACGACGATTATGAAGAGTTACAAGACTATGTAAAAGATAGCTATTATTGCATTGCCAAAATTGGAGATGGAAAGTTTATAAGAATTCCTAAGGGTAGAGCAGTTGCTACAATACAAAAATTAGTAAACAATATTGACGAATATATTAATAATAAAAAAGAGTTAAATATAGATAATTTTACAAAGGATTTTTGGGAAGACATAGGTTTTGCAATGGATAATTTAGCTCCTAATAATCCATTGGATAATAATGTGATTTCTCCTATAATTCAAGCAGTAACAAATACCAGTTGGTATGGAGAGGATATTGTACCTAGCAGATTGCAGAATAAACCAAAAGAGGAACAATATGACGAAAGCATTGATAGTTTGAGCATATGGTTAGGAGATAAGCTAAAAGTAAGCCCATATAAAGTAAATTACTTACTAGACCAATATAGTGGTGGAATAGGAGATGTTGTACTTCCTATGATGACTAAACAGGCTGAAAATAATGTGATAGAAGATAAGTTTACAACTGATAGTGTAATGAAAAGTAGGTATCCAGGAGAATTCTTTGAAAAGCTAGACGAATTAAAAGTTAAGGCTAATAGTAGTAAAGCAACAGATGAAGATGTGCTAAAATATAAGTATGCTTCTAAAATATCAAGTAGTATGAGTGAATTATACAACAAGAAAAGAAAAATCCAAAATTCAGATGATAGCGATGAAAGTAAGAAAAAACAGTTAAAAGAAGTCCAAAAGAAGATTAACGAATTAGCTAGAAGCGGAGCTAGTGGTAGTGGTTCTATAAATATTAGTGGAAATACAGCTATTGTTGGAAATAGTAAATATTATAAAACAACAGATGTAAGCACTAATACTAAAACTTGGAAAGAATTATCTGAAACAGAAACTAAAAAGAATAAAAAGATTTCTTTAAAAACTTATGCTAACTATAAAGAAACAATAGCACAAGAAACTCTTAAACAAAGAAAAAATGGTACAATTAGTGCTGATGGAAGTATCAAAAGTAGTGATAAGATAGAAATATTATATAATTCTAAATATAGCAATGAAGAAAAGACTTCATTATACGAAAATTATATAAAAAGCAAAGATGATGTAAAGTATGATATTATAAAAACAACTGGACTTAATATAAATAGCTATTTAGGATATAAATTGGCAAGTAGCAATGGAGAGTTTGACTCAGACAAAGAAGATGATGGAACAGAAAAAGGAAAGACTGTAAAGAATAGTGCTAAGAAGAAGTTATATGAATATGTTAATAACATAAAAGGCACTACATATACTCAAAGACTTATATTAACTGCATTAGAATACAAGCCAGAGAAAGAATCAGACAAAGCTTTGGTAGTTAATTATATAAATAGCTTAAATAATCTTACTGAAAGCAAGAGAAAAGAAATGTTAAATCAATTTAAAGGTATTACAATTTATAAAGATGGAAGAATTAAGTATTAAAAAATGGTATCCTAAAATTAGGATACCTCTATTTTTTTGTCTAAATTTATATTAGGGTAAAATTATATGGAATTTGGTGCGGTTAGTATTCTTTTTAAAGAAATTCGTAGTTTTAGTACGGATTGCGCCCCCGCAACCAAAGGATATATCACTAGAACTGTAACGGTTTTAGTGATTTTTTGTTGTCTTAAAATTGGTTGCAATAATGCTTTAAAATGGCATTATTATGTCAAATTGGGTAAAAATTGGGTAAAATAACCACCTCAAATGCCCGAAACTCTAATAAAAATTCAATAAAAAATTTACTATAAAGTTATAATTTTTACAAAAATCTGCAAGTAAAAAACTATTGGGAAAGAGATATAAAATCTCAAAGTTTTTTACTTTTTTAATATCGTGAAAATTTGTAATTTGTGAAAATTAGAAAAAAGTAAAATTAAGACCTTGTTGGTAATAGTAAGTTTTCTAGTGCATATCCAGCTTTTCTATTATGAGAAAGTAGTGGATGTACATAAAAGTCAAGTGTTGTACTTATTTGTGCATGACCTAGTCTTGCAGAAACAACAGCTATATCAATATTTTGTGCAACTAGTAAACTTGCATTTGTATGTCTTAATCCGTGAAAATTAATTACAGGTAATCCTATTGTACCTACATATTTAACAAACCATTTGCTTATAGAAGAAGGATGCATAGGTTTGCCATCAGCTTGTACAAATAACCTATCAGAATTCGTCCATAATTCGCCATATAGCGATTTTTGTTCTTCATACCATAACTTATATTCCTCAAGCAAAGAAATGATAAATTCGGGTATTGCAATTTCTCTAATGGAGCTTTCTGTTTTAGGAACTTTTGTAAATACTCCCATATCTGATAGATATTGACTAGAACGGTTAATACTTATAATTCCATTTCTAAAATCAACATCTTGCCATTCTAAGCCCATCAATTCACCTAAACGAACACCAGTAAAGATAGTAAGAATGATAGCAACTTTATATTTAGTATCTTCTACAGTAAGTTTTTCTAAGTTTTCTAATAATATTTTAGTTTGCTCATCATCATAAGATCTTCTTTTAGGTTTTTTAGCTCTAGGTGGTTGAACACGCTCAGCAGGATTACTTACAATTAATTGCCAGTAAACAGCTCTATGAAGCATTGCTCTTAATAATCTGTGATGTTCTAAAATAGTTTTGCCAGATAAAGGCTTTTTAGTTTTTGAACCATTGTTACATTTTTTTCTAACTAATTGAGTATCTTTTTCAAGTAAGTCATAGAATTTCATAATGTCAGTTGGTCTGATTTTGTTTATATAGAAATGTCCGAAATATGGCAAAATTCTTGTTTCTAACATTCTACAATATCGTTTGTATGTTGTAGGAGCTAATTCTTTTGAGCCATAATCTCTTTTCCATACTTCAACAAATTCAGAAAATTTAAGAGATTTACCATCTATGACTAAACCATTTTGTACTTCAGTAACAAATTTTGCTAGTTCAACTTCTGCTTCTTTTTTAGTTCCATGAATAGTTTTTCTGTGTATCATGGGTCTGCCGTTTAAGTCAAATCCTTCTGATACTGTTAACCTGTAACTGTTTTTTCCTCTTTTTTCTATACTCCCAGCCATTACTTATTTCACCTCCTTTCAAGTATAACTATGGAAGGGAGAGAATTTATTGCACTGTTAACAAATAAATTATACAATAATAGTTAACGAAAAGCAATAGTTTTCAAAAAGAAACTTAAAAAATTTATTTAATTGTACGCAAATATTGAAAAATATGGAAATTTATTGTATAATATGTTTGCTATAGTAAATATAGTGACCTTATAAGATATATGTTATAAGGGTGCGATTTCTTAAAGTCAAGCATTGTGACAAACAGTGCTCGCACTTGTCAGTTATGATTAAGTTTATCTTGTATGAGACCGATAAAGATATAAATATTAATCTTATTAATAATATTAATATTTCTATATTTATCTCGTGCAATATAGAATTGACCATTTCGGACACCTCCAATTTAGTTATATTTATAATAACATAAGCAATTCGGAGGTATTATTTTGCAGTTGCCTTTATTTAAGGTAAGTTATTTAGTGTACTCATTCCCGAACAGATACTGCACTGATAGGAATGAGTATCGCTTTTTTTAGGAGAAATAATGAAAAAAAGAAAAGATATTTTTAAATATAAGTCGTATGCACATTTTGACAACAGAAAAGCAATAGAAAAAGTAAAAGAATATATATATAATACAAAGAAAATTAAAGAACACTCTTTTCTTCCATTTATATTAGATATTCATAAAATGGAAAAATTTGATAAAGAAAAATATTTAAAGAATCTAAAAGAAAATGTTGAAAAAAAAGAAAAAGTAAGAAAAGAGAAAAAGAGAAATATAATGTTTTCATCTCATTTAGATAGATACATTTATCAATTGTATAATTATAAGTTAAATAATTCATATAATGATTATGTGAAAAAAAATGGAATAAATAAATGTAGTATTGCATATAGAAATAATTTAAAAGGGAAAAATAATATAAGTTTTGCACATGATGTATTCAAGTTTATAATAAATACAAAAAATAGTTATATCCTTGTGGGAGATTTCAAGGATTTTTTTGAGGGAATTGATCATAAATATTTAAAGAAAATGATATGCAAAGTATTAAATAAATCTAATCTAGATGAAGATTATTATGCTGTTTTTAAAAATATTACAAAATATACTTATTTTGATTTAGAGGATATTTGTAAGATAAAAGGAATAAAACGTAAAGATGTATATAAGCATACTGAAAAGATAAATTCCGAAACTGGTAAGAAAGAGTATGTTTTTGAATTAGAAAAAATAATGACAATAGAGGAAATAAATAAATATAAAACAAGATATTTACACTATAATAATAAATCTGGAATTCCACAGGGATCAGCGATAAGCTCTGTTTTAGCTAATATATATATGATAGATGCGGATAAAATGATAAATGATTTAGTAACATCAAACAAAGGATTATATAGAAGATATAGTGATGACTTTATTGTAATAATTCCTAATATAACAAAGGAAAAATTTGAAATTATATTTAATAGTATAAAAGAAATTCTTAATCAAAATGGAAATCCTGTATTAAAAGATGAGAAAACAAGAGTATATTATTATGAAGAAGAAAAGCTAAAAAATATAAATATGGACTTTTTACCAAAGATAGCTAACACTAAAAATGAGCTAGAATATTTAGGATTTTGTTTTACAGGAGATAAAATAAAAATACGAGATAAAACAATGTCAAAGTTTTATTATAGAATGTATAAGAAAATTAAAACAATAGCATTGTCACACGGAAAAACCAAGAGCGGAAAAAATATATCAGGCGAAAAATTATATAAATTATATTCTAAATATGGAAAAGATGATAAAAAAGGTAATTTTATAACATATAATGAGCGTTGTGAAAAAGAATTTAAAGATTTAGATAAATATTTTATATCGTATAAAAATAGATTTATAATGAAATTAAAGAATAGATATAATAAAGAAATGCAAAAATACAAAGATATTGATACAAAAAGATACTATGGCATACTAAAGAAGAAAAAGAACAGCAATAAGAAATAGTTGTTCTTTTTCTTTTTTTAGTCATTCCATTCAAAATTATTTTCATGTACTATAAGTTTTCCGTCATTTAATAGTTCATTTAAATATTCTAAAGCCCAAGGTTGCAAATAATAATCAAATTCAGTATATCCAACAGAGATGCTAGATCCAATATTAATTATATGTTTATTTTGTAATAAGTTTACAATTGCATTACTTATATCAAAAGTAGTTGATGTATCAAAAGATTTAGTTTTTGAATTATAAAATTTCATTAAATATTGTTTTTCATTTGAACTTATTTTTTTCATCATTTTTCTGAGTTTTTTGTTTAAAGTCTTGTTTTTTATTTTATTATATACATATTGAATTAATGTGGCTATATAATAACAACTTAATACGATAAAAATCAAAGAAATAACAAATTGATAAGTTGATTTAAAAGACAATAAACCAAAATAATTTATAATATTATCAGGAAACAAAGAAAATACGAGAGAAGCCAAATAAATAGTCCCTACAATTATTTTAAAATCTACTTTATTAAATATATTCTTAATTATTTCCTTCATAACTAACCTCCTAGCAATTATTATCTAACCATTTATCAAATTCGTCATAACTTTTCTTTTCATCTCTAATGTCATTCATAAATTCTTTGGCTTCCTTTTTCCATTTCTCATAATCTTTTTTATAAACTTCTATATCAGGGTTACGTTTTACCAACATAGCTTTTTTAGCATAAATTTTACGATATTTACCATATACCTTATCATTATCTTGCTTAATTCTTTGAGCAATTTGATTTCCAATATCTTTACAAGTTTGAGAGCCTTTAAATAAATTGTCACAATAACTAACTCTTGGATTATCAGTTATAAAGTATTTACCACAGTTCTTACATTTTTTTATGATGTATTTATTTTCTTCTACAAATTTAAACAATGTAATATAAAGTATGGTATAGACACTAGAACTTGTTGCATCAGTTTCGGCATATACATCAGCAAAATGTTGCCCTGTTGTAAAAAATTCTAACAATTTTTCTTCATTGGTTTCAAGATATTCAGGGACAATTTTATAATTGAAAGTATCATTTATTTGAAAATTAGTAACATATGGTTTTAATGTTTTAAAATGTGAAGTGTAATAAATATAAAAACGTATCTTATTAGTCATTGTCCTTGAATTTTCACGAGGATGTTTGCTGAATATGTAATCAACAAATTCAGAGTAAATCTTTTGAATTTTTATAGCATCTTTTTTTATTAATTTGAAATATTTTTTCCCTAAATTTTCAATTTCACTATAACTATAAGTCTTATCAATCTTTAAATTATCTATATCACTTTTTTCAAAATATTTTATATAAGAAGTAAAAAATTTAGTAAACCAAACAAAATATTCATCAAAGTTAGAGAAATTTGTATTTAAAAAATCAATTAAATTTGTTCCTATGTCATCAATTGAGAAATGGTCTTTTATAAAGAAATGACAATTTGAGAGTTCGTCTAATTCATAGTAATGTAGCTTTTTTGGGATATTTAAACAATCTATTTTTCTTTTTATTTCATTGGTAAAAGGTTTGGTTTTTACATATGTAGTAAATAATTCTTCATATTCTTTATATTCATCTTCAGTTAAGCAATCTTTTACAATATCCAAAACTGAAACACCTTTAGGTAATTTGCGATCCGGATCACCATACAATAGTGTGATATGTTGGATTTCTTCTTCACTAGTAATAGAGAGATGTATATTACTATTTATTTTATCTTTTTTCATAATTCCTCCGTTAACAGATATTCAAAAACACTAAAGTTAACCTGCTATCAAAATAACCTAAAAAGTATTTACAAAGTTAACTATAATCAATATAATACAATTGTTAACAAAAGTCAATATTAAATTACAAAAAAATAGGAGGTGATATTATGGAACTACAAAAAGTACAAAGGACAACATTAACAATGAAAGAGGCATCTGAGTATTTAGGAATATCATACTGGTTGATAAATCAATTAGTAAGAAGAAAACAAATACCATGTTCAAAAGTTGGTGGGAAATATTTATTTAGAGTACAAGCTTTAGATGAATATTTAACAAAAATGGAACAAGAATCGATAGATTAGATTCTAAAGAAAGTGAGGAAAGGAGGATATGGCTAATTTACAATGGTTAAAACTATCTACGGATTTCTTTGATAATAACAAAATAAAATTGCTAGAAAGTGAAAGAGATGGAGATACACTAATTAGAGTATGGATACAACTTTTAACAATAGCAATGAAGTGTAATTATCAAGGTAGATTATCAATAACGGAAGATAAACCAATGACAGTTGATGAATTTTCAAAGATTATGGGAAAGTCTAGGAAAAAAATCACAAAATGTTTGGAAAAGTTTGAAGAATTAAAAATGATTATTATAGAAGATAATTTTTATAAAATCAAAAACTGGTCTAAGTATCAAAGTGCTGATAAACTTGAAGAAATTAGACTACAAAATTGTTTAAGGCAACAAAAATATCGTGAAAAAATGAAAAGTGAAAAAGAAAAAAGTAACGTTACAGTAACGCAACGTAACACTAAAGAAGAGAAAAAGATTAGAAATAAAATAGAAAAAGAAGGAGATGAGAATAGAAGTGGATTTAAAGAATTCAAATTATAAAGTTATCACCAATGAAGGTGCAAAATGTGGATTTTGTAATAAAAATTTAAAGCCAATTGGATTCGATTATTTATATGTAAATTATGATAAAAGCATGATTGAATATGAAAGATGTAATTGTGAAAAAGCAATTCAATTTTGGAAAAAATTTGATTTTGAACAAGAAGAAAAACAGCGACAAGAAAAGTATAGAAAAATTATAAATAGTATTTATAAAGATAACTATATGAAAAAGAGATTACAAAAGTATAATTTTGAAAATCTTATTGATACATATGATGATACATCTATTATAAATCAACTAATAAAATTTACAGATTTATGTATTGAATCAGAGATGAAAAATGGACTGATTATTTATGGAAATATAGGCTATGAAAAAACATATTTAGCAGCTTGTATAGCTAATAAAATGATTGAACAAAACAAAATTGTATTAATGGAAAAAAGTAGCTCTATAATTGATAAAATTAAAGAATCGTTTAATAAAGATGGACTATCAGAAACGCAAATTATTGGACTATATTCTAATGTAGATATGTTAATTATTGATGATTTTGGTAGTGAAAATTTAAGCAAATGGGCTTTAGAAAAATTAAATAAAATTATTAGTAATAGATATGATAATGAATTACCAATTGTTATTACAACAAGATATAATAAAGAGCAATTAATTGAACAATTATCTACTGAAGATGATACAGAAATTTCAGAAGAAATTGTTGAAGTTTTGAATGAAATGTGTTATGGAATTTCAATTGCAGAAGAAATAAAAGCAAAAGAAAAAGTTAGCATAAGCGACCAAACTATTTGCTAACTCAATCTTAAAACCTAATAAAATTATAATATAAATTATAACAATTGTAAATAGGAACAGTTTGAATTTTTTGTTCAGACTTTTTCTAAAATTTAAACAAAAATTATGAAAAAATGAATAAAAAAATTCCCTCGGAGAGCTAAAAAGGGTTTTAGGGATTTTTCCCTAAACAGCAAAAAAGGTGTCAAGACACCACGCTGGCGAATATTGGGCACTAAAAAATGCCGCCTATATTCGAGCAAAATAAATTTTGCTAATTATTAATGCTTCGTAAACTAGCATTAATAAATTTTTATAGTAAGGCAGTGATGAAAATGTGGAGAGATTCAGAACAAATTTTAGATAGTATTTTTTATCATATAATAAAATTTTAACAAGATTATAATTATTAGGAATAACAACTAAACAGGGTAAAGAAGTAAAGCATGTAGATTTAAGAAAGGTTGTAGATGTTATGTTGAAAAAACATCCAACTTGTAGATGGAGAAGTGAAAAAGTAAGAAGTAGAAAATATTTTATTTTAGTAGAAGGGTATGACCGGATAAAATTTGTGTATTTTGAAAAAGAAAAATCTTTAATAGATGCTAATGTAGAATTTTTTGAAACCAGAATTAAATTGTATGAAGATTTTTTGAAAGTAGAGCATAATGAAAATTGGTGGAATGAAGATATGGATATAAAACAATTAGAAAAATATTTTAATAGAGCAGAATCTAGTATAAGAAAAGCAATTAAAAAAATGTGTGATAATGGTTTTAGTAATTATAAATATTTAGAGAATAATAGAGTTATTATTTCAAGAAAAGGAGTTGAATGGATTTGTAAAAATGTTTTTAAACAAAAGTATTTAGAGTTATTGGAGAAATATAAAATGGATTTAACGGAGTTATATATTAAAGTAGGTTATCCTTATGATCATTTTTTTTATAGAAATTGAAAATAAAAAAGTTTCAAAAATAAAATACTTTTAGGATTGTTTTTTTTTGCTATTTATGATAGTATATTAACAAATATGATTAAATAATTGTAAATATAATTAAATATTAAGGAGTATTATGAAAAAAGAGATTAATGAAAATTGGATAAGCATTGAAAACGCTGCAAAATACTTAGGAATAAAGCCAGTTACAATAAGGAGTTGGTTAAAAAAAGGAAACACAATACCAGCACATAAAATAGGAAAACAATGGAAGTTTAAATATTCTGAATTGGATGAGTGGGTAAAAAGTGGAAAAAGTGCTATAGATAGGAGTTAATATGAGATATTTAGGAAGTAAAGTAAAATTATTACCTGAAATAGAATCAGTAATAAAAAAATACGAAATTAAAGGTGAAACATTTGCTGATTTGTTCGCTGGTACAAGCTGTGTAGGAGATTATTTTAAGGAAAAATATAAAATTATATCAAATGATTTTTTATATTATTCATATGTAATATCTAAAGCAAAATTATCGTTTAAAGATATGCCAGAATTTAGAAAATTCAAAAAAAATTATAAAATAAATATTTTTGAATGGCTAAATACAAAAAAATATGTGGCAGATGATACATATTTTATTTATAAGAATTATACTCCAATCGGAGGAAGAAAATTTTTTACAGAAACAAATGGAATAAAGATAGATGGAATTAGACAAGAGATAGAAAAGTTAAAAGAAAAGGACATCATAACTGAAAATGAATATTATTTTCTAATAGCATCATTATTAGAAAGTGCTACAAAGGTATCAAATACATCTGGAACATATGAAGCATTCTTTAAGTTTTGGGAATCAAGGGCGGAAAAAGAGTTTATAATAGAACCACTGGAATTTAATAAAGTTAATAAAATTTCTAAAAATGAGATATTTTCAAAAGATGCAAATTTATTGGTAAGGGAAATTGAAGGAGATATTGCATACATAGATACACCTTATACTGTAACACAGTATGTATCTGCATATCATTTATTGGAAACTTTAGCAAAATATGATTCACCCAAAATAAAGGGAGTAGGAGGAAAAAGAGAACGAGAAAGTAAAAATTCTCTTTATGCTAGAAAAAATGAAGCAAAGGCACAATTTGAAGATTTATTTAGACAAATTAGATTTAAACATATAATTATTAGTTATAGTAATCAGGGCTTAGTACCATTAAAAGAGTTAGTTAGTTTAGCTAAGTTATTTGCAAAAGAGAATAAGGTATATGTAGAGAAATTTAATTATCAAGAATATCAGAATCACCGTTCAAGCAATAAAAGAAATGGAGAGAATCTTAATGAAGTTATAATCTATTTCCAAAAAGATTTAGAAGTAAATAAATCACCATTAAATTATTCTGGAAGTAAAAACACATTAGTACCAACAATAATTAGAGAACTACCATACGAGGTTGAAAATTTTGTGGATGTTATGGGAGGGGCTTTTAATGTTGGAGCAAATATTGTAGCAACCAAAAAAGTATATTATAATGAAATAAATACAAAAATTTATGATATAATAAAATGGCTTATAACTAATGATAAAAAAGATGTAATTCGTGATATAGAAAATTGCATAGATAAATATGGATTGGTGAAAGAGGGAAAAGAACCGTATATTAAATTGAGGAAAGATTATAATATGAATACAATCGACAGTGTGAGTTTATTTGTATTACATATGTATTCATTCCAAAATATGATTAGATTTAATAATTCTCAAAAGTTTAATACTCCTATTGGTGTCGCTGGATATAGTGAAGATATGAAAAAAAGAATAAAAAACTTTATTCCTAAAACTTCAAATATTGAATTTTACAATATGGACTATATAAATATTAATTGGTCAAGTTTTTCAAAAAATACTATTTTTTATTTTGATCCACCTTATTTTATTACAAATGCATCATATAATGATGGTAAAAGAGGTGGAAAAGGCTGGACTAAAACAGAAGAAAATCAATTATTAGATACACTATTAAAGATAGATAAATTGGGATATAAATTCTTATTATCGAATGTAGTTGAACATAATGGAAAGAAAAATACAATACTTTTAAACTGGATAAAAAAGAATGACTATAAAATTATTAATGCTGGAGTATCTGGTTGGAGGTATGCAAAAAACGAAGTTATTATTAAAAATTTTTAAGGAGGATATATGAATAGAAAAATATTTTTTTCAATATCATTAAAGGAAAAATTTAATACAGTAGATTATAATGCAAATCAATTGTGGAAAAATATTAATATACACAATACAGATGAACTGATAAACAAAATAATATATGTATTAAATGAAAAATATCCTAAATTAAATATTTCAGAATGTCAATTTAAGGAGAAAGTTGAAGTATATGGAGAGTCAAGCACATATTTCGGAGTAATAGAAAATGAAGAAGGAATTATTGAAGCTTATGTTTTTATTATTCCTCCGGCATATGAAACGAGATCGGGAATTTTAGCACAACAGGTTTTTCCTGTAATTTCAGGCATCATGCCAAAAATTAAAAATTCTAAAGATAAAAAAATAAGCAATAGGCCTATCTATATAATAAATGCAAATGAAGCAAATTATACTCCATCAATGGCAATAAATATTCGAAGTGGAGAAATACTGGATTTTAAATATGTAGACATTTTTAATAAAAGCATAGAAGAAATATTGAGGGAAAGAAACTTAAAAGAGAATGCTAATAATATTTTAGAATATAACGAATGGCTTGTAAAAACTAATAAAGATAAACAGAATGAGTTTTTTGAGATAGACGATGAAAAAAAGATTATAAAATACTTAATAATAAGATTAAAGGATGGAATACATATAAATAATGAACCATATTGGTTTGTATTAAAAGCATATGCATCTTTCTATCTAGCAAGTAGAGATGCATATAAATGTGATATGTCTATATTTAACCAATTACCTAGAGGAAATAAGACATTGGATGCATTTAGAGATTATATAGAAAGATTTATATAGGAGGTTTTTATATGCAAAAAATTTATTATGGAGCACCTGGAACAGGTAAAAGTTATGAAATATTAAAATATTTAAAAGAAAAACAAATTTCGGATGAATACATTTTTAGGGTAACATTTCATCCTGAATATACATATAGCGATTTTGTCGGACAAATACTACCTACAGTTAAGAAAAATGGAGAGGTATCATATGATTTTGCAAAAGGAGTATTCACTTTAGCATTAGAAAAAGCATATCAAGATACATCTAAAGAGGTTTTCTTAATAATTGAAGAAATGTCAAGAGGCAATTGTTCGGCTATATTCGGGGATATATTTCAATTATTAGATAGAGATAATGTAGGAACAGAAAAAGGTTGGAGTAAATACTTTATAAATAATCCTATAATAGCAAAAGATATTATTGCTTTAACTGATGATAGAATAAAACTACCTGCAAATTTATCAATATTGGGAACTGTTAATACATCTGATCAAAATGTGTTTGTAATGGATACAGCATTTAAAAGAAGATTTGAATGGGAATATATTAGTACTAAACCAGTGAAAGAAAATGGTATAAATTTAAATGCGGCAGATATTGATTTAAATAATGGAAAAACAAAAATTAGGATTAATTGGATAGATTTGTATGGAACTTTGAATAAATTTATTTCTTCTTCAGAAAAGTTAGGACTTGGAGAAGACAAGCAAATAGGTCAATTCTTTATTGAATTTGATAGTGAAAGTTATAAAGAAAAAATTAAGAATAAATTGTTACATTATTTATGGTTTGATATACAAGGAGCATCTTACAAGACAGAAGTAAAGCTATTTGATGATAGTATAACTAACTTTTCTGATCTATATGATAAATATGAAGATGATGAGAAAATATTTAGTGATGATTTTTTTGAATGTCTGGATGCATGGAATAATAATAGTTTGTAATATAGGAGGTACATTAGTATGTTACAAATTGTTTTTGGACAAGATGGTGATGAAATAAATGACGAAATAAAAAAATTTAATTTATCTGATGGGGACAAAAGATACTCAAAGAAGATAAAGAAGTTTAATTTAGATTTCGTGGGTTTTGTGATCGAAAAAGAAAAGATATTGGCGGTTTTTCCAAAGCATTTTTTTAATGATGATAACAATTATAAAGAATATAATAAAAAAGAAATAGAAGAAAATATTAAAATGCTATTTGAAGTTATTTACAAATATAATATTGAGAACAGAGCAAAAACTGTAGCAAATAAATATATAGGGTATGAAGAAAATTTTGAATCGGATTATCCTTTTGAATCTTTTTTTAAGATTTATGAGTATTATAAAAAATATGGAATATATAAGGAAGAAGAAGTAATTCTTTCTAAAAATGTTAATGGTAAAATATCATGGAAGGATACTATACAAAAGTCAAGTACCATTGTATCTAGTGGAAATTTGATTTTTTTGCCAATATACTCTAAAAAGAAAAGTAATAAAACAGCATTTATAAGTGAATGTATGACATTTGTAATAAATTATACAATAAGAAATTTTTCATTTTTTATTCAACTACCAATTGTTCGTGTGAAAGAATGCAAAATTGATTTTTTGGCAAATAAAGAATATACATTACGACAATTGTATCAATTTAAAAATACAATATTTAAAGACTATCAAAAAGAACTTATTAATGCTTTGATAAATTTTTTTGAAAGCTATGATAAAAAAGCTACAGGAGGAGCAATTCATTTAAAAATAAACTATTTTGATATGATTTGGGAAAGTATGGTTAATAAATATTTGAATGATTGCTTTGTAAAAGTTGATAAAGAAAAAAACAAGTTAATATTTGATTATAAAAGAAAACAACTTAATAAAAGATTTGAAAATAAAAAGTTTAATATAGATAAATCAGAACACCAATTTTTTATACGACCAGATCACTATTATTCAGATGAAAATACAATATATTTATTTGATTCTAAATATTATAATGATATAACAGATTTAAATTATAAACAATTTTCGTATACAATTTTATTAGGAAATAGCAATATAGGAAGTAATAAAAATCTTTATAGTGCTTTATTATTACCAGGAAAAAGCAAAAATGGTTTACATTTGAAGTTGGATTTACCATATTGCCAATTGAATCAAGGTTGCAATTATATAATCGAGCAATTTCTAAGTGTGAAATTACTAATGAAGAATTATTTAAATTTAAATATAAAAGATGAACTTGAAAAAATAAATGAAAATAGAGAAATGGAATATCCTATTTATGATAAAGAAGAAAATCATAGACAATTAAAAGTTGCAGAAGATGAAGAAGAATATAAGTACGAATAAATTAAGGAGATAATTTATGATTTTAAAATTAAAGAAAGAATTAAAACAAAAAGATTTTAAAAATGAAAAAGAACTACAAAATTTCTTTGAAAACAACATTGAAACAATATTAGGATATAAATTTATAGATACAGAATTCATTGTAGGTGATTTTAGAATTGATTCTTTAGCTTTTGATGAAGAATCTAAATCATTTAGAATAATTGAATATAAAAATGTTAAAAATCATTCCTTAGTTGACCAAGGATATACATATTTAAAATTAATGTTAGAAAGAAGAGCAGATTTTGTATTACAATATAATATAAAGACTAAATCGTCACTGACTATTCAAGACATTGACTGGAGTCAATCAAGAATTATATTTGTCTCACCAATTTATACAGCGTATCAATTAAATGCTACTGATTTTAAGAATATACCAGTAGATTTGGTGAAAGTGACAAGATATGAAGATGATATTATTGAAATTGACTTTATTAAAAAGACAAGTAATGTTAAGATACAAGATGTTCAAATGGAATCAGTACAAAACGATGTTAATAAAGAAGTAGTAGTATATACTGAAGAAGATCATTTAGAAAAAGCATCAGATAGTATAAAAAGATTATATGAAGAAATAAAAAATAGGATACTGGAACTAGATGATATTGATATAGAAGCTAAAAAATTATATATAGCATTTAAAGGTATGAGAAACATTACAGATATAGAAATTCATAAAAATAAATTAAAAATATATATAAATATGAAAAAAGGAACTTTAAATGATCCATTAAATATTTCAAAAGATATCAGCGATATTGGACATTGGGGAAATGGAGATTATTGTATTATAATAGATAATGAAGAAGATATTGATAATTTAATTCCATTAATTAAGCAGTCTTTAAAACTAAATAAAAAATAAACAAAAGAAAAGCAAGATATAAGAGTAATTAATAAGTTACAAATTTATTTTGCTTTTTTGTTTTTATAAAATAAAAGTAAAAGGAAAAGAAATATATGGAGAAAAGAATTTTAGATAGAACAAGATTTGAATACTATTGGAGTTATTATTTATCTATAGAGAGAATGCTAGAAGATACAAGAAGATTTGTAGCAGCTTCAGACGAAAATAAAAATACATATTCAGATGAGTTCGCAAAAATAATATTATTGTCATGTTCTGAAATTGATTCAATATTAAAAATAATTTGTAAATTAAAAGGTGTAGAAAAGAAAGATAGCGAATACAATATGAAAGTATATGTACAAGTTTTAAGTGAAATTAAAAATATTAGAGAGATGGCTTATAGTCCAGATCTTTCTACTTATATCAATGAAAAGTCATTAATTGCATATCCATTTAAAGAAATGGATAACCATGAGAAATACGGTGGATTAGAGTGGTGGTCTGCATATCAAGCATTAAAACATAATAGATTAGAAAGTGCAACAGTAGGGAATCTATATAATGCTGTTTCTTCTGTTGTAGCTCATTACATATTAATAAGGATATTAATAGAATTTTTACGCGATTACGATGGAAAAGAATATGTTGACAAGCATAATATTTCGGAGTATTTTATTCCATGTATATGATAATTAGATAGGAGACTAGAATGAAAGCAATAAATCTAAAATCATTAATAAATATATATTTGGCAAATCAAAATACATTACCAAAAGAATATATAAATTTTATTGGCGAAGACTATGGATTAGAAGTCAAAAAGTATGAATTAAATGTATTAAAAAGCTTAATTGAATACATTGAAGAATATAATAAAGGATCTTTTAATCAATATAATTACTTTTATTTAGGATATAAGATTCCTCAAATTGGAAAAGAATTTGATTTACTTAGACTTGATAACGAAAGTGTTTTGAATATTGAATATAAAAGAGAAGTAGAAAATATTACTATATTGAAAGAACAACTCGTAAAGAATAAGTACTATTTACAATTTTTAATGAAAAAATTGATATTAATTGGATATATACAAAAAAATAATGAATTATATTTATTAAATGAAAACGATGAGTTAGAAGAATTAAAAATGGATGAATTTTTAAATATATTAAGCAATAATGAAAATTGTATAGAAATAGATTTGAATGACATATTTAAAGCATCCAATTATTTAATTTCCCCATTTAATAAAACACAACAATTTATGAATGATCAGTATTTTCTTACTAGTCATCAAGAAGAAATAATGAATGAAATAATAAGTAATATAAAGAATGGAAGTAAATTTTTCTTAATACAAGGTGATGCTGGAACTGGAAAGACATTACTGACTTACCACTTAGCAAAAGAATTGAAAAGAAAAAATAACAATGTTGCTTTAATTCATTGTGCTCAAATAAATAATGGACAATACGAGTTGATAAACAATTATCAATGGAATATATATCCAATAAAAAATTTTTCTACTTTATTTTTAAGAAAATTTGATGTGTTAGTTATAGATGAAGTTCAGAGAATAAAAATTGAACAATTTAAACTTATAAAAAAATATGTAGATGATAATGATATAGTTTTAATTCTTAGTGGTGACAGAAAACAGATTTTGAGAACTAGTGAAGGAGGAATAATTGAAATACTTGAAAATGAACGATTGATGAAATACTCTATGACTAAAAAGATTAGAACTAACAAGGAGTTAGCAGATTTTATATCTGTTATGCTAGATTTAACAAAAATAAATGATAAAAAACTAACAAAGAAAAATATAAATATAGTATATTTTAATTCTTATGAGGAGGCAGATAAGTATATAAAGACAAAGAATAACTATAGTTTTATAAATTATACGTCAACATTATATCCTGAAAAAGGATTAGTGGGATTTGAAAGAATGGATTATAACAAAAATACAGTTGGAAATCCACATAGAGTTATAGGACAAGAGTTTGAAAATGTCGGAGTTCTAATTGATAAACATTTTTACTATGATAATAATAAACTTAAAGCCTATAAAATGAATAATAATGTTTATTCTCCTAGAGATATGCTTTATCAAGCAATTACAAGAGTAATACAAACATTGGAAATAATAGTAGTAGAAAATATAGATTTATTTAATATTATTATAAGTTTATTTAATGATGAAAAATAAAAGTTCTATTATAGAAATAAAATAATAAAAAATCAAATAAAACTTTCTTTTTTTGGAAATAATATGATATAATATTATTATAATCTAAAAAGGAGAGTTTTTATCATGTTAGGAGATAAAATTAAATTATATAGAGAAAACAAAAAAATGACACAAAATGAGGTCGCAGATGTATTAGATGTTAGTCCTGCAACAATATCAAAGTATGAATCCGGTGCATTAGAGCCTAATATTGAGTCTTTAAAAAAATTAGCTGAATTGTTTGAAGTATCTGTAGATGAATTAATAAAAGAAAATGTTTTTGATATATCAAAAATAAATATTCTAGAAGTATTAAGAGAACAAAAGGAAATGAAATTAAAAGGAAATTTATATCATAATACACAAATAATATTTGCATATAATACAAATCATATTGAAGGAAGTAAGCTTACAGAAGATCAGACAAGATATATTTATGAGACTAATACATTATTAACAGAAAAAGATTCTATAACAAACTTAGATGATGTTTTAGAAACAGCTAATCACTTTAAATTAGTGGATTATATGTTAAATGTAGCAGAAAAAAAATTAACAGAAAAAATCATAAAAGAGTTTCATAAAATTTTAAAAGAGGGAACTTCAGATAGTAGGAAAGATTGGTTTGTAGTTGGAGACTATAAAAAGCTAGCTAATGAAGTTGGAGGATTAAAAACAACAGAGCCTAAGAATGTTGAAAGAGACATGAAAAAATTGTTAGAATGGTATGAGACATTAAATAAAATAACAATAAATGAAATAATAGAATTTCATGCTAAATTTGAAAAAATACATCCTTTCCAAGATGGAAATGGTAGAGTAGGTAGAATAATTGCATTTAAAGAATGCTTGAAAAATAATATAGTCCCTTTTATTATTTTAGATAAAGATAAATTATTTTATTATAGAGGATTAAATCAATATCAAACTAACAAAGAAAAAGGATATTTAAAAGATACTTGTTTAAATGCCCAGGATCAATATAAAAGTATTATAAAACAATTTTTAAATAATAAATAAATATAGCAAAATAGGGGGAAAGTAGGAATGTTATTTTCAGAAAAATTTGAAGTAGAAAAGAATGTAATAGAAAAATATGGAGCTATAGATATCTCATTAGTTTGTGATCTGCCTTTGTTTATTGATCCAATGCTTATATTTAATAGTGAAAAGCCAGATTATAAAATACTTCATGAAAATATAATAAAGTATTTTCATTTTCTTGCTAAAAAATCTGAACAAAAATTAGAAAAAGGAGATATAAAATTATGGTATACTTTTAATGAAGTATGTAATAATTGGTTTGGATATGCATTAGAGGGAAATAAAGGAAGTGCATTGGATATTGAATTTGGATATTTTTTGTACAAAAATATAAAATTTGTTTTACATACCAATCAAATATCTAGTGGAGAGCATGTAGAAAAAATAATGTTACTATATGATGGTAGTGGACGAGATAAAATTAGTGATATGACGGTTAATTTAATAAAAGGATATCTTTGCGAATATACGCAAGAATTTGCTAAAAAATATTTAAAAGGAAAAGACTGCAGAAATTTTCCAGTTGATAGAGCAGAATTTAATTATTTAACAGAAAGTTTTATTACAAAAGAATATTATTTGCCATTTTTAATAAATGAAAAAGGAGAAGAGGAATATATTTTATTAACTCCTTCAGATATTTTAAGAAAAAATGAACCATCAATAAATAGGGATAACTTTTTGAAAAATAACAGAAAAGTTAGAGAACATATTGAAAATGATGTCTTAAGAACACAGGTTAATAATTATATAGCTAAAGCAGTTGGAGAATATGAAAGAACACAGAGAGAAAATAAGAAGAAACCAAGTGAAAGAAAAATTAGGGCAATAGAAAAAGAATCTTTTTCAGAAATGGTAAAAGAACATCCAGAGATTTACGATTATTATGTAAAGATGAAAGAAGAAGATAAAGAAAATATTAAAGAAGAATGTTTGTACGAAGTTAACACTCAATTAGAAAAATTTATAATAAATGCACAAGCATTAGTAAATAGATTTAAAGAAGGTAATTATGAAGTAACAGAAAGCACTAGTGCATTTGAGGAAAGTAAAAATAGAATACAATATTTTAAACATATTATAGAAGATTGTGATGGATATAAGAATTTATATCATAATGGAGAGAGAATTTCAACTGAAAATGATTTACAAAGACTGTTTAAATTCGTATGGTACAAAACTTCATTTAAACCAGACTTTGAAACTAACAATGGTAGAGGACCAGCTGATGTTGTTGTATCTAAAGGAATTGAAAATCAAAATGTAATCGAATTTAAGTTGGCTAGTAATTCAAGATTACCACATATGTTTGAGCAAACCGAGATATACAAAAGGGCAAATAGTGCAGAAAAAAGTATAATTGCAATATTTTATTTTTCTGAAAAAGAACTAGATAAGGTAAACAAAATTATAAATGTAGCTGGATGCACCAATAAAATAGGTGAAGAGATAATACTTATAGATTGTAGAAATGACAATAAAGCATCTGCATCTAAAGCATAAATTATATAGAAAAAGCCCAATAGGGCTTTTTTCTATTCTTCAAAACATCCCCCAATCAATTGCACTCCATCTACAAAACCATTTCTATAATACTTCTCATTCCAATAAAAAATATAATCCATAAAATTCTCGTCTAATTTACTTAATTGTTTTTGTACATACTTTTTATTCTCCTTAGGAACATTCCTTAAAATATTTGCAGAAATCTCATCAAAATAAACAAAATGCTTTCTATCTTCATCGCACGTTAGTGATGCTAAGTCATCCTCTCTAAACATTAGCCACTCTTTCAAAATATCCTCATTAACTTCTCTAAAATTATTCATAAATAAAAACCTCCATAAAAATTAAAATTTTAATAGCAAAAAAATGTTTTTCAAAAATTCAACAAATACTAATTCTAGATACGAACACATGTACATTATGAATTGGGAAAAAATTGGGTAATAAACCCTCAAAAAATGCCCTAAAAATGCACAAATGTTCTTAAAACCAAAATCAATAAATATACTGAAATACCAACAAAAACTCCAATTTTCACAAAGACTCAAAAAGCCTTGAGCCGTCGCTCATAACCCGAAGGTTATCTATTTCCAACTGTTAAGTACAAAATAAAGACAAAATTTGCGAATGAATTTATGGACAATATAATAAAAAATTGGAAATGTTACATCTAGAATTTGATGTATAACAACAAAAAATAAAAAAATATCTTCTAAAAATAATCAGAAATTGAAGAAAAATACCAAATAAATAAAAAAATATTCAATTCATAAAAATAAGCATAAATTCGTATATCATGCACACAGAAATGATTACAGCGACTTCACAATCAAAAAAACTAACAAATAAAAATGTAAAATTTAAGAAAAATTTGACAAAATTAACCATATATGATATAATAGAATCATAGAAACAATTTTAGCAAACATAAATTTATACATCTGAATAATTATTATAATAATATGAAGAATTGAGGTCCGTCCACACTGTTCAGTGTGGATTTTTTTTGCCATTAATATTTTTTTTATTGTACCATTCTACATTCACAAGCAAATCAATAATGTGACTGATTTCCATTGTTTCTTTTGAGTGTAGTCCTGTTTTGTCAATGTTTTCATTTAATTGCTGTTTTAACTCCTCAATTTCCAAATTGTCATAAAACAAATCTTTTACTCCAACACCTAAGGCATCAGCTATTTTTACCAAGCATTGGATTGTTGGGTTATTTTTTTTATTATTTTCTAAATCTCTTAAATATGATCTAGTAATTCCCGTTAATTTACTTAATTTATATAAATTTATATTTTTTTTAGAACGAATATCTTTAATTACGAATATAACCATAAAAAACTCCTAGCGTTATTTGTTAATATATTGTAACTTGTTTTAAAAAAATTATCCATATGGCTCTCGCAGAGCCATATGGATAATAACTATGAGTGGTTAAAAAAGAAAAATGATTACATATAACACAAATACACGAATAATATTGTAACATATACTAAAACACAGAAGAAAAGTCAACATAATTGCAAAATAATCCAATTTATGGTATAATATACATGTAGTTGTTTTTTAGTTAGTAACGACAGGAGGAAAATTTTATGACTACAAAGAAAATTGAAATCAGATTAGAAGAATTGGTTCCGGCATGGCAGGATTATCCAAAGCAAACTTTGCTTATCAAAAAGTTGCAAAAATTGCGTTTGCGGTTCTTGTACGAAAAGCAAGATTGCGATAAGTACAATTCTATTCCGATGCCCCTTGCAAGAGTGGCACTGATGGAGAGCTATAACAATTTGCTGAAATTGTATTATGCTCTCAAAAATGAAATTGTCTGGAACGGCAAATCAAGAGAAATTCTTTGCAAGGATCCTCTGGACATAAGCGAAGTCAATATAGAAAAGGCTGATATGGTTCTGGCTAGCGAAGAATATCTTATAGCTGTTTCTGCCGTTGGAAATCGATTCCAAATTGATTTCTGTGAAAACTAATAAAATTATTAGATTACACAAAAAAAGGAGAGTTTTTTAGCTCTCCTTTTCTTCTTCTTTTTCCTTTTTTTCTTTTTCTAATTCCTTATCAATTTCGCTCATTAAATCTTGAAATTGAGGCGGATATTTATGTTGCAAATTGCTTTGAAGCATTGTCAAAACTTCCTTTCAAATTATTTTTTCTTTGTTTCTGGTATAATTACCTTAGATTTTTTCTCCTTAGGCTTAGGTTTAATTGAATTTATGTGAGAAAGAACAGGAGACATTTCTATATTAGAACCATCGCCTTCAATTATTTCCAATCTTTTATTTTCCATTTTAGCACACCCTTCCTAAAATCTAGCTTAACTAAATATAATATAACACAAAAAAATATCAATGTCAAAGGTTTTGACCATTGACATAATGGTCAAAAAATGTAATAATATATGCTATAAAAGTATATCGGAAGAATAGGAGAAGCAATGGATATAGAAGAGAAAAAAGCGATAATTGAAGCTATATTATTTGCCTCAGGTAAGGAAGTTGAAACAACAACATTGATGTCAGCCTTAGAGCTATCACATAAAGAAGTTGAAATTATACTAGGACAAATGAGATTAGAGTATAGTGAAAAAAATCACGGAATAGAGATAATAAAAGTAAATAACAGTTATCAAATGTGTACAAAAAAAGAATATTACGAATACATATACCCAATATTTGATAATCGAGC
Source organism: uncultured Clostridium sp. (assembly GCA_900555835.1). Classification (GTDB taxonomy): domain Bacteria; phylum Bacillota; class Clostridia; order TANB77; family CAG-508; genus UMGS1864. Next base: position 29,920 of record USMK01000013.1, read on the forward strand.
AAAACCGAATTTGTCGTCAGCGGCAATGGAAACCTTGTCTATTATTGCATATAACCCAAAGATAACAAGAGTCGAAATAGACAATATTAGAGGAGTAAGCACAGACGGAGTTTTATATAAATTGATGGAATACAATTTAATAGAAGAAGCCGGCAAACTAGATGCACCAGGACGACCGACTATGTACAGAGTTACAAATGAGTTTTTAAAAACATTTGGACTATCTTCATTAGACGAATTACCAGAATTGCCTAAAATAAAAGAAGATGTTCCAGAACAATTAGAAATAGAAGAAATGCCTCCAAAAGAGGAAGTAGCAGAACAAGAACCTGTTATAACAGAACAAGAAACGGAAATCGAAAATAAAGAGGGAGAAGATATAAATGAGTGAAAATAAAGATTTTGTAAAAGAGATAACAAATATAGAAGAAAATTTTCCACAATGGTATACAGATATTGTACTTAAAGCTGAACTTGCTGATTATACTGAAACTAAGGGATTTGTTGCAATCAGACCATATGGATATGCAATATGGGAAAATATTCAAAATTATATGGATAAAAGATTTAAAGAAACAGGTGTAAAAAACCTATCAATGCCTGTTTTAATTCCAGAAAGCTTATTAAATAAGGAAAAAGACCATGTAGAAGGGTTTGCCCCAGAAGTTGCATGGGTTACAGAAGCCGGTGGAGAAGAATTAGAAGAAAGGCTATGTGTAAGACCAACGTCTGAAACAATATTCTGCTCATTATTTTCTAAATGGCTAAGTTCATGGAGAGATTTACCAATGGTAACAAACCAATGGTGTAGTGTTTTAAGATGGGAAAAAGAAACAAGACCATTCTTACGTTCAAGAGAATTTTTATGGCAAGAAGGACACACAATTCACGAAACAGCCGAAGAAGCAAAAGCTAGAACAATGCAAATGCTAGATATATATCAAGAAGTAATTGAAGATTTACTTGCAATTCCAGTATTAAAAGGACAAAAAACAGAAAAAGAAAAATTCTCAGGAGCAGAAGCAACTTATACAGTAGAATCTTTAATGCATGATGGAAGGGCGCTTCAAACAGGAACTTCTCACTATTTTGGACAAAATTTCACAAAGCCTTTTGATATAAAATTCCAAAATAAGGAAGGAAAAGAAGAATATGCGTATCAAACATCTTGGGGAGTAAGCACAAGAGTTATAGGAGCTGTTATAATGGCGCATGGAGATAACAGAGGATTAAAATTACCACCAAAAGTTGCACCAATTCAAGTTGTAATTGTTCCAGTTGCAATGCATAAAGAAGGCGTTTTAGAAAAAGCTGATGAACTATATCAAGAGTTAAAAGCTAAATTTAGAGTAGAGCTAGATGATAGAGACAATTACACACCAGGATTCAAATTCAATTATTGGGAAATGAAAGGAGTACCTGTAAGAATTGAAATTGGACCAAGAGATATTGAAAATGGTGTAGCTATATTAGCTAGAAGAGATACATTAGAAAAAGAAACAGTCAAATTAGAAGAATTGTCACAAAGAATAGAAGAATTACTAGAAAATATACAAAAAAATATGTATGAAGAATGTCTAAAATTAAGAGAAAAACGAACAACAACAGCATATTCACTAGAAGAAATAAAAGAAAACCTAGATAAAAATCAAGGATATGTAAAAACAATGTGGTGTGGAGATGTAGAATGCGAAAATAAAGTAAAAGAGAAAACCGGTGCTCATTCAAGATGTATGCCATTTAAGCAAGAGCATTTAGACGACAAATGTGCAATATGCGGAAAAGAAGCAAAACATATGGTAGTATGGGGACGTCAATACTAGAAAGGAAAGCAAAAAAATGAATGAATATAGAACACATAATTGTGGAGAATTAACAATAAAAAATGTTGGAGAAGAAGTAAGGCTTGCCGGATGGGTAGCCAAAATAAGAGATTTAGGAAAAATGCAATTTATAGATTTAAGAGACGAAAACGGAATTACACAAATTGTTATATCTGATGTTGAAATAGCGCAAATAAAAGATGTAACAACAGAATCTGCAATAACAGTTAGTGGAACAGTTGTGGAAAGAGCGAATAAAAATCCTAAAATTCCGACAGGAGAAATTGAAATAGAAGCAAAATCACTAAAAGTTGTAGGAAAATGCAAAAATGTATTGCCATTTGAAATAAATAGCGACAAAAATGAAACAAGAGAAGACCTAAGACTTGAATATAGATTTTTGGATTTAAGAAATGAAAAATTGCACAATAACATATTAAAAAGAGCAAAAATATTACAAACAATACGTGAAGAAATGCAAAAACTGGATTTTACAGAAATTCAAACACCAATACTTGCAAATTCATCACCAGAAGGAGCAAGAGATTTCTTAGTGCCAAGCAGATTACATCCAGGGGAATTTTATGCTTTACCACAAGCTCCTCAACAATTTAAACAATTGCTAATGGTTTCAGGTTTTACAAGATATTACCAAATAGCACCATGTTTTAGAGACGAAGACCCAAGAGCAGATAGATCACCAGGGGAATTCTATCAATTAGACTTAGAAATGAGTTTCGCCACACAAGAGGACGTATTTGCTGTATTAGAACAAGTTGTTCCAAATGTATTTAAAGCGCACACAACATGGAAAATTGATAGTACACCGTTTGTAAGAATACCATACAAAGAAGCAATGGAAAAATATGGTTCAGATAAGCCAGATTTAAGAAATCCATTGATTATAAATGATGTTACAGAAGCATTCAAAAATTCAGATTTCAATGCTTTTAAAGAAAAAGATATAAAAGCAATAGTAGTTCCAAATGGAGCAAATGAACCAAGAAAATTCTTCGACAGTATGGGAGAGTATGCCGTAGAAGAACTAGGAGCAAAAGGCTTAGCTTGGGTAAAAATAGATGACAAAATGCAGGTTTCAGGTGGAATTGCTAAATTTATAACAGATGAAATAAAAGAAAATTTACAAAAAGTAACCAATTTTGCTCCAAATTCTGCAATATTCTTTATTGCAGACAATGGTGAAAAAACACAAAAAATAGCTGGTGGAGTAAGAATTGAATTAGGAAAAAGATTAGATTTATTAGAAAAAGAGTGTTACAAATTCTGCTGGATAGTAGATTTTCCAATGTATGAATTATCAGATGAAGGCACAATTGATTTCTGTCATAATCCATTCTCAATGCCACAAGGTGGAATGGATGCATTAGAAAATGAAGAACCATTAAGCATAAATGCGTATCAATATGATTTAGTATGCAATGGTTACGAAATTGCATCAGGAGCTGTAAGAAATCATGATCCAGAAATAATGGTTAAAGCATTTGAAATTGCTGGATATCAAAAAGAAGATGTAGAAAATAGATTTGGAGCGCTATTTAATGCGTTTATGTATGGAGCTCCACCACATGCTGGTGCTGCACCTGGAATCGATAGAATGGTTATGCTTTTAGAGCAAGAAGATAATATAAGGAATGTTATTGCTTTTCCTAAGAATAAAAAGGCAAGAGATTTGCTTATGAGAGCACCTTCAAGTGTAACTGAAAAGCAACTAAAAGATGTTCATATTAAGTTGGATTTGGAATGAAATAAATTTTATATTATACCTCCTTTTTCAACTACTCTAAAAGTTTGAATATTGTAAAAAAGAATAGAAGGAGATAAAATGTCTAAAAAGGTTTTGTTAGGAATGAGTGGTGGAGTTGATAGTAGTGTGTCTGCTTTGTTGTTGAAGGAAGCGGGATATGAGGTTATAGGGGTAACTTTGAATTTGTTTCCTTGTACTACTTGTTGCTCTTATATTGATGTGAAAGATGTTTGCAGAAAGATAGGGATTGAGCATTTTATATATGATGGCGTGAAGGATTTTGAGAAGCACGTAATTCAAGATTTTATATCAGAGTATAAGCAATGCAGAACTCCAAATCCTTGTATTGAGTGCAATAAATATATGAAGTTTGGTGCAATGTATGAAAAGGCTAAGGAGCTTGGTTGTGATTATATTGCAACTGGTCATTATGCTAAAATTGAATGGGATGATAAGTACAAGCAAAATGTGCTTAAAAAGTCAAAAGCAGATAAAAAGGACCAAAGCTATGTGGTGTATAATCTTCCAAGAGAAATGTTAGATAAGGTATTATTCCCACTTGGCGATTTTACAAGCAAAGATCAAATAAGAAAAATAGCGGAAGAACACAATTTAAGTGTTGCACACAAATCAGATAGTGAGGATATTTGTTTTATTCCAAATAAAGACTACAAAGCTTTTTTAGAGAATAATTCAGATATAAAAGCTAAACAAGGGAATATTGTGAATTTAAAAGGCGAAAAACTTGGAACACACACAGGTTTATACAAATACACCATAGGCCAAAGAAAAGGATTAGGAATATCAAATCCGGTTCCGCTATTTGTAGTAGGATATAACCAAGCAAAAAATGAGCTAATTGTAGGAGAAGAAAAAGATTTATACAAAACAGAACTATACGTAACAGACATCAACCTACTACTAGCCGATAAATTAGAACAACCACTAAAAGTAAATGCCAAAATAAGATATGCAGCCAAAGAAGCACCAGCCACAATAACACAAGTAGAACCAAATAAAATAAAAGTAGAATTCGACCAACCACAAAAATCAATTACACCAGGGCAATCGGTAGTGTTTTATGTGGACGATGTGGTACTTGGAGGAGGAAAAATTTTATAGAAAGTATTATTGAAATAAAATATAAAGAAAAGAATATTCTTTGAAATAAGTTAAACACTCTCACGAGTTTACATAATTTTTGAAATATGCTATACTATTATTGGGGTGATAGTATGGAAGAAAAATTAAAAGATGAAAATTTAATATTTTTACAAATTGTAAATAATTATTATGATGTAAATGAATTTAAAAAGAACCCTAGATTACATTATTCATTTTTGGCGGATTTGAAATTAGCTTCAAAAGAGGAAATTAAGAGAAGATGGAAAGTAACTAAGCCATATTTTGTTGCTAGATATAAGAATAATTTTTTAAATGTGAATAAAATTGAAGAGAAAATAAAGGAAGAGTATTCAAAATTAAAAATTGAAGATATCATATTATATGAGATACTTGATTTTAATGATTTTTTATTAAAAATAATGGATATGATTAACTTGGAAAAAGAACGAATAAGTTTATTTAATACAATTATTGAAAAATATACAATTGTAGAGGAAAATAAACAAGGGAAAAAAATATATCTTAGTCCGGAATATATAAAAACGCAAATTACTGATTATTCAATCTATGATATAAAACAAATACTTAAAGAATACTGGAAAAATGACTATACAATATTGTCCAAAGAGGATTATGAAAAAATTACGAAATTAGATTATAAATTAGATAATCCATATCAAAACATAAAAATAATTCACAAATGTGATAGAATATATTTGAGCTTTAGACCAATTGGAAAATCACAAGTATTATTGTATTGTCCGATATGTAAAAAAGAATATAAAATAATATATCATGAATTACCAAAAATAAATATAAGTAGTGACGCCGAAGGCAAAAATCAAATGGGATGGAAAAAAGAAAGTGAGTTATATAAAATGGGATATTCTGTAGAAGAGGGCGTTTCACTTCAAGATAGAAGAATTGCATTAACTAGAGCTTTAATATTAAAACAGATGCATAAAGAAAAAATTATTGAACATATTAACTGGTTGATAAAGAGGGATTCGCATAATGATAAACGAGTTAATGCTAATGAAAGAAGAAAAAATGATATAAATTGGTTTATAAGAAATTTTGGCAGATAGTAAATTTGATTTTGTAAATGAAGAAAAAATGTATTAAGATATATTAGTGGACAGAAAATAATATATTAAATAACAACAACATAATATTTTACCGCTTTTAAATTTTATTTCATTTTGAGGTATTATTCTATTTTTTATTTTTGAGACATTTTTCAAAGTTATTATTTAAGACATTATCACAAAATAATCATAATTACCAGAAAAATTCTTTACGGAATATTGACTTTTGCGATAAAAAATGATAGAATGTTATCCGCTGAGAATAGAAATGGTCAGCGGATATTTATTTTTTATGGAGGTGAAATTCAAAGTGCCAACAATTAATCAATTAGTTAGAAAAGGTAGAAAAACAACTTCTACAAAATCAACAGCTCCTGCTCTACAAAAAGGATATAACTCAAAGAAAAAGAAACAAACAAATAATAGAGCACCACAAAAAAGAGGTGTTTGTACAGTTGTAAAAACAGTTACACCTAAGAAACCAAACTCAGCTTTAAGAAAAGTTGCCAGAGTTAGACTTTCAAACGGATATGAAGTAACATCATACATCCCAGGTGTAGGACACAACTTACAAGAGCATAGTGTTGTTCTAATAAGAGGTGGTAGAGTAAAAGATTTACCAGGTGTTAGATACCACATAATCAGAGGAACATTAGATACAGCTGGTGTTAAAGACAGAAACCAAGCTAGATCTAAATATGGAGCAAAAAAACCTAAGAAATAAAATTAGGTAAAGTGCTTTGGCTGTATACTAAGTTTTAATTGACTTTGAATTTAGAAATATAGATTAAGCACTAACTGAGAAAAAATCAGAGTAACTTTAATACTTTATTTAAAGTATTAACAAAATCAATGTAGAAAACTACAAAAAGAAGGAGTGAAGAAAAGTGCCAAGAAAGGGATATATTGCAAAAAGAGAAGTTTTACCAGATCCAATATACAATAGCAAAGTTGTTACAAAATTAGTAAACAACGTAATGCTTGATGGTAAAAAAACAGTTGCTCAAAAAATCGTTTATGGAGCATTTGACATAATCCAAGAAAAAGAACAAAAAAATCCATTAGAAGTTTTTGAAGCAGCATTAAACAACGTAATGCCTGTTCTTGAAGTTAAAGCAAGAAGAGTAGGTGGAGCAACATACCAAGTTCCATTAGAGATAAGACCAGAAAGAAGACAAACATTAGGTTTAAGATGGTTAGTATCTTATGCAAGAACAAGACATGAAAAAACAATGGCTGAAAAATTAGCCGGAGAAATAATGGATGCCGTTAACGGAAACGGTGGAGCTTTCAAAAAGAAAGAAGATATGCATAGAATGGCAGAAGCTAACAAAGCATTTGCACATTATAAATGGTAAAATAAAAGGGAATTTAGCCCTTAACTATTAATAAAAAGGAGGAGAGAGTTTTGGCAGGAAGAGCATTTCCATTAGAGAAAACAAGAAATATAGGAATAATGGCGCATATAGACGCTGGAAAAACAACAACAACAGAAAGAATACTTTTCTATACAGGAAAAACTCATAAAATAGGAGAAGTTCACGAAGGCGCTGCAACAATGGACTGGATGGAACAAGAACAAGAAAGAGGTATCACAATTACTTCTGCTGCAACAACATGTCAATGGTTAGGTCATAGAATTAACATAATTGACACACCAGGACACGTTGATTTTACTGTTGAAGTTGAAAGATCATTAAGAGTATTAGATGGTTCTGTACTTGTTTTAGCTGCAAAAAGTGGTGTACAACCACAATCAGAAACAGTTTGGAGACAAGCAAACAAATACCAAGTACCAAGAATGGCATATGTAAATAAAATGGACATGATTGGTGCAAACTTTTATGGATGCGTAGAGCAAATGAAAGAAAGATTACACGCAAATGCAGTTCCAATTGAATTACCAATTGGTGCAGAAGACAATTTCCGTGGAATTGTAGATTTAATAAAAATGAGAGCATTTGTTCATAAAGACGATTTAGGAAAAGAAATCGAAGAATGCGATATTCCAGAAGACTTAAAAGAAAAGGCAGAACAATATAGAGCAGCTATGATTGAATCAGTTGCTGAACAAGATGACGAATTGATGATGAAATATCTAGATGGAGAAGAATTAACAATTGACGAAATTAGAGCAGGTTTAAGAAAAGGAACTCTTGCAAACACAATAGTTCCAGTAACTTGCGGTTCTTCATACAAAAACAAAGGTGTTCAAGAATTACTAGATGCTATAATATATTATATGCCATCTCCACTTGATATACCTCATATCAAAGGTGTAACATTAGACGGAGAAGAAACAGAAAGAGTAACATCAGATGATGAACCTTTTGCAGCCTTAGCGTTTAAGATTGCAACAGACCCATTTGTTGGGAAATTATGCTTTTTCAGAGTTTATTCTGGAACACTAGAATCAGGTTCAACAGTATTAAACTCAAACAAAGACAAAAAGGAAAGAATAGGAAGAATTCTACAAATGCATGCAAATCACAGAGAAGACATAGACAAAGTTTATGCTGGTGATATAGCAGCAGCAGTAGGATTAAAAGAAGTAACAACAGGTGATACATTATGTGATATTGACCATCCGGTTATACTAGAATCAATGGAATTCCCAGAGCCAGTTATTGATATAGCTATTGAGCCAAAAGACAAAGTAGCACAAGAAAAAATGGCAATAGCATTAGCGAAACTAGCAGAAGAGGATCCAACATTCAAAACATACACAAATCACGAAACTGGTCAAACAGTTATCGCAGGTATGGGAGAATTACACCTTGACATAATCGTAGATAGATTAAAAAGAGAATTTAAAGTAGAAGCTAATGTAGGTAAGCCACAAGTTGCTTACAAAGAAACAATCAGAAATGCAGTAAGAGTAGAAGGAAAATTCATTCGTCAATCTGGTGGTAAAGGACAATACGGACATGTATGGTTAGAAATGGAACCATTAGAGCCAGGAAAAGGAATTGAATTCGAAAGCAAAATCGTTGGTGGAGCAGTTCCAAAGGAATATATCAAACCAATCGAAGCTGGTATTAGAGAAGCAGCAGAAAGCGGAATTTTAGCTGGATACCCAGTTATAGATTTCAAAGCTACATTAGTAGATGGTTCTTACCACGAAGTAGACTCTTCTGAAATGGCGTTCAAAATAGCTGCATCTATGGCATTCAAAGAAGGATGTAGAAAAGCAAAATCAGTTATTCTAGAACCAATTATGAGAGTTGAAGTAACAGTTCCAGAAGAATACATGGGAGACGTTATTGGAGATATAAATTCAAGACGTGGAAGAATGGAAGGTATGGAAGCACGTTCAGGAGAACAAATCATAAGAGGATTTATTCCATTATCAGAAATGTTTGGATATGCAACAGACTTACGTTCAAAAACACAAGGTAGAGGAACATACGCAATGGAACCATCACACTATGAAGAAGTTCCAAAATCAGTTCTTGATACAATTATCGCATCAAGAGGTAAAAAAGAGGAATAATAATATTATTACAAGCAGTATAATATAAATTATACAAAACACTTGCAAAATTGGTAAATTTGTTATAAAATACCAATACTAAATAAGTTATCAAATTAAAATTATATAGGTTAAAAACCAAAAAAAGGAGGAATTTTAAAATGGCAAAAGCTAAATTTGAAAGAACAAAGCCACACGTTAACATTGGTACTATCGGACACGTAGACCATGGTAAAACAACAACAACAGCAGCTATTACAAAATATTTAGGATTATTAGGAAAGGCACAATTCACTGCATATGACCAAATCGACGGTGCACCAGAAGAAAAAGCAAGAGGAATCACAATTAACACAGCACACGTAGAATATGAAACAGAAAAAAGACATTATGCACACGTTGACTGTCCAGGACACGCTGACTATGTAAAAAACATGATTACAGGTGCAGCTCAAATGGATGGTGCTATATTAGTTGTTTCAGCAGCTGATGGTCCAATGCCTCAAACAAGAGAGCACATCTTACTTGCTAGACAAGTTGGTGTTAAATATATCGTTGTTTACTTAAATAAATGCGATATGGTTGATGATCCAGAATTACTAGAATTAGTAGAAATGGAAGTTAGAGACTTATTATCAAGCTACGACTTCCCAGGAGATGAAATCCCAATTATAAAAGGTTCATCTTTAAAAGTTCTAGAATCTACATCAACAGATCCAAATGCACCAGAATATCAATGCATGAAAGAATTAATGGATGCAGTAGATAGCTACATTCCAACACCAGAAAGACCAACAGACCAACCATTCTTAATGCCAGTTGAAGACGTATTCTCTATAACAGGTAGAGGAACAGTTGCAACAGGTAGAGTAGAAAGAGGAACAATCAAAGTTTCAGAAGAAGTTGAAATAGTAGGTTTAGCAAAAGAACCTAAGAAAACAGTTGTAACAGGTGTAGAAATGTTCAGAAAATTACTAGACCAAGCAGAAGCAGGAGACAACATTGGTGTTCTTTTAAGAGGAATTCAAAGAAATGAAATCGAAAGAGGACAAGTTTTAGCAAAACCAGGAACAATACATCCACATACAAAATTCAAAGCAGAAGTTTACGTTCTAACAAAAGAAGAAGGTGGAAGACATACACCATTCTTCAATGGATACAGACCACAATTCTATTTCAGAACAACAGACGTTACAGGTGTTATTGAATTACCTGCTGGAACAGAAATGGTTATGCCAGGAGATAACGTAACAATGGAAATTGAACTTATCACTCCAATAGCTATCGAAAAAGGATTAAGATTTGCTATTCGTGAAGGTGGTAGAACAGTAGGTTCTGGTATCGTTTCAGAAGTTATTGAATAATTTGTTATTCTTATAGAGAAAAAGTAGAGATTTTTGAAAATCTCTACTTTTTTTAATGTTGGATAAAAGAGGAAGCCGTGGAAAAGAGGAAGTAAGATATAAAAAATTGAACTAATTGGTCAAAAAGTATTGCTTTTTTTGGGGAAACACAATACAATATAAATTACAATATTGGAGAGGAGTGCTAGGCATGAATATATTAGTTGATGCAATGGGCGGAGATAATGCACCAGATGCTGTTATAAAAGGTGCCGTTAAGGCCGCAAATGATATGCCAGAGGAGACTATAACATTAGTAGGTACAACAGAGATTATAAATGCAAAAGTGAAAGAATTTTTTGGAAAAGATACAATATCAGAGGTTGCA